>JBEILM010000039.1:0-32734 GCA_040379205.1 Gemmatimonas sp.
CGTCACTTCTGACGAGTGAGACATGGCCGACCCCCGGTCATAGGGCCTCGCGGCCCGCGTAAGTGGTCTACTGTGGCGCGTACCGAAAAGTGTGCGACGCCGTGACCAGCCGGGGGAAGGCCTTTCTCATCTCAACTCCGTCCTCCGCGAACCCCGACGGGCTGTTTCTGGCGACTCGGGAGTGCACGCACCGGTGGAACGTGCGTGATGCCACAGGCCAACAGCCCATCGGAGACCACGGAGGACGGAGGCACGGGGGGCGACCGTGGCCAGACGACGAGTGCGGGGGCCCGACAGCACCCGGCAGGGCTGATGCGTTAGCCTGACGTGCCCGCCGCGCTCGTGCGCCGGGCGGCTGTCCCCCCACCGTCAGAGTTCATGCGAAACGGTTCCCTCACGCTCGCGACCGCCGGCCTCGTGCTCGGCGCCTGCGCGCCCAAGCCGGCGCCCGCCCCCGCGCCCACGCCGGCTCCCACGACGGCGCCCACGACGGCGCCCAGCGGCGCCCCGACCCCCGGCGCGGGACGCCCGGCCGGCGCCCCGGGGGCCGGATTCGGCCAAGGCGCCACAGCCCAGGGCGGCCAAGGCGGCGCCGGTCAGCAGGACCCGCAACCGCGCCCGTACGGCACCGTCATCACGCCGCGCGCCGTCACCAAGACCGGGGTCTTCAAGGTCCACCAGGTCGGCAGCCGGCTGTTCTTCGAGATCCCGCGCGCCGAACTGGGCAGGGACTACGTCATCGTCACCACGCTCGCCGGCACGCCGGACGAAATCGGCATCCGCGGTACGCAGGGCGGCAACAACCTCGTGCGCTTCGAGCGGCGCGACCATCGGATCTTCGTGCGGGAGGCCTCGTACCGCGATGTCATTGCCGACACGGCGTCGTCGCAACGGCTCGCCGCCGAGTTGATCGGCGTCACCCGCATTCTCGCCGCGCTCAACGTCGAAGCCTACGGACCCGACAGCTCGGCCGTGGTGGAAGTGACGCGCATGTTCACCGGCGGCGTGCCGGAGTACACGGCACTCGGCCGGCGCGCGCAGGTCGATGCAGCCCGGTCGTACATCGAGCGCTTCGCCGCCTACTCACGCAACGTGAACGTCACCGCCGTGCAGAGCTTCACCCCGCAGGGCGGCGCGCCCGGTGGCGGCGGCGGTGGTTTCCCGGGGGCGGCCGCAAGCACGGCGCCCACGACTGAGAAATACACCTTCTCCATCGCCAAGCTGCCCGACGTGCCCATGAAGCCGCGGCTGCTCGATGAGCGCGTGGGCTACTTCGGCGTGACCCAGCGCGATTTCAGCGGCGCCACGCAGCGCGTCGAGACCCGGCGCTTCATCGGCCGCTGGCGCCTCGAGTGCAGCGACAAGAAGGTCGGCAATCTCTGCGTGCCAAAGAAGCCGATCACGTACTACCTCGATCCCGCCACGCCGGCGTGGATCAAGCCGTGGATTCGCAAGGGCATCGAGGATTGGCAGGTGGCCTTCGAAGCCGCCGGCTTCCACAAGGGCATCGTCGCCGCCGAGCCGCCGGCCAACGATCCCGATTTCTCGGGCGAAGACGCGACCGTCGCCATGGTGCGCTGGCTCCCCAGTGCCACCGAGAACGCCGTGGGCCCGTCGCTCCGTGACCCGCGCACCGGCGAAATCATCGATGCCGATGTGCAGACGTATCTCAACGTGATGAACCTCAACCGGTCGTGGTACTTCACGCAGGTGGGGCACCTCGACAAGCGCGCCCAGAAGCTGCCGTTCCCCGACACGCTCATGGGGCGTCTCGTCGAGTACGTCACGGCGCACGAAGTTGGGCACACGCTCGGCTTTCCGCACAACTTCAAGGCCAGCTCCATGTACCTCGTGGACTCGGTGCGCAGCCGCACGTGGGTGAAGAAGATGGGCCACACGCCCACGCTCATGGACTACTCGCGCTTCAACTACGTCGCGCAGCCCGAGGACAACATCGACCTCGACGACCTCATCCCGAAGGTCGGGCCGTATGACAAGTACGCCGTGATGTGGGGCTACACCCCCATCCCGAACGCGAAGACCCCGGACGACGAGAAGCCGACGCTCGACAAGTGGGCGCGCCTGCAGGACAGCATTCCGTGGTATCGCTTCAGCGGCGACAACGGCGCGGCCGGCCCCGATCCGGGTGAGCAGTCGGAAGCGGTCGGTGATGCCGACGCGGTGGCCGCCACGACCCTCGGCGTGAAGAATCTCAAGCGCACCATGGCGATGCTCGAACGGGCCGCCGCGTGGAAGGAGGGTACGACCTACGACGATCTCGAGGAGCTCTACGGCCGCACGGTGGGCCAGTGGGCCACCGAGATGGGGCACGTGGCGCGCATCATCGGCGGCCAGTACAAGCAGGAGAAGTACGTCGGGCAGTCGGGCGCCGTGTACCGCCCGGTCGAGCCGGCGCGCCAGAAGGAGGCACTCCGGTTCCTGCTCGACAACGCCTACACGACGCCATCGTGGTTGCTCGACCAGAACATCCTGCGCAAGATCGAGGCAAGCGGCAGCCTCAATCGCGTGGGCAATGCCCAGGCTCGCTCGCTGGCCAGCGTGGTGAGCAACGATCGTTTGCAGCGCATGCTGGAGTTCGAGGCGCTGGCGCCGAAGAACGAGGCGTATCCGGTGGCCGACATGCTCGCCGACCTGCGCGAGGGGCTCTGGCAGGAGATCCGGACCGGCGCGCCGATCGATGCCTTCCGTCGTCGCCTGCAGCGGGTGTATCTCGAGGCCATGGCCGGCAAGATCAATCCGCCCGCCGCGTCGGCCGCACCGCAGGCCCCGGGCGGCGGCCGCGGTGGTCAGGCGGCTCCGGTGGGGACGGCGGATTTCCGCCCGATCCTCAAGGCCGAGATGCGGGCCCTCGATGCGGACCTCGTGGCGGCCATCGCCAAGACGGGTGATCGCATGAGCAAGGCGCACCTCGAGGATGCGCGGGACCAGATCAAGCGCATGCTCGACGGCGACCGGTAGCACGGGTTCCACCACGCAACCGCCGCGGAACGGCGCAAGGGGGGAAGGGCCAGGCGCCCTTCCCCCCTTTTTCGCGGGCGGCGGCCGGCGCGCCATGGCGTACCGGCCGAGTCGGTGACGATCGGGCCACCGGTGCGCG
Source organism: Gemmatimonas sp. (assembly GCA_040379205.1). Taxonomy (GTDB): domain Bacteria; phylum Gemmatimonadota; class Gemmatimonadetes; order Gemmatimonadales; family Gemmatimonadaceae; genus Gemmatimonas. The sequence continues at coordinate 3,119 of JBEILM010000039.1, forward strand.
TGCCACGGCACGCCGACGCGTTTTTCTGTGACGAACACGGGCGACGAGGTGACAAGCGGGCGATTTGTGACTCAAGTTGCCACAGAAAGGGACGAAACAAATAGGTGTAGGAATTCGTCGCTGTCGTGTCCCTTTCCCGATACCTCCTCATGCGCACTGCCCTGCCGTCCCTCTCCGTGCTCCTGCTGCTGGCCGCCACAGCCTGCTCCGATTCCCCGTCCCCTTCGGCGCCCGAGGCCCCGGCTGTCGAGGCGCCTCGCGCCGTGATAGTGAGCGGCGACGGGCAGGAGGCCACGGTCGGCGCCGAGGCGACGGATACGCTCGCCGTGCAGTTCACGTCGGCGTCCGGCGCGCCCCTCAGCGGCGTCGCGGTGACCTGGTCGGCGACCGGCGGTGCCCTGGCGCGGCAGACCAGCACGACTGACGAGCGCGGCATCGCGCGCACCACGTTCACGGCGGGCAAGCGTTCGGGGTACGCCACGGCCAAGGCCACGGCGAACGGGGTGGACGCCACGTTTGCGGTGCGTGTGATCGCGGGTGAAGCGGCCGGCCTCGAGGCGCTGGCGATGCAGTCGGACACGGTGATGGTGGACGCTGCGTTCCATGGCGCGCCGGTGCGCGTCTTCGACGCCTACCGCAACACGGCCATCGGCGGGACCATCAAGCTGGCCATCTACGAGGGCGACGCCGAAGATGCCGCCACGTCCATCGCGGTGCAGGCGGACGACGCGGGCACGGTGCGGGTCCCGTTTGCCCTCACGTCGGCCGCTGGTCGGTATCGCATCGTCTACACGGCCGGCGAGACCTCGCTGACCTACACGATCACGGTGCGCGGCGAGACGCCGTAACGGCGGACCGACAGGGGGCAGGGTGCGGGGCGGTCGCCGGTGCGGCCGCCCCGCTTTCGTGCTAGGTGTGGTTCCGCCGCGCACCGCACCCGCCTAGACTGAGGAACCCGCCATCCGGCGGAGATCAATCCTTCCTCCCGTCAGGTTCAATGCGTTTCCGTATCCTGCCGCTCGCGGTGGCCGGACTTGCGCTCGCCGCCTGCCAGCCGGCCAAGAAGCCGGCGCCGGCCCCGACGCCCGCCAACCGCCCCGCCAACAACGCCGCCCGTCCGGGCGGAAATGCGCCGACGTCTGGGCAGCCGACGCCTGGGCAGCCGACCCCCGGGCAGCCGACCCCCGGGCAGCCCACCCCGGGCCAACCGACCCCCGGCCAGCCCCCCGCCGGTGGCGTCCCCAACCTCGGAGCGCTCGCCGGCGCCCTCGGTGGTCAGGGGGAGCCCAACCCGCGCCCCTACGCCACCGTCATCACGCCCCGCGCCAAGAGCAAGAAGGGCGTGTTCGACGTGCATCAGGTGGGCTCGCGCCTCTACTTCGAAATCCCCACCTCGCAGCTCGGCAAGGATTTCGTCATCACCAGCGTGCTCGCCGGTACGCCGGCCGGGATCGGCCTGAGTGGCACGCTGGGCCCCGATCGCGTCATCCGGTTCGAGCGCCGTGACAACCGCGTGCTCGTGCGCGACATCAACTTCGGCAGCGTCGCCACCGACTCGCTGCAGCAGACGCGCCGCGCCATGTCGCTGATCGAGTTCTACCCGATCATCGCCGCCCTCAACGTCGAAGCCTACGGCAAGGACAGTACGCCGGTCATCGAAGTGACGCGCATGTTCACCGGCGGCGTGCAGGAGTTCACCGCCAACGGCCGTCGCGCCACCGTCGACGCGAACCGCTCGTACATCGAGAAGTTCAGCGCCTTCAGCCGCAACGTGAACGTGACCGCCGTGCAGACGTTCACGCCGCAGGGTGCAGGCGGGCTGCCGGGCCTTCCCATCCCCATTCCGGGTTTCGGCGGCGGCGCGCAGGCCACCACCGAGGCGTACACCTTCTCGCTGGTGCGCCTCCCCGACGAACCGATGCAGCCGCGCCTCCTCGACCCGCGCGTCGGCTACTTCGGCGAGTTCAAGCAGGATTTCGGCTCCCCCGAGCAGCGTGTGCTGCCGCGTCGCTACATCGCGCGCTGGCGCCTCGAGTGCTCGGAGCGCAAGGTGGGCGACCTCTGCGCGCCGAAGAAGCCCATCACCTACTACGTCGACCCGGCCACGCCGAAGTGGCTCGTGCCGTTCGTGAAGGCCGGGATCGAGGAGTGGCAGTCGGCGTTCGAGATGGCGGGCTTCAGCAAGGGGATCGTGGCCGCCGACGCGCCGAACGATCCCGACTTCTCCGGTGAGGACGCGAGCGTGGCGATGGTGCGCTGGCTACCCTCCCCCGTGGCGAACGCGGTCGGCCCGAGCACGACCGACCCGCGCACCGGCGAAATCATCGATGCCGACGTCCAGATGTACCACAACATCATGGACCTGCAGCGCAACTGGTACTTCACGCAGGTCGGGCACCTCGACAAGCGGGCCCAGAAGTTCCCGTTCCCCGACACCCTCATGGGGCGCCTGGTGCAGTTCGTGGTCGCCCACGAGGTGGGACACACGCTCGGCTTCCCGCACAACTTCAAGGGCAGCTCGATGTACCCCGTCGACTCCATCCGCAGCAAGTCGTGGGTGGCCAAGATGGGGCACTCGCCAAGCATCATGGACTACGCCCGGTTCAACTACATCGCGCAGCCCGAGGACGGCATTGCCCTCGGCGACCTCGTGCCCAAGGTCGGCCCGTACGACAAGTACGCCGTGATGTGGGGGTACAAGCCCATCCCGAGCGCCAAGTCGCCGGAAGACGAGAAGAAGACCCTCGATGCGTGGGCCCGCATGCAGGACAGCATCCCGTGGTATCGCTTCGCGAGCGATGCCGGGGCCGGTGGCGCCGACCCGGGCGAGCAGTCGGAAGCGATCGGTGATGCCGATGCCGTGCGGGCCACGGCGCTCGGGTTCAAGAACATCGCCCGCGTCATGAAGCTCATGGAGCCGGCGGCCACCGCCGACAACACCGCCGATTACTCGCTGTTGCGTGCGACGTACGGTGCGATTGTGGGCCAGTGGGGCACGGAGGCCAACCACGTGACCAAGATCGTGGGCGGGTCCGACAAGCAGGAAAAGGCGATCAGCCAGGGCGGGCCGGTGTGGATGCCGGTGCCGCGCGCGCGCCAGAAGGCCGCCATGCAGTTCCTGAATGATCAGGTGTTCATGACGCCGAAGTACCTCATCGACGTACCAGTGCTCCGCAAGCTCGAAAGTGAGGGTAACATCAACCGCATCACCGGCGCGCAGGCGCGGGCCCTCTCCAGCCTCGTGAACAACACCAAGCTGCAACGCCTGGTGGAGATCGAGGCCACGGCGCCGAACAAGGCTGCCGTGTACTCACTGGGCGAGATGCTGACCGACCTGCGCCGCGGGCTGTGGCGCGAGATCTATGCCGGCGAGCCGATCGATGCCTACCGGCGTCGGCTGCAGTCCACCTATCTCGAGGCCATGGCGAGCAAGATCAAGCCGCCGGCGCCGAACGCCCAGGACGCCGTGCTTGCGCAGCTGCTCGGGGGCGGTGTGACCAGCACGCGCGACTTCCGTCCGCTGCTCAAGGATGAGATGCGCGTGCTCGACCGGGAGCTGGCAGCGGCCATCGGCCGTACCGGTGATCGTACGTCGCGCGCGCACCTGCAGGATGCGCGGGACCAGATCAAGGCGATGCTGGATACGGACCAATAACGGTCACACCCGATGCACAACGGCCCGCTCCGAAAGTTCGGGGCGGGCCGTTGTTTGTCGCTGATCGCTCAAGGCCGCCGACTGAGCAGGTTTCCAAGTGCGACAAGCATGCCACCTGACAACAACCCATAAAGACCTAGGGAATCTCTGATTAAGCAGTGCGTTCGGGAGGGAAAATCGCAATATTGGCGCGCAAGAATTCCCCTTCTGTCGGAGCCACCGGATGACCGAGCAGCGCACGTTTGCGGATGCGATTCGCTCGAACAAGCGGCGCACGACCCGCCGCGAGCAGTTTCTCACCGAGATGGATCCGGTGATGCCGTGGGCGACGGTCGAAGCGCTGGTGGCGCCACACTCTCCGAAAGCGGGACGTGGCCGCCGCCCCCTGCTGATGGCGACCATGCGCCGGATGTACTTCCTCCAGCAGTGGGTCAACCTCTCGGATCCGCAGGCGGAAGACCTGCTCTACGATTCAGAGTCGATGCGCCGCTTCGCCCAGATGGATCTGCTGCACGACACGGTGCCCGACGAGACCACCATCTGCAAGTTCCGGCATCTCCTCGAAGCGCATCAGCTCACGGCGCGGATGTTCGACGCGGTGAAGGCGCGGCTCGAGGAGCGGAAGCTCCTGTTGAAGGCCGGTACCATCGTTGATGCGACCATCATTGGCGCGCCCAGCTCGACGAAGAATGCCACGAAGACCCGCGATCCCGAGATGCGGCAGACGAACAAGGGCAACCAGTGGTACTTCGGCATGAAGGTGCACGTGGGCACGGATCGTCGCGGCGTGATCCACACGATCACCACGACCGACGCGGCCACGGCCGATATCACCCAGTTGCCCCACTTGCTGCACGGCCAGGAGACGACGCTGCATGGCGACAAGGCCTACTACAAGGCCGAGGATAGACGGCAGTGGGCGCTCAGCGGCGGCCGGTACTTGGTCAACAAGAGTGGCAAGCGGACGGACGACTGGGATGCGATCAATAGCCCCCGGTCGCGCATTCGCGCCATGGTCGAGCATCCGTTTCACACCATCAAGCGGCTGTGGGGCTTTACAACGGTGCGCTACCGGGGGCTCGCCAAGAATGCGGCGCGCGTCTACGCCCTTTGTACCCTCGCCAATCTCTTCCGGCTGCGGCACCGATTACGGCCGCAGGGCACGTAGTGTCGGCGCGTGCGCCGAGATCGGCCGAAATGGGCCGATGTCGCCCCGTGAACGGGGCGCGACCAGCCGTGCACGCCGTGTCTTAAGCACCTCTCGGCGCCCGCTGACCCGCATCTTTATCCACACCGCCCGCGATTCCTATCTGTTCGGAGTTTCCCTAGCTCGCGCTGTCTAGCTCGCGCTGTCTAGCTCGCGCTGTCCAGCTCGCGCTGTCTAGCTCGCGCTGTCTAGCTCGCGCCCGTTGGCTCGCGCCGCCCCGCCCCGCCCCCACGTCAATCCCGACTGAACGCCGCCATCGTCGGCCCCATCGCGTCGATCGTCTCGCGCGCGTGCCAGCGGTCCTTGCCGTTGTACAGGAACGCAAACGCCAGGATCTCGCCATTCTCGGCTGTCACGTATCCCGACAGGCCGATCACGTCGTTCGTCGTGCCCGTCTTGGCGTGCAGGTTGCCCTGCGCCGGCGTGGCCCGCATGCGGTGACGCAGCAGCTCCGATTCGCCGGCCACCGGCAACGAGGCGTGGAAGGCACTGCCCCACGGCGCACGGTGCGCATGATCGAGCAGCGCCACCAGCGCGCGCGGCGTGACCCGATCCAGCACCGACAGCCCACTGCCGTCGGTGGCCGTCACCGCATCGGCGGGCGCCCCCACCTCGCGCACCATGAAATCGCGCAGCATCGCGCCCGCCGTTTCCGCCGAGCCGATCGTCTGCTTGTCACGGCCACGGGCCGCGTTGCGGTACAGCATCTCGGCGAAGATGTTGATGCTTTCCCGGTTCATCACCGACACCAGTCGCGCCAGCGGCGGCGACGGCAGACTCGTGACCACCATGGCGTTGTCCGGTGCCCGTCCGATGCGGATGTCCCCTTCGACGGTCACGCCCTGGGCCGCGAGCGCGGTCAGAAAGGCACCGGCCGTGAACGTCACCGGGTCGCCCACCACCAACTGGTAGCGCGCCGTTCCGCTGCGGGTGCCGACGGTGCCCGACACGACGACCTTGTCGTCGCCCACGCGCCGCGCGCTGATGCGCGACCCGCTCCCGGCCACCGTACGCACCGTATTCGTGATCGTCAGGCCGTGCGTGGCTGGCTCGAGGAACACCTCGGCACCGCCGCCGGTCTGCCCCGGCGTGACCCCCACGATCACGATGTTCTCGTTGAGCGACAGCGCCGAGAAGGGTGCCGCGTACCCGGCGCCGGCGTATCGCGACAGCCAACCGTCGGGAATGCGGCGCGATTCGAACGCGGTGGCGTCGGCGATCAGATCGCCGGTCACCCGCTTGATCCCCGCGCCGGCGGTGAACTGGGCCAGCAACGTCATGGCCGCATTGGGGCCCCCGCGCACGAAGCGTGGGGACAGCGACGGATCGCCGTCGCCGCGCAGCACGAGATTCCCCGTGAGCACACCGGCCGCATCGACGGTGCCGTCGCGCAGCACGTCGGTGCTGAAGGTGTGCTCGGGACCCAGCCGGTCGAGGGCGAGGGCGGCGGTGAAGAGCTTCATGGTGCTGGCCGGCACCAGCGGCGCATCGGCGCCCCGCGCGAACAGCGTATCGCCACGGGAGAGGCTGACCACGAGCGCCCCCCAATCGCCGTTGCGGGTGCGGCTGCCGAGCAGCGTCGCCAGATCGGCCGTGAGGGCATCGGCCCCGCGCGGCACCGTGTGGCGCAGCACGGGCACGATGGGCGCCGCGGCCCGCCGCTTCTTGGTGGTGGTAGCCCGCTTCGAGCGCGTGGTGGCGGCGGCGCCGCGCGCCGGCGGGCGCGTGCGGGTGGCCTGGAGGAGGGCGGACGGCGCAACGGCCGCGACCGGCAAGGCCGGCAGCGACGAGGGCACCACGCACAGCACCGCGAGCGCGGCGAGACCACGGGCACGACGGGAAACGGCGGCGCTACGGAGCATGACGTCAGACCTTGAGAACGAATCCGCGCTTCCAGGCCACCCAAAGCATCAGGAACCAGAGGGTGACGAAGCTGACGGCGTAGGCAAAGGACGCTTCCTGCGGCGGAAGCCATGAGGCGTACAACGTCCGGTACAGGAACCCCTGAGCAGAGAGACGGGTTCCGGACTCCGTCGGCCAGGTCCACAGCGAGGCGATGGCGCGCGCCATCACCCCCGAACCGAGGAACGCCAGCATCGGATTGATCCCATAAATGACGAACGGGAATGTCCAGCGTCGCACCTGCAGCACGTCGATGACCCACATGCAGGTGGCCAGCGCCACCGCGCCGGTGCCCGCCGTGAACACCACGTAGGAGCTGGTCCAGAGACTCTTGTTGATGGGGAACACCCAGTGCCACATGAGCCCCAGCATCATGGCCAGGGCGCCCACGGCGAACAGGCCGGCCAGCCGATCGGTGAGCGGACGGTGCGGCTGCGCGATCCACTGGCCGGCGAAAGTCCCCAGCATCATAGTGCCGATGGCCGGCACGGTGCTGAGCAGCCCTTCCGGGTCCCAGGTCTTGCCGCCCACCCAGAGATGGTTCACGCCGAACACGGTGCGGTCGACCCAGGCGCTGAGCAGGGCGCCAGGCTGGTCGAGCACGAAGCGCCCGGGAACACCGGTGTCCGGCACGGGCACGAGCGTCATCACCGCCCAGTAGCCCAGAAGCAGCGCCACCACGATGCCCGCCTGCTGGCGGAGCGAGGTGCGCCACGTGAGCAGCGCCCCGCCCAGATAGGCGAGCCCGATGCGCTGCAGGACACCCATGATGCGCCAGTGCTCCACGCGGTGAACCACCCGCTCCGCGAAGCTCGCCCCCTCGAGCGCCGGCGGCCACGTGAAGAACGGAAAGCCCGAGAGCAGAAAGCCGAAGAGGAAGATCAGCGCCCCACGGCGCAGGATCTGCAGCAGAATCGCCCGCTCGTCGTCGCCACGGGCGCGACGCGCCCGGAGCGAGAGTTCGGTCGTGATGCCGACGATGAACAGGAAGAACGGAAAGATCAGGTCCGTCGGCGTCCATCCGTGCCACGGCGCATGCGCCAGCGGCGGATAGATCGCCGACCAGGAACCGGGATTGTTCACCAGCAGCATGCCGGCGACGGTCATACCGCGAAAGACGTCGAGCGACAGGAGGCGCTCCGGGCGCCCTCCTGCCTCACTCGGACGCAACGCCTCGGCCGTCACGGGCTCCGGGTGGCCACCGTATCGGCCAGCCGCCAGCCGCTGGTATCGCAGCGCACGGTGATCTGGCGCGTCGGCGCCTCCTTGCCGTCGTGCTCACCGCCCACGTAGTGCCCACCCAGCGAGACGGTCACGGTGTTGCCGTTGTCGGCTTCCGTCTTGCCGCGATACACCACCAGCATCGAGGCATACGGCCCCACCGACGCCAGCTTCTCCTTGATCTGCGCCTGCGCCTTGGGATCGCTGCTGTAGAAGTAGGTGGGCCCCTTCTCCTGCATTACCTTGAAGCCGTCGTCGGGCACGGCGGAGTCGGTGCCGGCGGCGCTCAGGTAGCGCTGCGGCGTCGGCATCGCCTCGGTGATGAACGCGCGCACGGCGAGCCCGACCGGCGTGGTGTCGGGGCTCACGCAGGTCGGACCCGCCGCGAGTGCAGCCGAGTCTGCCGCAGCCTTGGCGGCACGGCCACCATCAGCGCACGCGGCGGCGAGCAGAGCGAGAGGGACGAGTGCCGGGCGCGTGGTGGCGAGGTATGGACGAGGTTGGCTGGTCATGGCGGCGAAGAGGTCAGCAGGGACGGAGAGCGACGCATTCGTCCGGCGCGGGGTATATTCCCGGAGTGTGTCCGCGTCCGCGAGGTTTGTCGAGGGGCCACCCCCCGGCAGGACACCGGAACGACTCCGAATCCACCTCACGAAGGGGAGGCAGGCCATGTCCGCGTCACAGAAGGTCGTTCGTGAAGGAATCTCCGCAGGGCTGATCGGGGCGCTCGTGATCGCCGTCTGGTTCGCGATCGTCGATCTGCTGCGAGGCGAACTCCTCGCCACCCCCATCATGCTCGGCACCTCGCTCGCGTCGCTGTTTCTTCGCGACGTCCCCCCCAGCGCCGCCGGCGCCTTCCTGAGCTATACGCTGTTCCACTTCGCCGCGTTCATGGTCGTCGGCCTGGGCTTCGCCTGGATCGTCGACAAAGCGGAGTCGGCACCGTCGGCGCTGATCGGGTTCGCCGGGCTGTTCGTAGTGTTCGAGGTGGGCTGGGTGGGCTGGACCGCCGTGCTCGCCGAGGGCAGCTACGGTAAGCTGTCGTGGCTGCAGGTGTTCCTCGCCAACATCATCGCCGCCGGCGTGATGGGTTGGTACATGTGGCGCCAGCATCCGGCACTGCCTCGGCGCGTGGGCGCCGTGCTCGCCGGCGCCACCGACGGGTGACGCATCCGGTGGGACTGGACGTCGGCGCGCGCCGCCTTCAGTCCCACTCGGCGTCGAGCTGCTCGGCGAGCGCCGCCAGCGCGCCCTTCCAGCGGCCGTAGGCCACGTCGGCCGGCAGACTCGTCGGCAGCCCGCTCTGCTCCACCGTCACGCTGCAGCGCACATTGCCCTGCCGGTCGATCGCCACGCTCACCTGTGAACCATCGGGGAGGGCGAGCCGCACGAACCGCGGCGCCAACGCACTCACCACCCGATACAGCGGCTCCGGCGACCAGCCGCGCCGAGCCGGATCGTTCAGCGCGCGGAATACCGAACTCGCCGGCGCATCGAGGATGCGCGTGACCCGCACCACGCCACGCGCCGGCGCGGACGGCGGCGATGAGGGCGGCGTCGAGGCGGCCGGTCGTACCGGTCGTGCCGGCCGTGCGCCACGCGCGTCGCGCGGCGGACGCCCCTCGGGCTTCGGGCTGCGGGGACCGCGGTCTTTGCGTCCCGTCATCAGCGGGTGTCCATCAGCGGCTCACGCTCGGTACCCAGCCCACCTGCGCGCTGGCTTCGTCGTCCTCACCGCGGTTCGACCACTTGAAGAACACCACCGTCATCACCGCGTAGAAGAAGACGCCGCCGGGGATCCACATGATCAACCCGCCGTACTGCTGGTCCTGCATGGGCGTGATGCCGAGGATGCGCGGGGCAGCGGCATACGCCGGATAGAGCAGCGTGTCGGCCATGGCGATGTAGATCGAGATGATCGACATCGGGATGACCATCAGGAAGCAATAGAGCATCTGCACCGGATACGCCGCCCGCGGCAGTTCGGGCAACGGCGACATGAGCGGCCACCACATGAGCACCGACGCGGCGATGAACATGAGGTGCTGCAGGATGTGCACCGCATGGTTCGCCAACGCCAGGTTGTACATGGGCGGCAGGTGCCAGAAGGCCAGCACCACGTTGAACAGCACGAAGCACCACGTGATGCGGGTGACCGTCCGTGCGGCCGCGAACAGCGGCGCCCGGCGCAGCAGCGGCCGCAGCATCCACCCCGGCGTGCCGTACACCATCAGCGGCGGCACCACCAGTGTGAGGATCAGGTGCTGCACCATGTGCCCGCTGAACAGATAGAAATCGCTGAGATCGTGCAGCGGCCCGTTGAGCGTGCCGAACAGCAGCAGCAACGCCGTGAAGAAGGCCAGGCGCTGGCTCGTGGTCGGACCGGCTGGCGCCGCGGCTGCATCGAGCTGCGCCGTGTCGGCCGTCTCGGCGGTGACCGTGACGGGAAACCGGTCCGCCGGTGCCGGCCCCTGCCGGACGCGCCAGATGTAGGCGGCACCGAACGCCGCGATCCCGATGGCGGTGCTCGGGTGCACCGAGAACTCGCGCAGCGACAGCGTGGCAACGGGATGGAGCAGCATCGCGATCATACTGAAAGGTGTCCTGGTCGGGGCGCGGTCTCCAGTGACCGCCCCCACGAGCCGGCGGCCGGCGACCTGAAAAAGTGCCCAGCCGCCCCGGCAAAACGGGCGACTGGGCACCGGTGGCCATCAGGCCGTCACGCTGCTCAACTGAGCAGGCCGAGCCGGATGACGAGTTTGCTGAACAGGAAGAGCAGCCCGATCAGCGTCAGGCTGGCCACGATCAGCGGGCCCGTGAAGAGGGCGCGGAACAGTTTGTGATCGTACTTGAGGTGCATGTAGTACATGACCACCAGCACGAACTTGATCGTCGACATGAAGAGCATGCTGGGCACGTATATCCAGCTGTTCTCCCACGCCGGGATGTAGTACGCCGACACTTCGATGGCCGTGATGACGGTCAGGATGAGGGCGATCTTCCAGTAGGTCGACCACCCCGGGTGGTGATCCTCGCTGTGGGCGCCGGGCGCCGCGGGAGCATGGTCTGCCATCACCGCCTCACTTGATCAGGTAGATGAGCGTGAAGATCACGATCCACACGACGTCGACGAAGTGCCAGTACAGCGCCGCGATGTCCACGAGCAGCGCGTCCTTGGGGCCGAGGCCGCGCTTGTAATCGATGGCCAGCAGCGTGAACAGCCACAGCACACCGGCCGTGACGTGGGCACCGTGGAAGCCCGTGAGCGTGAAGAAGCTCGAGCCGAACAGGTTCGTCCGGATGCTGAGTCCCTCGTGGACGAACGACGTGAACTCGTAGGCCTGGCATCCCAGGAACACGATGCCGAGCAGGCAGGTGGCCCACAACCAGAGCTTGGAGCTGCCGAGGATCTTCTCACCCAAGGTGCGTTTGGGGAGGTGCTTGTTCTGCACGGCTGCCAAGGCGAGCACCATGGCCAGCGACGACATCAGCAGCACGAAGGTCGAGGCGCTCGTGACCGGGATGTTCAGGATCGGCTTGAACACCTCGCCGGTGGCCGGATTCGTCCACGTCTCGTGCGGGTACGGCCCCGCGGGGCTACGGCCCTTGTAGACGAGGTAGGTCGAGATCAGCGATGCGAACAGCATGCACTCGGACCCGATGAAGGTCCAAATGGCGATCTTGCGGTTGTCGAGCCCGAGGGAGGTGTGGTGATGGCCGCCGCCGTGGGCGTGGCCGTCACCGTGAGCAACGGGAGCGGTGGTGGCAGTCATCTCAGTGGTGATCCTCGAGCGGCGTCAGCAGCCACTTGTAGAGGGCGCCGACCCAGCACAGCGTGCCGCCGATCATGATGACGAGGGCGGTGGGTGTGCTCGTGTCCATAAACAGGAGGCCGGAGAACATCGTCATGATCCCGGCCGCCGTGATGAGCGGCCAGATCGACGGGTTCGGCATGACGATGCCGAGTTCCTGCGATGAGGGAATGCGCTGGCCCTTCTCCTCCTCGTGCGTCGTCTCGTGCACCAGCTCCTCGCCGTCCTTCAAGTTCCACAGCGGATACCGCGACTTGATCTGCGGCAGCTCGGCGAAGTTGTAGTCGGGCGGCGGCGACGGGATGGCCCACTCGATGGTGGCACCGCCCCACGGGTTGCTCGACGCCGGCGCGCCGCTCTTCCAGCTCTTCCACACGTTGATCAGGCCGAACAGCGTGCCGATGATGAGGATCAGCGTGCCGATGGACGAGAGCATGTTGAACAGCTCGAAGCCCTGCCCCGCGTCGTACTGGTAGTAGCGGCGCGGCATGCCAAGCAGGCCGCTGAAGTGCATCGGGAAGAACGTGAGGTTCATGCCGAGGAACGACACCCAGAAGTGCCACTCGCCGAGCTTCTCCGAAAGGAAGCGGCCGGTGATCTTCGGGAAATAGTAGTACATGCCGGCGAACAGGCCGAACACCGAACCGCCGAAGAGCACGTAGTGGAAGTGCGCAACGATGAAGTAGGTGTCGGTCTGCTGCAGGTCGGCCGGCGGCGAGGAGTGCATGACGCCCGAGATGCCGCCGATCGTGAACATGCCCACCAGGGCCACCGCGAACTTCATCGCCACCGTGAAGCGCAACTGGCCGCCCCACATGGTGGCCATCCAGTTGAAGATCTTCACGCCCGTCGGAATGGCGATGAGCATGGTGGCCAGCGAGAACACCGAGTCGGCGATCGGGCCCATGCCCACCGAGAACATGTGGTGGGCCCAGACGCCGAAGCCGAGGAAGCCGATCAGGATGCCCGAGTACACCATGACCGGGTACCCGAACAGCGGCTTGCGGGAGAAGGTCGGCAGCACCTCCGACACGAGGCCGAAGGCGGGCAGGATGAGGATGTACACCTCGGGGTGGCCGAACACCCAGAACAGGTGCTGCCAAAGCAGCGGGTCGGCACCCTTGGCAACGGTGTAGAAGTTCGTGCCGAAGAAGCGGTCGAACTGCAGGAACACCAGCGCGATGGTGATGACCGGGAACGCCAGCACCACCAGGAACTGCACCACGAACGACATCCACGTGAAGATCGGCATGCGCATGAGCGACATGCCGGGCGCCCGCATGTTGATGATCGTGGTGATGAAGTTGAAGCCGGCGGCGAGCGACGAGATGCCGAGGATCTGGAGGCCGAGCACCCAGAAATCCATGTTGATCTGCGGCGAGTACGCCTTCGTGCTCAGCGGCGCGTAGCCGAACCAGCCGCCATCCGGCGCCACCGAGAAGAAGATCGGCACCGTGATGAAGATGCCGCCGAGCAGGTAGATCCAGTACGAGAACGCGTTCAGTCGCGGGAAGGCGACGTCACGGGCCCCGATCTGCAGCGGAATGAGGAAGTTGAAGAACGCCGCCGACAAGGGCATGACGGCGAGGAAGATCATCGTCGTGCCGTGCATCGTGAACAGCTGGTTGTACATGTCGGCCGAAACGACGTTGGCGTTCGGCACGGCCAGCTGGGCACGGATCACGGCGGCTTCGAGTCCGCCAACGACGAAGAAGAACAGGCCGGTGATGAGGTAGAGCGCCCCGATGCGCTTGTGGTCCACCGTGGTGAGCCACGACCACAGCCCGGTATCAGCGGGAGCGGTCGTGGCCTGGGTGTACGGGGGCGCGGCAGCGATGGTTGCCATCGTGTCGTGTGTCTGTCGGTGACGGGTCTACTTGAGAGCCTGCAGGTAGGCGACGATATCCGCGATCTCGGGGTCGGTGAGACCGCCGAGCGTCACGACGTTCTTGCGCACCGGATCGGTGAGCCCCTTGCCGAGCGTCGGCATCAGGCTGCCGGGCTTGAGGTGCGGAGCACTCTTGATCCAGTACGCCAGGTGCTTCGCCGTATTCGGATAGAGTCCGCCGGCGATGGTGTAGCGCGTCCCGAGATGCGTCAGGTTCGGCCCGATGTTGGCCATGTTGAAAGGCGTGCCGCCGATCGCGTGGCACCCGATGCAGCTCGACTTGCCATAGATCTGCCGCCCACGCTCGGCATCACCCGCGGCCAGCAGCGACTCGTCGAAGCTGATCGTTGTGGGCAGCTTGGCCGTGGGGATCGTGTACGCGAAGTCCTTCTCGAGACGCTCGCGCGGGAACGTCCACACCGGGACCGGCGCCGCCATCGGCGCCGCGGCCGTGGAATCGGCCGGCGCGGCCGGAGCCGCGCCCTGAACCGACGCCAGCAGCACCGGCGTCGCGCCCGTACCCGACGGCACCGGCGGCACGGCCGCCCCGGTCGTGGCGGGCGCCGCCGCCGCCACCGCCGGGAAGATCGCCGGCTGCTTCTGGTGCGCCGTCCACTGGTCGAACTCCTGCGGCGTCACCGTATACACGCGGAACTTCATGTTTGCGTGCGACGGCCCGCAGAACTCGGCGCAGAACCCGTTCCACGCCGACGACGGCAGGGCCTTGTTCGGCGTGAACCAGAGGTAGTTGGTCTTGTTCGAGATCAGGTCGCGCTTGCCACCCATCTGGGGGATCCAGAAGGAGTGCAGCACATCCACCGTCTTGAGCTGGAAGTTGACCGTCCGCCCGTTGGGCAGGTACAGCTCGTTGGCGGTGGTGATCCCGTACTGGGGATACCGGAACTCCCACCACCACTGATGACCGATGACTTCGACCTGCAGCGATTCCGGCGCGGCTTTCGCCTGCGTCGTGAAGATCGTGCGGACGGTGGGAATCGCGATGAAGATCAGGATCACGGCCGGAATGGCCGTCCAGGTGATCTCGAGCGCGGTATTGCCATGAATCTGCTTCGGCTTCGGCGCGCCGGGACGGCGGCGGAAACGGAAGATCGTGTAGACGAGGGCCGCCTCGACACCGATGAAGACGATCGTGCCCCAGAAGAGGAGCTTGTCCCACAACGCATCCGTGGACGCGTTGAAATCGGTGTTGTGATTGAACGTCGAGTTCGGATACTCGCCGCCGCAGGCAGCGAGGCCGAGGGCCAGAGCGCCCAGCAGCACGGCAGAAGCCAAACGCCGCGGGCGGAACGTGCCAACCATGCCGGTTCCTGGTGGAATGGAGGTAGTCGGCCGCTCCCGGGACACACGCGGCGTGGACCGGGAGGCGGACGACCGGGGGGTGGTGGGGTCGCTGAGCGAAGCTAAACCGGCGTTTCTGGCCACCGCAAGCAAGCGCCACCGAGTTCTGCGGCTTTGGTCCAAAATTCCCGATGGAGTAACCCTTGAACAGTTTTTTCAATAGTTTTCGAGTCCGAATACGGTCCTAATTTCCGCCCGCACCCCGGTCCGAAACCGGACCCGGTCACGCGTTCGGCAGGCGCCGCGCCCGGCGTTTCCGCGAGACCGGCCGGATCGTCCTCTCCTCGTGATGCGCCTCTCCGATTCCCGCCCGCGCGGCGTCGCAACCGCCGCCGCGCCCGCCACCGCGCCCGCCACCGCGCTGGCCGGTGTCGCCGCAATCGCCCTCGGGGCCCTCGCGCTCGCATCCCTCGCCGGATGCGGCCGGCAGGACGCCGTGCGCGGCGGCGCCGACGCCCCATTCGCCATCGGCGTCGGAGCCATTCCCGGCAGCCCCGGCTACGAACAGGTGGTGCGCGGGGTCGAACTCGCGGTCGAACGACTCAATCAGGCCGGTGGCGTGCGCTTCGCCGTGCGGGCGCCGGACCGAGAGGCCACGTCGGCCGTCCGAGTGGCCCAGCAGCTGCGCGACGACCCGCGCGTCATCGCCGTGGTCGGTCATCCCGAGAGCGGCAACACCCTCGAGGTGATGCCGATCTACGCCGACGCGGCCCACGACGGCGCCAATGGCCTCGTGGCCGTCTCGCCCACCGCCTCCTCGCCGCGCCTGAGCGGGATCAGCCCCTGGTTCTTCCGCGTCGCCCCCAGCGACGCCGCTGCCGCCCGCTTCACCGCCCGCTGGGTACTCGACTCACTCGGCGCGCGCCGAGCCGCCGTCATCTACCGCAACGACTCCTATGGTCGCGACTGGGCCGCCACCTTCGGCGACACGTTCGCGCAGGGAGACGGCGCGGTGGTCCTCCGCGATCCCTATCTCACCGGCGTGGTCGAGTGGGACGCCTACGCGGCCCTGGTGGCCGCCGAACAGCCCGATGTGCTGCTCTTTCCCGGCGACGGCGTGGATGCGCTGGCGCTCATCCGGGCCCTGCGCGCCCGTGGCGTGACCGTGCCCTTCGTGGGGGGCGACGGCACCGAGACCATGAACGGACACCCGGACGCGGTCGGCGCCCGCTTCGTGGCCTTCTTCCGCCCCGAACAGGCGAGCAGCCCCGAGGCCATGTCCTTCCTGCCCCGCTACCGCGAGCGGTTCCAGCAGGAGCCGGACATGTTCGCGGCGCTGAGCTACGACGCCGCCATCGTCATCGGGCGGACCGTCGCCAGCGGCGCCCGCACCCGCGGCGCCCTGCGCCTGGCCCTCGAACGGGTCGGCAACGGGGCCCCGTCGGTGGATGGCGTGGCCGGACGCATCGCCTTTCTCGCCAACCACGACATCAAGGGGCGCAGCGTCGTCATCACCCGCATCGTCGGCGAACCGTCCGCCGCGCGGGCGGAGGCGACGCCATGATGGGGCTGTGGCGCCTGTCCACGGTCCGCGCCCGGCTCATTGCCGGTTTCGGTACCTCCACCACCCTGCTGCTCATCGCCGGCCTGCTCGGCTGGTACAGCCTCTCGCGCAGCAACCGCGAAGCCGAAGCCACCATCGGCGATCTGGCCGTCCGGTCGGAGTTCATCGAACGTGCCACCAACACGGTGCTCCGTGAACTCGTCGCCGGGCTGCGCTACCTCAACACCGGCGCCACCGAGGACGAAGGCCAGTACCGGGCACTCGTCGCCCGCGCCGAAGTGCTGCGGCGCGACGCGCTGGCCCAGGGCGCACTGAGCGCCGAAGAGCGTCGGCGGCTGGAGAACCTCGGGCGGCTGCAGGCGACGCTGGAAGTCCGCATCGCCGTCACCCGGGCGTGGCAACTCACCGGCCAGCGGGCGGCCGCCGATCGTGTCCTCGCGCTGACGACCAAGGACATCGAAGCCATCGAGGGCGAACTGCAGGCCCTGCGCGTCGGGTCTCGGCGCAGCGCCGACGCCTCCATCGAACGCATGCATGACGGCCTGTTCCGCGCCGAAGCCAGCCTCGCGGTGGTGGTGGCCCTGGCGTTCGGCGTGGCGGCATTCTTCGGCCTCTCCACGGCGCGCGCGGTCACCGCGCCATTGGTCCGCCTCCGCGACGCCATGATGGCCATGGGCGCCGGCGACCTGCGTGACCCGGCCGTGGATCTGGGACAAACGGGGGTCGCCCAGGAATACGCCGAGCTCATCGCCGCCATGCAGCAGGCGCGCGAGCGTCTCCGGCTGCTGCTGGTGCGCGTGCAGGAGGAAGCGGACCAGGTCACGCTCGCCGCCAGCGAACTGTCAGCGTCGGCGTCCTCGGCGGCCGCGTCCACGCAGCACGTGACCACCGCCGTCATGGACATCTCGCACGGCGCGGTGGTGCAGCTCACGGCGCTCCAGCATGCCGGCGACACCGTCAAGGAGCTGGCCGAAGCGGGCGCCACCATCGGGGAAGCCGCCGACGACACCGACCGCGTGGGGCGCGAGATCCGGGCTACCACCAACGGGGCGCGCGATCAGGTCCAGCTCGCCGTGGACACGCTGCTCAGCGCCCGCGAAGTGGTCACCGCGTCGCGTCAGGAGATGACGTCACTGCGTGACGCCACCGGCGTGATCGACGACTTCGTGAGCGTCATCTCCGAGATCGCCACCCAGACGAACCTGCTGGCGCTCAACGCCGCCATCGAGGCGGCGCGGGCCGGCAGCGCGGGACGCGGCTTCGCCGTGGTGGCGCAGGAGGTGCGCGCCCTCGCCGAACAGAGCGCCACGGCCGCCAACGAGGTCACCGAGAACGTCAAGCGCATCCGCGCCCGCATTGCCAGCGCCTCCAGCGCCGTCGAGTCGGGCGCCACGCGCCTGCGCGACGTGGAAACCGTCGCCGAGGCGGTGGGCTCCGCGCTGGCGCGCATCGAGCATGCGGTGGCCCAGGTGGACGTGGCCACGGCGCGCGTCACCGGCGCCGTGGAGACGAACCGGCAATCGCTCGGTGTCGTGCAGCGCTCGCTGACGTCCGCCCGCGCCACCGCCGAGAGTCACGCCGCCTCCGCCGAGGAGGTGGCCGCCAGCACCGAGCAGACCTCCGCTTCGGCGCAGGAAGTGAGCGCCACGGCGGAGATGCTCCAGACGGCCAGCCTACGGGTGCGCGGACTCATTGGAGAGTTCAGAGTCTGAGACGGCGGTGGCCGCGTACATGGCGGTACCGCCGTCCGCCGTCACGACGCGACCTCGCGCACCCTGATCCCGCGCGCCCCCAGCATCGCAAAGTACTGCTCGGCCGGGATGCATTCATCGGGCGTGTGCACCCCCGGCGCGATCGCGCCGCTGGCCTGCAGCTGGCCCGTGATCGACAGCGTGAAGCCCGTGGTGCGCATCATCGCCGACAGGCCGTGCGCCGCGTCGTAGCGGTCCACGACCTCCCAACTGCGGGTGGCGCGCACGCCGGCCTTCGTGCCCGTGACCACCACGCGCAGCGCCACCAGGTCCGGCTTGCCCTTGCGCAGGTGGTCGCCGGCAACCTTCACGAACACATCGCGTGGTGCCACCTGCTGTCCCTTCACGTCCACCGGGGTCGTGTCCAGCAGCCCGAGATCGCGGATCGCCCCCATGATTGCCGCGTGTCCGGGATAGCGCAGCGTCTTGTACTCCATCACCGGAATGCGGCCCGCGTACCGGTAGACCATCGTGGAGAGGCCGCCGGCCGTGTGAAACGCCTCCAGATCGCCCACCGGCGCCTCGAAGTGCACCGTTTCGAGCTCCGACAGCGCGCGCACGGTGGCCGGCTGGCCGTCGCGCACCACGAGCGACGCGGTCGTGTAATAGTCCACCATCCCTTCGATGGAGTAGGCGATCTGGTAGCCCAGCGGCGGCTCGGGGGTCTGCGGCAGTCCGCCCACGAACAGCTTCACCGAGTCAAGCGTGTCGAACTGATCGATGCCATACTGGGCGATGATGTTGACCATGCCCGGTGCCAGACCGGTGTCGGGAATGATGCTGATCCCCTTGGCACGCGCCGCGCCATCGAGTTGCTTCTGCTGCTGGACGATCTCGGTGTTGCCGCCGAGATCGGCGAAGTGTACGCCGGCCTCGACGGCCAGGCGGGCGAGGGTCCCGTTGAAGTAGTAGGGAATCGCACTGAGCACCGCGTCGCAGCGCGCAAACGTGGCGCGCACCGCCTGCTCATCGCGAACATCGAGCGTCAGGGGGACCAAGCGGTCGGGGGCGGCGTGGTGCAGAAACGCAGGCAACGAGTCCAGGCGGAGATCGGCCAGCAGCACCTGCGTTACGCGGGGATCATTCAGCAGGTCAAACGCGCACGCAGTGCCTTGCAGCCCTGCGCCGAGGACGAGCAGTCGCATCGGAAGTACTCCAGAAGGTGATACACGGGGGAGGACGTGATGGAGCAGAAGTTAACCGGACCGGACGAGGCATGGCGGACGCGACTGGTCGAGACCCGCACGGACACGGCGCGCATTCTCGTGCGCGTCCGGCGGATTGCCGTCATCGGGATCAAGCCGGAGCACATCGGCGGCCCGGCGTTCGAGGTGCCGGCGCGCCTGCAGCGGGCGGGATACACGGTCATCCCCGTGCCGGTCTACCATCCGCAGGTGACGTCGATCCTCGGTGAGCCGGTGCACCGCTCACTGACCACGGTCGAACACCCGATCGACATGGCGCTGATTTTCCGGCGTTCGGCAGACGTACCCAAGCACCTCGACGAGCTGCTGGCCGTACGGCCGCGGGTCGTCTGGATGCAGCTGGGCATACGCCACGATGCCGTGGCGGAGACGCTGGCGCGGGCCGGAATCGAGGTGGTGCAGGACCGGTGCGCGAAGATCGAACTGGAGCACATGCCGACGCTCTGAGCGGGCCGCCGCCAGGGGGCGAGCGCCCGCCGGCGCGGCGTGGGTACCTGCCTAGAGCCGCACCCGATTGCGGCCGTCGGCCTTGGCGCGGTACAGCGCGGCGTCGGCGCGGGCGAACAGATCCTCCACGCTCTCGATCCGCGCCGCCGGGAATACCGCGACCCCCACCGAGGCGGTGAGGCGCAGCGGCTCGGCCATCGCGTCGCGGGCAAAGGCATGGCTCTCCACGGCGGCGCGGATACGCTCGGCGAAGCTCTCGGCGCCAACCTCGTCGGTCTCCGGCAGCAGCACCAGGAACTCCTCACCGCCGTACCGGGCCACGATGTCGCTGGTGCGGATCGTTTCGCCGAGCAACTGGGCCACGTCCCGCAGCACGTCGTCACCCACCAGGTGGCCGTAGGTGTCATTGACCTTCTTGAAGTGATCGAGGTCGATCATGAGCAGCGCCATCGTCGAGTCGTAACGGAGCGCCCGCTCCATCTCGGCGGTGATGCGCTCGGTCAGCGCCCGGCGGTTGAGGAGCTGGGTGAGCGGATCGGTCTGGGCGAGCTGCTCCAGTCGCGCATTGTCGGCCATGGTGCTCTCCACCATCTGCGCGCGCTGGATGACGGCGACGGCGGCGGTGACGACGGCCTGCGCGAACTCGAGATCCGCCGCCCCGAAACGTTCCTGGTCACGCGTGCGACGCACGAGGAACACGCCGTACGCACCGCGTTCGATGGAGAACGGCAGGGCGATGACGGACCGGATGGGGATCTCGAGCCCCTCGATGCCCCACACCTGACGCACGCCCTCGTAGAGCGGGTGGGTATCGAGATCCTCGACCAGCACCGGCTGCCCGCTGTCGAGCGCGGCCTTGATCTCGGGATAGCGGTCGAGCTGGACGGGCAGATGCTGAATGCCGGGGTTTTCGTAGGCCGCAACGACTACGGCCTGCGTGTCGCCGGGGCGGGCCAGCACCACCGAGCAGTGCGACACGCCCAGCGCGCGGGCGGCGCGGCGCACGAGGATCTGAAACAGCTCCGGCACCGACAGGTCACCAGTGACCTCGTGCAGGATGTCCACGAGCTTGCGGCGGCTATCGGCATCGTGCTGGGCGCGCACCAGCGCCTCTTCGGTGCGCAGCAGCGTGAGGCGCGTGGAGCGCAGCAGCGCCCCCATGCGCAGCTGCGCCTGCACGCGGGCCAGCAGCTCCTTGGGGCGGTAGGGCTTGCGGATGAAGTCGGCGGCGCCGAGCCCCAGCGACCGCACGGAGGCGTCCTCGGGGGGCTGGGCCGACAGCATGAGGACCGGCAGGTCGCGCCAGCGATCCTCGGCCTTGATGCGCTCGAGCAGCTGGAAGCCGTCGGCGTCCGGCATGAGGATGTCGAGCAGCAACAGGTCGGGCGGCCGATTGTCGAGCTGCTCGAGGCACGCCGCGCCGCCCTGAGCCGGCACGACGTCGTAGCCGTTCTCCTGGAGCAACCAGGTCACGGACTCCAGGACCGCCTGGTCGTCATCAGCCACCAGGATGCGCGATGTCGCCATTCACCTTCCTCGAGACCGTGTGGACGTGCACCTCGGTGCGCACGCCCGCGAACCATCCGGATGGCCGACGGCGCGTTATGCGCCGTCACCCCCGCTCGCGTCACCCGCGCCGGCATCGGCCCCGTCGTCGCCCTCCCCCTCGTCCTTGTCGTCGGGAATGACGCGGGCCACGGCCGACACCACATCCTGATCGTCCAGCGCCACGAGCTTGACCCCCTGCGCCGCCCGCCCGGTGACGCGGATCTCGCTGACCTTGCTACGGATGGCGATCCCCTGGCGCGTCATGAGCATGAGTTCGTCTTCCGGCACAACCTCCATCAGCGCCACTACATCACCCGTCTTGGCGGTCCGATTGAGCGTCAGGATGCCCTTGCCGCCGCGCTTCTGCACGCGGTAGTCACTGACCTCGCTGCACTTGCCGAGTCCCTTCTCGGTGACCACCAGCAGCGTGGCTTCGCGCTTGATGACGACCATGCCCACCACTTCGTCAGCCGGGCGCAACTCGACGCCCTTCACGCCGGTGGTGTCGCGTCCCATCTCCCGGACGTCGCTCTCGTGGAAGCGCACCGACAGGCCATGCTTCGTGGCCAGCACCACATCGTTGGTGCCGCTCGTCACCTGCACGTCCATGAGCGCGTCACCCTCCTCGATCTTGATGGCCTTGATGCCATTCGACCGCGGATTGGAGTACTGCGAGAGCGCCGTCTTCTTCACGGTGCCGTTGCGGGTGCTGAAGAGCAGGAACTCGGTGTCGGAGAACTCGCGCACCGGCACGATGGTGCGGATGCGCGTGTCCGGCGTCACGTTGATCAGGTTGACGATGGGCTTGCCGCGCGTGTTGCGCCCGAGCTGCGGGAGCTCGTGCACCTTGAGCCAGAAGCAGCGGCCGTCATCGGTGAAGATGAGCAGGTACGTGTGCGTGCTCGCCACGTACAGCCGCTCGATGAAGTCGTCCTCGCGCAGGTCGGCGCCGCTCTTGCCGCGCCCACCCCGGCCCTGCCGCTTGTACAACGACACCGCCGTGCGCTTGATGTACCCCTTGTGGGAGATGGTGACCACCATTTCCTCTTCGGCGATGAGGTCCTCGATGGAGAACTCGCCCTCATCGCTCACGATCTCGGTGCGGCGCTCGTCGCCGTAGGTTTCGGCCAGCTTGAGCAACTCGCCCTTGAGGATCTCCATCCGGCGCGGGCGCGACTCGAGGATGCCGCGCATCTCGAGGATGAACGCGCGCACTTCGCGCAGCTCCTCCTCCAGCTTGTCCCGCTCGAGCCCCGTGAGCTTGGCGAGGCGCATGTTGAGGATGGCCTCGGCCTGACGCTCGGAGAGGCCGAAGCGCGCCTGCAGCTGGGTGCTGGCGGTGGGCGTATCGTCGGCCGCGCGAATGAGCGCGATCACCTCGTCGATGTTGTCGACGGCGATCTTGAGCCCTTCGAGGATGTGTTCGCGCTCGAGCGCCTTGTCGAGGTCGAACTGCGTGCGGCGTACGATGACCTCGTGCCGGTGCTCGATGTAGTGCGCCAGGCACTGCTTGAGCGTCAGCACCTTGGGCACCAGCTGCCGCGTGTTCGGGTCGGGCACCAGCGCCAGCATGATCACGCCGAAGGTGCTCTGCATGGCGGTGTGCTTGTACAGCTGATTGAGCACCACGCGCGGAATGGCATCGCGCTTGAGCTCCACCACCACACGGATGCCGTCACGGTCGGACTCGTCGCGCAGCGCGCTGATGCCGGTGAGCTTCTGCTCGCGCACCAGCTCGGCGATGTCGGCCACGAGCTTGGCCTTGTTCACCTGGTACGGCACTTCGGTGATGACGATCTGCGACTTGCCGCTCGACTCCTTCTCCTCGATCACGGCCCGGGCGCGCATGACGATGCGGCCGCGGCCGGTGTCCTGATAGTCGGCGATACCGGCGCGACCGTAGATGTACCCGCCCGTCGGGAAGTCGGGGCCCTTGATGAAACGACGAAGCTCCGCGCCGTCGAGCTCGGGGTTGTCGATCATCGCGACCACCGCGGCCACGACTTCCTTGAGGTTGTGCGGCGGGATATTCGTCGCCATGCCCACCGCGATGCCCGCCGACCCGTTCACGAGCAGGTTCGGGAACCCCGACGGCAGCACCCGCGGCTCCTCGAGCCGGTCGTCGAAGTTGGGCGCGAAATCGACGGTGTTCTTGTCGATGTCGGTGAGCATCTCCACAGCCATGCGCGTGAGCCGCGCTTCCGTGTAACGGTACGCGGCGGCGCTGTCGCCGTCCATCGACCCGAAGTTGCCCTGCCCGTCCACCAGCGGATAGCGCAGCGAGAAGTCCTGCACCATGCGCACCAGCGCGTCGTACACGCTGCTGTCGCCATGCGGGTGGTACTTGCCCAGCACGTCGCCCACCACGGTGGCCGACTTCTTGTACGGACGCCCCGGCAGCAATCCGAGCTCGTTCATCGCGTACAGCACGCGGCGATGCACGGGCTTGAGCCCATCACGCACGTCGGGCAGCGCCCGCGACACGATGACGCTCATCGAGTAGTTGATGAACGACTCCTTGACCTCCTCGTCGATGAGGCGCGGCAGGATGCGTTCGCGGGCGTTCGGAGCGGTCATGGCACGGCGGGCAGGAGAGTCCGTCAGATCGGGTGGAACCTGTGGAATTTAGCGGCAGACGGTACCGCATTCACAGGGTCGGGTGGTGCTGGTTTTGCGGCGATCGACGCAGCCGGGCGACTTGACAATTCCGAAGGGCGGAACTGCGGAACGGCGCGAGCCAAACGGCGCGAGCCAAACGGCGCGAGCCAAACGGCGCGAGCCAAACGGCGCGCCCGTTAGCTCGCGCCGTCCCGCCGTTACCCCTCCCCCGTCACCCTCCCCACGACCGCACGATCGCCAGCAGCCGCCACTCGTCGCCGGTCCGCCGCATCAGGTACGCCGCGCCCCCGCGGCTCGCCTGGCCGACGGCCACCCCGCCCCGCTCCACCGGGCGCCGTACGCCCACCACGGCGTAGTCGCGCCAGATCACCATCGGCGCCACCGCGATGTACGCCAGTTCCGCCTCCGGATTCGTGCGACCGAGGCGGGCGTAGAACTCGTCACGCGCATGCCGCTGCCCCTCCGGCCCGAAGTACGCCATCACCCGCGGAGAGGGCGCCTTGGGGAACTCCATGCCCGTGAACCCCGGAATCACGAACACCACGGTGTCGCTCGCCAGCGGCGACGGCAAACACCCCTGCCCCTCGGGATCGGGCACCTCGCCCGTCAACCCCGTGGCCACCGCCTGGCGGGGCGGCTCCCGGCGATCACTGTCCCACGTCGGCCGGTCGATGCCGGCTTCCCATCCCAAGATCACGCGCAGCAGCCGCCGGGCGTCGGGGGTGTCGAGCGCACTCCCCACCCCGCGCAGCACGATTTGCTGCTCCATGCGCTCCACCAACTGTCGCACGGAATCGCGCGCCTCGGCCGTGGTGTCGGCCGGAAAGATCCGCAACGCCCCGGGGTTGCACCGTGCGCCAAGATCCGCCCACGACGCGCCACGCAGGTACTGCGTCCGCCACTGCTGCAGTCGCGCGTAAGCGGCGGAATCTTCGGCGGCCGCGAAGGCGCGGGCGGCGTCATTGCTGTCGGGGGCGGCCTTGGCCCGGGCCGACTGGGCGCGAGCCGGCGGCACTTTTGCCGGCTGGGCACCGACGACCTGGGGGGCAAACGAACAGAGCGCCAGCGCCAGCCAGCGGCGCGAGCGGAATGAGCCAACGAATGTCATGTGATACGAGTCCTGCCGGAGGATTATGCCTGGCCTGGGGCTGCCTTGATCGCCGCTGCGAGACGCGCGGCTTCGGCCGTTTCCGCCGCCGCTTCCGCTGCCGCCTCGGCCACCTCTTCGGACGCCTCGGCCGCCAGTTCCTCGGCCTCTTCGGCCGCTGCCTCGGCGTCGATCGCCCGTCGCTCCGCCTGATACCGCTCGTACCAGTCACGGGTGATCTGCCCCGCCAGCTCGCGGTTGCCAAGGCCAAAGGAGAGCGCCAGCGCCAGCGCCACCGCGCCGAAGAGAATCGCAAACGCCGTCGTCACGATGTCGGTCGCGATCCCCAGCTCCTGTAGCGCCATGAACACCGCCAGCACGATGACGCCGCCGCGGCCGGTACGCGCCAGCCACGGCCCGCCATGCAGGCCGCCCGCCGACGCCATGATCAGCCCGCCCACGAATCCGCCGAGCACGATGCCGAGGATGATGATCACGATCGCCGCGATCACACTCGGGATGTAGCTCATCAGCTCCGTGAACACGTTCGCCAGCGAGTCGAGACCGATCGCACTCGCCGCCACGAGCAGCACCGCGAACATCACCACCCAGAAGAGCAGGTTCGCGAGCACCTTGGCCGGATTCAGCTGCGAGCCAGAACGCTCCACGGCCTGCAGCACACCGCCCCGCTCGAGCAGCTGATTGAAGTGAAGGCGACGCAGGAGCTTCGACGTACCCTTCTCCACCACGCGCGCGATGAGATAGCCGGCGAAGAGAATCGCCAGCGCCCCGAACAGCGCGGGAATGAAATCACCGAGCAGCGCGAAGCTCTGCTCAAGGCGCTCGGAGAAGGTGCTGGCCGCGAGCGACGCGTCGGCGCCCTCCTGCGTTGCCGCCGAGGCGAGCAGGAGGGAATCGGAGAACATCGACGGAAGGGGGTCGCTGGACGGCGCGGTCGGCTGGTACAAGGGACGGCAATGGAGTTGGGAGCGGCGAACCTTCGGAAAAAACTAGTGACGTGCGCCGCATTCGCAGAGGGGGCGCCGGCGGTCGTCTTCCCTCGTCGCTACAAGCGCGTCCCGCGCCGCACATCGAAGATCGCGCTGCGCCGGCACGAGGGGCACAGCAGCCACTCCCGTTGCCGGTGGTAGCCGAGCCCGAAGGAGCCGCCGCCGATCGGGCGTCGGGTCATGCGCACGGCGCAGCGGGGACAGTCGGGAAGCCCGCCCGCCTGCACGGCCTCCCGCATGGCCTTCTCCTCGACGGCGGTGAACCGCGCCGGCTCCGTCATGTGCGCCTCATAGGGTGACGACGACCTTGCCGAATTGCGCCCCCGAGGCGAGGCGCGCATACGCCTGCGGGGCGTCGTCGAGCGGCCACACCGTATCCACCGGCGGCTGCAGCGAGCCGTGCCGGAAGAACTCCGTCATGGCGTCGAACTCGGCGTCGTTCCCCATCGTCGAGCCCATGAGCGTCCACTGGTTCCAGAACATGCGGCGCACGTCGACCTGCACCAGAGGGCCGCTGGTGCCGCCGCAGGTCACGAGCCGGCCCCGCTTGCCCAGCGCGATGAGCGACTGCGGCCACGTGGCTTCGCCGACCGAGTCGATGACGACCTCCACCCCGCGCTTGCCGGTACGGGCCCGGACCACCTTGCCGACGTCGGGCTCGCGGTGGTCGAGCAGGTGATCGGCGCCCAGCAGCTGTGCGCGCTCGAGCTTCTCGGGGCTTCCGGAGGTCGCCCAGACCATCGCGCCGATGTGCTTGCAGATCTGCAGCGCCGCAAGGGCGACACCGCCGCCGATCCCCCAGATGAGCACCTGGTCGCCGGCCCGGACCTTTGCCCGCGTCACGACCATGCGCCACGCCGTGAGCGTCGCCAGCGGAAACGCGGCCGCCACCTCCCACGGCAACCAGTCCGGGAACGTCCGCACATTGGCCTCGGGCACCACGACATACTCGGCGATCGTGCCGGGCCGATGCTCGCCGAGGATGCCGTAGGTGAGGCACAGCGGCTGGTCGCCGTCGCGGCAATACTCGCAGCGGCAGCTGCGGTCGACCACCCCGGGATTGAGCAGCACCCGATCGCCCGGCTTCACCGACGTCACCGCCGAGCCCACCGCCTCCACGATCCCCGCCCCGTCGGACCCGAGCGGCCATCCGGGCTGGACGCGGCTGCCGGCAATGCCCTGCAGGACCCAGAGGTCGAGCCGATTGAGTGCCGCCGCCTGGATCCGGACCCGGACCTCGTCGGACGCGTCGATGGTCGGCATCGGCACCGTATCGCGCACCACCAGCTGTTCGGGGCCACCGTGGGCGGTGAACGTCAGGGCGCGCATGGTGCGGAGGCTGGGCATACGGAGATCGTGGGGGCGACGGGCAATTTGGAGAGACCGACGCATGATGAGGCCCCAATGCGTCCGGGAGAAGGGCATCGGAAGGGAGCGAGCAGCGCACTGTGGAATGCTGCTTCCTCCTTCCGGAACCCCTCCACCCTGCTTCCGGGGAATCCCTACCGAAGGGAGCAGGGAAAAGGACGTCAGGGAGGAGGAAGCCGTGCACCGCAGGGCTCCCGCCCCCCCATTCCCGCCGGTCCGCTCTCTATATTTGCAGCTTCACACCCCGGTTTCGCCTCATTCCACGGTACCACTGCATGTCGTCCATCAAGGTCCCCCCTCTTGGCGAGTCCATCGTCGAAGCGACCGTCTCCCGCTGGCTCAAGAAGGAGGGCGACGCGGTAGCCGTTGGCGACTCGCTGGTGGAACTGGAAACCGACAAGATCACCGTGGAAGTCCCGGCCCTCGAAGCGGGGGTGCTGACCGCACGATCGCGCGGCGAGGGCGACGTGGTCGCCGTGGGCGACGTGCTGGGCGAGCTGGCGGCAGGCGCCGCGACCGCCGCGGCTTCCCCCACGGCGGCACCCGCCGTCAGCGCGCCCGCCCCGGCGGCACCGGCGCCCATCACGTCGGCCCCGGCCGCCGATGCCAAGGTCTCCCCGGCGGCCCAGCGGCTGGCCACAGTGGCCGGCATCGATCCGGCCGCCGTGGCCGGCACCGGACGCGGTGGCGTGGTGGCCAAGGCCGACGTGATGGGCGCCATGGCCGCCCCAGCGGCTCCGGCGGCTCCGGCCGCCTCGGCCCCCAGGCCCGCCGCGCCGCCGCCAGCGGCCAGCGTGCCGGCGGTCGCCGCTGGCGCCCGCGAGACACGCGAGAAGATGACCACCCGTCGCAAGCGCATCGCCGAGAATCTGCTGCAGTCGCAGCAGTCCACGGCGCACCTGACGACGTTCAACGAGATCGACATGACCGCGATCACGGCGCTGCGCGAGCGCCTCAAGGATCGGGTCGAGAAGGAACAGGGCGTGAAGCTGTCGTTCATGCCCTTCGTCGCCAAGGCGGCCTGCCTCGCCCTCAAGGCGTTCCCCACCGTCAATGCGCAGATCGACGGGGACACCATCGTCTACAAGCACTACGTCAACATGGGCATCGCCGTCGCCAGCGACGCCGGCCTCGTGGTGCCGAACATCAAGGACGCCGACCGCAAGGGCGTCGTGGAGATCGGCAAGGACATCGCCGCTGCGGCCAGGCGCGCGCGCGACGGCAAGCTGAGCATGGATGACCTGACCGGCGGCACGTTTACGATCACCAACGGTGGCGTCTTCGGCTCGATGCTCTCCACGCCGATCATCAACTATCCGCAGGTGGGCATCCTGGGGCTGCACAAGACGCAGGACCGCCCGGTGGCGATCGACGGCAAGGTGGAGATCCGTCCCATGATGTACGTGGCACTCAGCTACGACCACCGCATCATCGACGGCCAGCAGGCGGTGCTCTTCCTGGTGCGTGTGAAGGAGCTCATGGAAGATCCCGCCGCGATGCTCGTGTACTGAGCCGGCAGCCGGCCAGGCGGTCCGGAACCCCGGACTCCGTACGTCGCCAGGTGGCGGCAGCGGGGGCCGGGTTTTTATGCCCCCAAAGCACCACGACGCCCCTGAGCGTTTCCGCCGGGACGTCGGGCTTCGCCAGCACACGTTTTCAACGCGAAGGTTGGGGCCGCGGCTGGTGATGAGTGTGCGCGACGTCACCGACGTCGCCGGCGGGAGGACGAGCACCGGGGCCAACGGGTAACGCCGCCTTCATGCACCGCAGCCTAGGCGAGGCGCCGCCGCAGGCAATCGGTGACCGTCACAATCAGGTCCTTATGCCGTATTGAGCGCGTCGTGCGCTCGCGCCTCTTGGCTCGCGCCTTTTGGCTCGCGCCTTTTGGCTCGCGCCTCTTGGCTCGCGCCTTTTGGCTCGCGCCTTTTGGCTCGCGCCTTTTGGCTCGCGCCTTTTGGCTCGCGCCTTTTGGCTCGCGCCTTTTGGCTCGCGCCTTTTGGCTCGCGCCTTTTGGCTCGCGCCTTTTGGCTCGC
>JBEILM010000040.1:0-31941 GCA_040379205.1 Gemmatimonas sp.
ATCGTCAAGAGATGTCGAGATTACGCCAGCCCGCAGCGGGAGTGCTCGACGAGACGTCGGCGCTCGTGTGCACCTCGGCCGTCGGATTCTCCGCCGGCTATCGGTGGCGGGCGCGACGCACGGCGTGGGGACAGCTCCTGTGGGCGTCACGCGGTGCGATCAGTGCCACCGCCGCAGGTCGGCAGTGAATCGTTCCGGCGGGGCACGCCATGTGGCTGCCCCCCGACACCGAGAATGATGTCGTGCTCGTGGGGCGCGGTATCCTGCGGTCGGTATTCCTCGCGCCCTCGCGCGCCGCGGCACTGCGCCCGGCGCCTCGTCTGCTGTGCGTCGGGCATCTCCTGCGCGCGATCATTCGCCGTGCGTTCGAGCGCGGGGTCCTGCTGGCGGCCGACGAGACGGACGGACACCTCGACGCGCTGCTGGTGGCCGAACTGCGCGAGGCGCTAGCGCGGGACGATGGCATCCCCATGGACCTGCCACTGCTGACGGATGAGCGCGCACGGCGGGCCGCCGAGGTGATGTTCAGCAATCCGGAAGGCCGGCTGCCGTCACTCGAGCTCCCACGCGCTGCCAACGCGTCGCGGCGCACACTCGAGCGCCTGTTCGTGGCCGAGACCGGCCTCTCGCTCGGCCACTGGCACCAGCGCAACGCGCTGCTGTACGGCGTGCGCTGCCTGGCCGACGGTCGCAACGTCTCGGAGGCCGCCGTCGCCGCGGGATACTCCAGCACCGGCGCATTCATCGCCGCCTTCCGGCGGGTTACGGGGACTACCCCAGGGCGCGTTCTCCTCGGTGGTAACGCCCCCCATCACGAATGAAGCGGAGCGCACGCTGTCCCCGTGCCTCCGCTCTCGGTGGCCATCGGGAGCTGCCCACGCAGAGGAAAAAGAGAAACGGAGAAACGGAGCTGTCGTTCGCCGCTCCCTCTCTCCGTTTCTCCTGTTTCTCTGTGGGAGCAGTTCCCGGAGTGGCGCCAGCCCGAGCCGCCCGAACGCGCCATCAACCCAGCGTCAGAATGCGCGGCCCGCTCTCGGTGATCGCCACCGTGTGCTCGAAGTGCGCCGACCGCTTGCCGTCGGCGGTCACCACGGTCCACTTGTCGGCCAGCGTGCGCGTCTTGGCCGTGCCCACGTTCACCATCGGTTCGATGGCAATGGTCAGCCCTACACTCAGCTTCTTGCCGCGCTTCGGCTTGCCGTAGTTGGGGATCTGCAGCTCCTCGTGCGGCGAAAAACCGACACCGTGGCCCACCAGCTCCCGCACCACCGAAAAGCCGGCCGCCTCGACGACCGCCTGCACGGCGGCGCCGATGTCGCCCACATGGTTGTCGGGCGTGGCCGCGGCGATACCGGCCGCCAGCGACGCCTCCGTCACGTCCATGAGGCGCTGCGTGACCTCGTCGATCTGCCCCACCGGAATGGTGATGGCAGAGTCGGTGTACATACCGTCGAACTTCACGCCCACATCGACGGTGACGATGTCACCCTCGGTCAGGATGCGTTTGCGCGACGGGATGCCGTGCACGATCTCCTCGTTGATGGAGATGCAGGCACTGCCGGGGAAGCCGTAGAGCCCCTTGAACGCCGGCTCGGCACCCGCGTGCGAGCGAATGAATCCCTCGACGATGGTGTCCAGCTCCAGCGTGGAGATGCCGGGGCGAACCGCCGCCTTGGCGGCCATGAGCGCACCGCGGAGGATCACCCCGCCGCGCGCCATGATGTCGATCTCGCGCGGCGACTTCAGCAGCGTCGCCGGCGCCGTCCCGCCGATCGCCATTACCGGAGACCGAGCGCCGTCAGCATGCGCGCTTCGACATCCTCGAGCGCCCCGATGGCATCGATGCGCACCATGTTGGTGCCCTTGGCCGCGTACCAGTCGATGACCGGCGCGGTCTGATCGCGGTAGACCTGCATCCGCTTGCGGATGGCCTCTGGCTCGTCGTCCTTGCGGCGGACCAGCGTGCCCTGCGGCTCGTGCTCTTCCACGCCGCACCGTTGACCCGGATCGCGCCCGAAGAACGGACGCTGGCAGACATCACAGGTGGTGCGGCCACTGAGCCGACGCACCAGCTCCTCTTCGTCGATCTCGAAGAGCAGCACCGCATCGACCGACTTGCCGAGCGCGGCAAGGGTGCCGGCCAGGCCATCGGCCTGCGGCGTGGTGCGCACGACGCCGTCGAGGATCGCCCCCTTGGCCGCGTTCGGCGCCGAGAGGGCCTCCTTCATGATGCCCATGATGACGGCATCCGGCACTAGGTCGCCGCGATCCATGGCCGCCTTGGCCTCGAGACCCGGCGGCGTACCGTCGCGCACGGCGGCGCGGAGAACATCGCCGGTGGCGATCTTGGGAACGTCAAGGCGAGCGGCAAGCCGCTCGCCCTGAGTCCCCTTGCCCGCACCCGGCGGTCCAAGGAGTACGATGATCATGATCGGTATCCTAGAAGCCGCCCTGGGTGGCCTGACGGCCGCGGAACCGGACGCGCCCCTTCTTCATGAAGCCGTCGTATTTCCGCAGCAGCAGGTGCTGCTGCATCTGGGCCATGGTGTCGAGGGCCACACCGACGACGATCAGCAGTGAGGTGCCACCGAAGGCGAACGGCACGTTCACCAGGCGGGCAATCACGATCGGCATGAGCGCGATGATCGTGAGGAAGATGGCGCCCGGCAAGGTGATACGCTCCACCACCTGCTCGATGTACTCCGCCGTCTTCGCGCCCGGCTTGATGCCCGGCACGAACCCGCCCTGCTTCTTCAGGTTCTCGGCCAGGTCGACCGGATTGAAGATGATGGACGTGTAGAAGTACGTGAACAGCATGATGAGCACGGCCGACAGGACGAAGTAGAGCCACGGGTTCGGGCCCTGCGGATTGAAGTACTCCGCAATCTCCTGCAGCTTCGGGTTGCCGCTGAACTGCGCCAGCGCGCCCGGAATGACGATCACCGACTGGGCGAAGATGATCGGCATGACGCCGGCCGTGTTGATGCGCAGCGGGATGAAGTTCCGCGCCGCCTCACGCTGACGGCCGCGGGCCATGGTCCGCTGCGGGATCTGGATGAGCACCCGGCGGGCGGCCACCGTGATCGCCACCACACCGGCCACCACCGCCACCATCACCAGCCCCAGCACCACCAGCATCAGCGGCGAGATCGCTCCGGTCGTCATGAAGTTGAACGACTGGAAGATCGACGGCCACATCCGCTCGACGATGGAGAAGAAGATGATGAGCGACGCCCCATTGCCCAGGCCACGCTCCGTGATCTGCTCGCCGAGCCACATCACGAAGATCGCGCCGGTGGTGAGGAACAGCATCATCTGGATCGTGAACCACGGTCCCGGACGGGACACGGCCGCCGGCAGCGACGCCGTGAAGAGCGCGAAGCCGTAGGCCTGAATGAGCGCCAGCACCACCGTGAGGTAGCGCGTGTACTGCGTGAGCTTCTTCCGGCCCTCTTCGTCCTTCTGCATCTTGTCCACGTTCGGCAGCACCGCGCCGGCGATCTGGACGAAGATGCTCGCCGAGATGTAGGGCATGATGCCGAGCGCGAACACCGTGGCGCGCGAAAGACCACCACCCACGAACATGTCGTAAAGGCCGAGAAGGCCTCCGCCCTGCTGGCGGGTGAAGTAGTCCGTCAGCGCCTGGACATCGATGCCGGGCGCCGTGATGTGCGAGCCGACGCGATAGAGCACCATGCACAGGAACGTGAAGGTGATCTTCGCCCACAGCTCGGGCGTCCGGTAAATGTTGGCAACGGCCGCAGCCGCCGCGTTGTTTTGCTCTGCCATGCGCTGAGGGCTCCGGTCAGCCGTCGATGCGGCCGCCGGCCGCTTCGATCTTCGCCTTGGCCGCCGCGCTGACCTTCACGCCGCGGATGGTGAATGCACGGGTCGGCTCCCCATTGGCGAGGAGCTTCGCCGGGCCCTGGCCCGCACGAATCAGCCCGGCCGCGATGAGCGTCTCCACCGTGACCTCGTCACCAGCCACCTTGGCCAGCGCGTCGAGGCGCACCAGCTGGGCCTCTTCGCGGAACGGGTTGGTGAAGCCGCGCTTGGGGATACGGCGCGTGATGGGCATCTGGCCACCTTCGAAGTGCGGCTTGCCGCCACCGGGGCCGCCGTGACCCGAGCGGGCCATGGAACCCTTGTGACCCTTGCCCGACGTCTTGCCGAGGCCCGAGCCCGGACCGCGGCCCACGCGACGGCGCGAGCGGTGCGAGCCCGGCGCCGGCGACAGGTTGTGCAGTCCGATCTTTTCGACGCCTTCGGCGCCTGACTTGTTGGCCACGTGCTTACTCCTCCACCGGCGTCACCTGAACCAGGTGACGCACCTTCTTGAGCTGGCCGCGCAGCGAGGCGGAATCCTGCTGCACCACGCTGGCCTGATGATTCCGGAGGCCCAGCGCCGCAAGCGTCGCCCGCATCCGCCACGAGTGGCCGATGGAACTGCGCACCTGCGTGATCTTCACCTTGCCGGTTCCCGGCGCCTCGAGCTTCGGCGTCGTGGCCGGGCCCTTGGACGGATGCCACACGAATGTCCGCGGCATTATGCGACCTCCGCGGCCACCACGGCCGCCTTGCTGCGATCGGTGGACTCGGTGCGCGACTTGGCGCGCGACTTGTAGCCGATCTGCGAGACGTCGAGCCCGCGCTCACGCGCCGCCTGCTCGACGGTGATGAGGTGCGTCAGGCCGTCGATCGCCGCCCGCACCATGTTGTGCGGGTTGGTCGACCCGAGCGACTTGGTGAGGATGTCGTGGATGCCGGCGCACTCGAGCACCGCGCGCACCGCACCGCCGGCGATCACGCCCGCACCGGGGGCGGCCGGCTTCATGAGCACCTTGCCGGCGCCATGCTTGCCCACCACCTCGTGCGGGATCGTCGAGCCGGTCAGCGGGATGTGCACCATGCTGCGACGGGCGGCTTCCACGGCCTTGCGGACCGCTTCCGACACTTCGTTCGCCTTGCCGGTGGCAAAGCCCACCTTGCCCTGTCCATCGCCCACCGCGACGAGCGCGTTGAACGAGAACCGGCGACCACCCTTCACGACCTTCGCAACGCGATTGATCGCGATCACGTTCTCGACCAGATCGCTCTGCTCGCGTTCCTGCTGCGGGCCGCCACGATCGGGACCGCGGCCACGGCCATCACGGCCGCCCGGTCCACCGCCCTCGCCGCCCGGCCCACGGCCACGGCCGGCCCCCGGACCGCCAGGACCGCCAGGACCGCGGCCACGACCACCGCCCGGTCCACCACGTCCACGGCCACCACCTGGGCCACCGCGTCCACCCGGCGCGCGAGCGCCTCCCGTATTCTGTGCGTCTGCCATGATCAGAACTCCAGGCCGCCCTCTCGGGCGCCATCGGCAACGGCCTTCACGCGGCCATGGTACTGGTAACCGGCGCGATCGAAGACGACCTTCGAAATGCCGGCCGCCTTCGCCTTCTCCGCCGCGGCCTTGCCGACGGCCAGCGCGCGCTCCGACTTCGTGCCGCTCAACTTCTCGTCGCCCACCGTCAGCAGCGTACGCTGCGCGACGTCGTCGACGATCTGGGCGTAGATGTGCTTCAGCGAACGGAACACCACGAGACGCGGACGCTCCGGCGTCCCGTTCACTGCCTTGCGCACGCGCAGATGCCGCCGCTTGCGCTTCTCCGCGTTCGTACGCGGGATCGCGATCTTGCCCATTACTTGCCTCCCGCCTTGCCGGCCTTGCGCCGGATGACTTCGCCCTGGTACTTGACGCCCTTGCCCTTGTACGGCTCGGGCTTGCGGAAGCTGCGAATCTCGGCGGCGACCTGACCGACGTGCTCCTTGCTCGCGCCTTCGATCACGACCGTGGTCGGGTTCGGCGCGGTGATGGTCACGCCCGCCGGCGCGTTGTACTCGATCTGATGCGAAAAGCCCAGCGACAGCAGCGCGCCGTAGGGCTTGATCTCGGCCTTGTAGCCGACGCCCGTGATCTCGAGGACCTTCTTGAAGCCCGCCGTCACGCCCTCGACCATGTTGGCCACGAGCGTACGCGTCAGACCGTGCAGCGCCTTGTGGCGCTCTTCGTCCGACGGCCGCTTCACCAGCAGTTCCGCACCTTCCTGGGCCACGATGATTTCGGCGGGGAGCGCGCGGGCGAGTTCGCCCTTCGGTCCCTTCACCGTCACCATGTTGCCGTTGATTGCCACCGTCACCCCGGCCGGAACCGGGATCGGGCGCTTGCCGATACGCGACATGTTGGCGGTCTCCTTACCAGACCAGGGCGAGCAGCTCGCCCCCGGTGTTGGCGGAGCGCGCATCGCGATCCGACATGATGCCCTTGGACGTGCTCAGAATGGCCATCCCGAGCCCGTTGCGCACGCGCGGAATCTCCGTCACGCCGACGTACTTGCGCAGGCCGGGCGTCGAAATGCGCTTCGCCTCACGGATGACCGACTGGCCACCGTGCGCATACTTCAGAATCACCCGGAGCACGGCCTTGCCGTCCTCGAGGTCCACCGTGCGGTAATCCTGGATGAAGGAGTTCTCCTTCAGGATCCGCGCGATCTCGATCTTCATCTTCGATACCGGCATGTCGACGCGGCGGTGCTTGGAGGCACACGCGTTGCGAATGCGCGTCAGCATGTCGGCAATGGGGTCGTTGAGGCTCATGCTCTCGGGGTGCTCCTATGGTATCCGCTCGGGGCGGACCTGTAGGAAGTGAATGGTTACCAGCTCGCCTTCCGGACGCCCGGAATCAAGCCGTTCAGCGCCATGTCGCGCAGGGCGATACGGCTCAGCCCGAACTGCCGCAGGAACGCGCGGGGGCGGCCGCTCATGCTGCAGCGGTTGCGCACACGCGTCGCCGACGAATTGCGCGGCAGCTTGTGCAGCGCGTTCACCGCGGCCTGCACCTCTTCCGGCGTGCTCTTCGGGCTGCTGATCGTGGCCTTCAACGCCGCGCGCTTCTGGGCATACCGCTGCACCATCTCGGCGCGCTGCGCGTTGCGGGCCAACTTGCTCGTCTTTGCCATCGTTCAGATCCTGGGAAGGTCGGTGATCAGGCCGCGCTCGGCTGCGCCACCTTGGGCGTCACCGGCTTGTCGTCGCCACGGAACGGCATGCCGAGCTGATGCAGCAGCGCGAACGCGTGCGCATCCTTCGTCGCCGTCGTCACGAACGTGATGTCCATGCCGTGGATCTGTTCGACCATGTCGTAGTTGATCTCGGGGAAGATCATCTGCTCCTTGATGCCGAGCGTGTAGTTGCCACGGCCGTCGAACGACTTCGTCCCGAGGCCGCGGAAATCGCGGATACGCGGGCACGCCACCGTCACGAACCGGTCGAGGAACTCCCACATGCGCGCGCCGCGCATGGTCACCGACGCCCCGATCTCCTGCCCTTCGCGGAGGCCGAAGTTCGCAACCGACTTCTTCGCCTTGCGGCGCACCGGCTTCTGCCCGGAGATCAGCGCGAGTTCTTCCACCACCACGTCGAGCAGCTTCGGCTGCTTCACGGCCTCACCCACGCCGCAGTTGATCACGATCTTGGACAGCGTCGGGATCTCGTGCGGGTTGCCGAAGCCGAACTGCGCCGCGAGCGCCGCCCGCACCGTCTGCTCGTAGTGGGTCTTCAGGCGCGGCGTTGACGCCGGCAGACCGGCACCGGCATGCTCGCGCTTCGTGAAGTCCACCGCCTGCCGCGGCTGACCGGCCTGCTTGCCGGCCTTGCCGCCACCCTTCTGACCGGCGCCGCCCTTGGCCGCCCCGGCCTTGCCCCCGGCCTTCGCCCCACCCTTCGCGCCGCCCTTGGCGGCGCCCTTTTCCTTGGTCGCCATCTGCTATTGCTCCGGTCAGCGCGAACGGGGAATGACTTGACCGCTCTTCACGCCGACGCGCTCCTTCGTGCCGTCCTTGTCGATGCGCGCCTTCACACGCGTCGGCTTGCCGGTCTTCGAATCGAGCAGCATCACGTTCGACGCGTGGAAGGGAGCCGCCATCTCGATGATGCCGCTCTGCTCCTCCGCCGTGCGCGCCTTGCGGTGCTTCTTGACGATGTTGATCCCTTCCACCTTGATGCGGCCCGTCTTGGGGTACACCTGGAGGACCTTGCCCTCCTTCCCCTTGTCGTCGCCGCGCATCACGCGGACGGTGTCACCCTTGGTGACGTGGATCGCTTCGCGCGATGCCTTGAGGGCATGCCGAGCCGCGCCCAGGCGCTGGCCGCGATCCGTCTTGTAGTACACGTTCTTCCGCATCTCAGAGCACCTCGGGCGCCAGCGAGACGATCTTCATGTACCGCTTCTCGCGGAGCTCGCGCGCCACGGGACCGAAGATACGCGTCGCCTTCGGCTCGCCGTTGTCGTTGATGATCACGACCGCGTTCTCGTCGAAGCGGATGTACGAACCGTCCTTGCGGCGCGTTTCCTTGACCGTGCGCACCACCACGGCCTTCGCCACGTCGGACTTCTTCACCGTGCCGTTCGGGAGCGCGTCCTTGACCGCCACGATGACCCGGTCGCCCAAGCCGGCGTAACGGCGGCGCGTGCCGCCGAGCACGCGGATCACCAGGGCGCGCTTGGCGCCGCTGTTGTCCGCCACCTTCACTACGGATTCCTGCTGGATCATGGCCGTTTACCTCAGCGTGCGCGTTCGACGATCTCGACCACGCGCCACCGCTTGTCCTTCGACAAGGGCCGGGTCTCCATGATGCGCACCGTGTCGCCGACCTTCGCCGAGTTCTCCTCGTCGTGAGCCTTCAGCTTGCGGGTCCGCGTCACCATCTTGCCGTACTGGGGGTGCGGCATGCGGCGGTCGATCTGCACGACCACCGTCTTCTGCATCTTGTCGCTCACGACCAGTCCGACGCGCACCTTCCGCGCCGTCCGATCCGGGGCGCCGTTCTGCGCGGCGCTCGCGTTGTTCGTCTCAGCCATCGATGTAGTTCCGGTTAGCGGCCACGGCCGGCGAGCTGACGCTCGCGCTGGACCGTCTTGAGGCGCGCAATGTCCCTGCGGATGCTGCGCAGCCGCAGCGGCTCTTCCAGCGCTTCCGTGCCGCTGCGGAACCGGAGGCGGAACCGCTCCTCCTCCAGCGCCGCAATGCGCGTCACGAGCTCGTCGTCAGCGAGTCCGCGGATCTCTTCAGCCTTCATTGGTCACCGCCTCCTCTCGCGCAACAAACTTGGTCTTCACGCCGAGCTTCGCGGCGGCCAGGGCCATCGCCGTCTCGGCGAGCTCCCGCGACACGCCTTCGATCTCGAACATCACTCGGCCCGGCTTCACCACCGCCACCCACATCTCCGGCGAACCCTTGCCCTTACCCATGCGGGTTTCGGCCGGCTTCTTCGTGATCGGCTTGTCCGGGAAGATCCGGATCCACACCTTGCCGCCACGCTTGATGTGGCGCGTCATCGCCACACGGCACGCTTCGATCTGCCGGCTCGTCACCCACCCCGGCTCGAGCGCCTGCAGGCCGAAATGGCCGAAGGACAGATCCGAACCCCGGTGGGCCAGCCCGGTTGTGCGGCCCTTGAACATCTTGCGGAACTTGACCCGCTTCGGACTCAGCATCTCTCAGTTCCTCAGTTGCCGGTCGAGTAGGTCTTGCCGCGACGATCTTCTACGATCTCGCCCTTGAAGATCCACACCTTCACACCGATGGTGCCGTAGGTGGTCTTCGCGGTGCTCGTCGCGTAGTCGATGTCGGCGCGCAGCGTGTGAAGGGGCACCCGGCCTTCCATGTACCCTTCGACGCGCGCGATTTCGGCGCCGCCGAGGCGGCCGCCAGCCTTCACCTTGATACCGAGCGCGCCCATCCGCATCGCGCTCTGCACCGCCCGCTTCATGGCCCGGCGGAACGAGATGCGCTGCGAGAGCTGCGCGGAGATGTTGTCGGCGACCAGCTGCGCCTCGACTTCCGGGCGCTTGATCTCCTCGACATTGATCCCGACTTCCTTGCCGGTCAGCTGCGCGAGCTCGTCACGCAACTTGTCCACTTCCGCGCCCTTCTTGCCGATCACCACGCCCGGGCGGCCCGTGTGGACGGTCACCACGACCTTCCCCGGCTTGCGCTCGATCGTGACATCCGCGATAGCCGCGTTGTCGAGACGGGCCTTGAGGTACTTGCGGAGCAGCGCGTCTTCCTTGAGCAGCGCCGGCATCTCCTTCTTCGCGTACCAGGTCGACCGCCAGTTCTTCGTGACCCCGAGGCGGAACCCGATCGGATTCGTCTTCTGTCCCATTAGCGCACCGCCTCCGCCACGATGATCTCCACATGGCTCGTCCGCTTCGCGATCGGCGTCGCACGGCCCATGGCCGCCGGCATGAACCGCTTCAGCTTCGGGCCTTCGTTCACGATGGCCTTCGTGATCACCAGCGCGTCGACATCCAGCGACGTGTTGGCCGCACGGGCCGCCTGCTCCGCGTTCGCCACGGCGCTGTTGAGCGTCTTCTCGATCTGCTCGGCCGCGTGCTTCTTCGAAAACTTCAGGAGCGCCAGCGCGTCATTGACGCGCTGTCCACGGATCTGGTCGATGACCAGGCGCATCTTGTACGGCGACTGCCGCGTCGTGCGCTGGATGGCGCGCGCCTCGATGCCGGTCTTCAGGGCCTTGGCCATGGCCTACTTGCCTCCCTTCTTCTTGGCATCGACCTTCTGCCCCGCGTGACCGCGGAACAGACGCGTCGGCGAGAACTCGCCGAGCTTGTGGCCGACCATGTTTTCCGTCACGTACACCGGGATGAACTTGTTCCCGTTGTGCACCGCGAACGTGTGCCCGACGAATTCGGGGAGGATCGTGCTCGCGCGCGACCAGGTCTTCACGACCTTCTTCTCGTTCTTGGCGTTCATCGCGCCGACCTTGGCCTCCAGGCGCTCGGCGACGAACGGACCCTTCTTGATGCTTCTCGACATATCGGTTCTCGTCTCGCCTGGCGGTTACTGCGTCGCCCGGCCGCGCTTGCGGCCGCGCACGATGAGACGCTGCGACGACTTCTTCTTGTTGCGCGTCTTGACGCCTTCCTTCTTGCCCCACGGGCTCACCACGTTCCGGCCACCGCGCGTACGACCGCCGTGCGGATGGTCGACCGGATTCATCACCTCACCACGCACCTTCGGGCGCTTGCCGAGCCAGCGGCTCTTGCCCGCCTTGCCGTGCGACTGCAGTTCGTGCTCGGCGTTGCCCACTTCGCCGATCGTCGCCATGCAGTTGCCGTGCACGAGGCGCATCTCAGTGGAGCCCAGACGCAGCGTCACATATTCGCCTTCCTTCGCCACGACCTGGGCGAAGGCACCGGCCGAGCGCGCCATCTGGCCGCCCTTGCCGATCTTCAGCTCGATGTTGTGCACCGACGTACCGAGCGGCACTTCCTTGAGCGGCATCGCATTGCCCGTGCGCACATCCGAGCCCGGGCCTGACACCACCGTATCCCCCTGCTTCAGCCCCTTCGGGTGCAGGATGTACCGCTTCTCGCCGTCCGCGTACTCGACCAGCGCGATGCGCGCCGAACGGTTCGGATCGTACTCGATGTGCGCGACCGTGGCCGGCACCCCGACCTTGTTGCGCTTGAAGTCGATGATGCGGTACATGCGCTTGTGGCCGCCACCGATGCGACGCATCGAGATATGGCCATGATTGTCGCGTCCGCCCGACTTCTTGAGCGGCTCGACGAGCGACTTCTCGGGCGTGCTGCGCGTGATCTCGGCGAAATCCGACACCGAGCGGAAGCGCGTGCCCTTCGTGACCGGCTTGAACTGACGAATGCCCATGCGACTCAGCCCTCGAAGATCGCGATGGTGTCGCCGTCACGCAGCTTCACGATCGCCTTCTTGGTATGTGGACGGCGTCCGATGGACTGTCCGACGCGCCGCGCCTTCCCGCGCGCGTTCGACGTCCAGACGCCGGTAACCTTCACGCCGAACAGCTGCTCGACGGCGGCCTTGATGGCGAACTTGTTGGCGTCGGGCGCCACTTCGAACGTGTACTCGCCGCGATCCTGATAGGCGGCCGAGGTATGCTCCGTGATGATCGGGCGCACGATGGTACGGTACAGGGTGCTCATCGCTTAGCCCTCCGCCGACGTCTGGGTGAGTGCCGACGACTCGATCACCACGACATCCGACCAGAGGATGTGGTACGTGCTCGCGTCGCTGAACGGCATCACGTGGGCCCGGCCGAGGTTGCGTGCGCTCAGGTACACGTTCGGCTTTACGCCGTCGGTGAGGAGCAGCACCTTCTTGTCGGCCACGCCGAGCGACGCCAGCAGGGACGTGATGGCCTTGGTCTTCGGGGCGCTGTAGTTGAGCGCGTCCACGAGGAGCACGGCGCCTTCACGGGCCCGGGCATTCATCGCGCTCTTGCGCGCGAGGGCCCGCACCTGCTT
Source organism: Gemmatimonas sp. (assembly GCA_040379205.1). Classification (GTDB taxonomy): domain Bacteria; phylum Gemmatimonadota; class Gemmatimonadetes; order Gemmatimonadales; family Gemmatimonadaceae; genus Gemmatimonas. The sequence goes on from JBEILM010000040.1 coordinate 12,353, forward strand.
GGGGACGATCTGCGTGTAGCTGCGCGGCTGGGGGCCGAACACCGTGCCACCGCCCGGCCAGTTCGGCGCCCGCGTCGAACCCTGACGGGCCCGGCCGGTGCCCTTCTGCTTCCAGGGCTTCTGGTTGCCGCCGGTGACTTCCCCGCGCGTCTTGGTCTTGGCCGTGCCCTGGCGACGGTTGGCGAGGAACGCCTTCACCGCCTGGTGCATGACCGGCATGTTGACGATGCCGTCGAACATGCTCTCGGGCAGCGGGCGCGAACCGCCCTGCTTGCCCTGCGCCGAGTACACCGGCGCCTCGAACGTCTTGGTTTCCGTCATCATGATCAGCCCTGCTTCCGCACGAAGACGATGCCGTTCGTCGGCCCCGCCACGCTGCCGCGCAGATAGAGGAGATTGCGCTCCGCATCGATCTTCTCGACGCGGATGCTGAGTGCCGTATGCTGCGCCGCGCCGTAGTGGCCGGGCATCTTCTTGCCCTTGATGACGCGCGACGGATCGGTACCGGCGCCGATGGAGCCGGGCTTGCGGTGCTTGGTGTTGCCGTGCGTGTTCGGACCGCCGCCGAAGCCGTGGCGCTTCACGACACCCTGGAACCCACGCCCCTTCGACGTGCCCGTCACCTTGACGCGCTCGCCCGGGGTGAAAATGTCGACGGTGATCGTGTCACCGATGTTGTACGACGGCACCTCGGCATTCTTGCCGGGCGCATCGTCGAGCCGGAAGCTCTTGAGGACCGCCGGCGGCGCCTCGAGGCCCGCCTTCTGGGCGTGGCCGACTTCCGCCTTCGTGGCGCGACGTCCCTTGGGCGTACGCTCTCCCTTCTTGTTGGGGCGCGCGACGCGCTGCGCCCCATATCCGAGCTCCACCGCCGCGAAGCCCGCCTGATCCGCCGTCATCACCTTCGTGACGGGGTTGGGCGTGGCCTCCACCACGGTGCAGGGCACCTGCTGCCCCTGCTCGTTGAACAGCTGGGTCATGCCCAGCTTCTTGCCGATGATGCCGATCATGAATGACTCACTCCGTACGAGTCGCGGGAGTCCCGGGGGACTCACCGTTGGACTATGGATCGTGTCGCCCTATGCAACACGGTCTGTACCACACCCTGCCTGAGGCAGGGGCCCTGCTACTCCACCTTGATTTCGACGTCCACGCCGGCGGGGAGATCGAGCTTCGTCAGCGCGTCCACCGTGCCAGCCCGCGAATCGAGGATGTCGATCACGCGCTTGTGCGTCTTCAGTTCGAACTGCTCGCGCGACTTCTTGTCCACGTGCGGCGAGCGCAGCACGGTCCAACGCTGGGTCTTGGTCGGGAGCGGGATGGGACCCGACACCGACGCGCCCGTCTTCTCGGCGGTGCGGACGATGTCCGCCGACGCCCGGTCGATCACAGCGTGGTCAAAAGCCTTGAGGCGAATGCGAATGCGGCCAGCCATCAGAGTTCCGTGTGGGAACCACCTGCGTCGCGGGCGCCGGCTTCTGGCCGGCCCCCGCGGGCAGACAGTTCTGGTTAGGCGAGGATCTTCGTGACGACGCCGGCGCCGACCGTGCGGCCACCCTCACGGATCGCGAAGCGGAGCTGCTCTTCCATCGCGATCGGGATGATCAGCTCGATCGTCATCTGCACGTTGTCGCCCGGCATCACCATCTCCATCCCCTCGGGGAGCTCGATGTTGCCCGTCACGTCCGTCGTGCGGAAGTAGAACTGCGGGCGGTAGCCCTTGAAGAACGGCGTGTGACGGCCACCCTCTTCCTTCGTGAGGACGTACACCTCGGCCGTGAACTTCGTGTGCGGCTTGATCGAGTTCGGCTTGGCCAGCACCATGCCGCGCTCGATTTCCTTCTTGTCCACGCCACGGAGGAGGAGACCGACGTTGTCACCGGCCTGACCTTCGTCCAGCAGCTTGCGGAACATTTCGACGCCCGTGACGATCGTCTTTTTCTCGGCGTTGTAGCCGACGAGCTGCACTTCCTCGCCGACCTTCACGATGCCGCGCTCGATACGACCGGTGGCCACCGTGCCGCGACCCGTGATCGAGAACACGTCTTCGACCGGGAGGAGGAACGGTTTGTCGACTTCACGCATCGGCTCGGGGATGTAGTTGTCGAGCGCGTCGTAGAGCTTCTGGAACTCGGCCACCCACTTCGGGTCGCCGTTGATGGCGTTGATCGCCGAGCCGCGGATCACCGGCACGTCGTCGCCCGGGTACTGGTACTTCGAGAGCAGCTCGCGGACTTCGAGCTCGACGAGGTCGAGGAGCTCTTCGTCTTCCACGAGATCGCACTTGTTGAGGAACACGACGACCGAGGGCACGTTCACCTGGCGCGCCAGGAGGATGTGCTCACGCGTCTGCGGCATCGGACCGTCGACGGCCGACACGACCAGGATGGCGCCGTCCATCTGCGCCGCACCCGTGATCATGTTCTTCACATAGTCGGCGTGGCCCGGGCAGTCGACGTGCGCGTAGTGGCGCTTCTCCGTCTCGTACTCGACGTGCGACGTCGCGATCGTGAGGATCTTCGTGCTGTCGCGGCGACCCTGCGACTCGGACGCCTTCGCGACCTCGTCGTAGGCCACGTACTTGGTGCCGTAGCCCTTGTCCGCCGAGATCTTCGTGAGTGCCGCCGTCGTCGTGGTCTTGCCGTGGTCGACGTGGCCGATCGTTCCCACGTTCACGTGCGGCTTGTTCCGCTCGAACTTTGCCTTGCCCATGGTTCGGTTCTGGTATTTGGGTAGTGAATGAGTGGGTGAGGCTTACGCCTTCACCTTGCTGATGATCTCTTCGGCCTTCGACTTCGGCACTTCCTCGTAATGCGAGAACTCCATCGAGTAGACCGCTCGTCCCTGCGACATGCTGCGCAGCTTGGTCGAGTAACCGAACATCTCGGCGAGCGGCACGGTCGCCGAGATCACCTGCGCCTCACCACGCTGCGTCATGCCGCCGATCTTGCCGCGCCGCGAGGAGAGATCGCCGAGGACGTCGCCCATGTACGCTTCCGGGCTCACGACCTCGACCTTCATGACCGGCTCGAGCAGGCAGGGGCTGGCCTGCTTGGCCGCCTCCTTGAACGCCATCGACCCGGCAATCTTGAACGCCATTTCCGACGAGTCGACATCGTGGTACGAGCCGTAGATGAGCTGCACCTTGATGTCCACCACCGGGTAGCCGGCCAGGACGCCCGTCTCGAGCGCTTCCTTGATGCCCTGCTCCACCGGCCCGATGTACTCGCGCGGAATGACACCGCCCACGACCTTGTCCTCGAACACGTAGCCCTGCCCCTGCTCGCTCGGCTCCATGTTGATGACGACGTGGCCGTATTGACCCTTACCGCCCGACTGACGGACGAACTTCCCTTCGATCTTCTCGACGCGCTTCTTGATCGTCTCGCGGTAGGCCACCTGCGGGCGACCCACGTTCGCGTCGACCTTGAACTCGCGCATCATGCGATCGACGATGATCTCGAGATGCAGCTCGCCCATGCCGGCGATGATCGTCTGCCCCGTCTCCGCATCGGAGCGCACGCGGAACGTCGGATCCTCTTCGGCCAGCTTCTGGAGCGCGATCGCCAGCTTGTCCTGGTCGGCCTTCGTCTTCGGCTCGATCGCGACGTCGATGACGGGGGCCGGGAACTTCATGGCCTCGAGGATGATCGGGTTGTCTTCCGTGCACAGCGTGTCGCCCGTGCGCGTGTCCTTGAGCCCGATGGCGGCGGCGATGTCGCCGGCGCGCACCTCCTCGATCTCCTCTCGCTTGTTGGCGTGCATCTGCAGCAGACGGCCCACGCGCTCGCGCTTGTCCTTCGTGCTGTTGTACACGTACGAGCCCGACGTCATGACGCCGGAGTACACTCGGAAGAACGTCAGCTTTCCGACGAACGGGTCGGTCGCGATCTTGAACGCCAGCGCCGCGAACGGCGCCTCGTCCTTGATCGGCGCTTCGATGAACGTTTCGTCGTGGTGCGGGAGGTGCCCCTTGATCGCCGGCACGTCGATCGGCGCCGGCAGGTAGTCGATCACCGCGTCGAGCAGCGCCTGCACGCCCTTGTTCTTGAACGAGGCGCCGCAGAAGACCGGGATGAACTCCATCGCGATCGTCGCCTTGCGGATGGCCGCGCGGATCTCCGCCATCGAGAGCTCCTCGCCGGCGAGATACTTCTCCATCACCACTTCGTCGTACTCGACCGCGGCCTCAATGGCCTCATGGCGCGCCTTCTCGCACGCCTCGACGAACTCGGCCGGCACATCCACGACCGAGAACGTCTTGCCCATCGTCTCGTCGTGGAAGATGTACTGCTTGCGCTCGAGCACGTCGATGTGCCCGGTGAACGTTTCACCCGAACCGACCGGCAACTGCAGCGGATACGCGCGCTTGCTCAGGCGGTCACGGATCATCGCGAGGCAGCGATCGAAGTTCGCGCCCACGCGGTCCATCTTGTTCGAGAAGATCATACGCGGCACGCGGTACCGGTCGGCCTGACGCCACACCGTTTCCGTCTGCGGCTCCACACCGGCCACCGAGTCCAGCAGCGTCACCGCGCCGTCCAGCACGCGCAGCGACCGCTCCACCTCGACCGTGAAGTCGACGTGGCCCGGCGTGTCGATGATGTTGATGCGGAACTCCGGCCCGTTGCCCTTTTCGTGCGACTGGCCGTGGCGCATCCAGAAACACGTCGTGGCGGCCGACGTGATCGTGATGCCACGCTCCTGCTCCTGCTCCATCCAGTCCATCGTGGCGGCGCCATCGTGGACTTCACCAATCTTGTGCGACTTCCCCGTGTAATAGAGGATGCGCTCCGTCGTGGTGGTCTTGCCGGCATCGATGTGGGCCATGATGCCGATATTCCGGTAATGCTCGAGCGGGGTCGTACGCGGCATAGTCTTCGGTAGCGCCGCCGAAGCGACGCAGTGGGTGAGCAAAGTGGACCAGCAAAAAAACGGCTGGACCAGTCCCCCCACCGTTGCGCGGGAGCGGTATCCATCCGCTGTCGCCGGGTACGCTCGCCGCTGCTGCACGAGTGGGGACCCTGGCGCGCCGGGCATCGAAGAACTGCAGACTTCAATGCGCGTCGTTGAGTTGGCCTGAAACAGGAGCCGAGAGTCCCCAGATATGGCAGGATTTTCCGGCAGACTCAAAACCTCGCGGCTCCGGGTCCGGATGTCAACCCTTCGCACTCCGCCCGTCCAGACCCGCCAGCGTCGGTGCGCCTCGCGCCCGCGGAGCCCTCGCCGAGCCCTCGCCTACCCCACGCGACGCACCCGCCCCCCTAGCCGCCCGGCGCGCAACCTCCATATTGTCGCGGTCCCGCCGGTGGCTGGGCCGCCGTTCTACGTTTTCCCCGTCCCCGGATACACCCGCCCGATGACCGTCCGCTCCACCCCCCACCGGGTTTGCCTGGTGATCGGCACCCGGCCCGAAGCCATCAAGATGGCCCCGGTCGTTGCCGCCATCCGCGCCCACCCGGCGCTGGAACCGCTGGTCATCGCCACCACGCAGCACCGGGAGATGCTCAAGCAGGCCCTCGATGTCTTCGGCATCGTCCCCGACATCGACCTCGGCCTCATGCAGAACGGCCAGAACCTGGGGGTCTTCACGTCCCGCGCCATGGCCGCCCTGACCGAGTGCTTCCTCGAGCACCAGCCAGCGTTCCTGCTCGTCCAGGGGGACACGTCCACGGTCACCGCCGCCTGCCTCGCCGGCTTCTATCAGGGCATTCCCATCGGCCATGTCGAGGCCGGCCTGCGCTCCTTCGACCTTTCCAGCCCGTTCCCCGAAGAGGTCAACCGCCGCATCGCCACCTGTACCGCCGACGTGCACTTCGCCCCCACCAACGAGGCCCGCAACAACCTCGTCGCCGAAGGCATCCCTGACGGGGACATCTTCGTGACCGGCAACACGGTGGTCGACGCCCTGCACATGATTCCGGCCCGCGAGCAGTTCGATACGCCGACCCTCAATCGCCTCCCCTGGGACCGGCATCGCGTGCTGCTCACCACCGTGCACCGCCGCGAGTCGCTCGGCGAGCACCTCGAGTCGATCTGTGATGCCCTCGAGGCCATCGTCAGGATGCACGAGCACGTCGAGATCGCCTTCCCCGTACACCTCAATCCCCGGGTGCGCGACGTCGTGCACGACCGGCTCGGCCAGGTGCCGCGCATTCACCTGCTCGATCCGCTGCCGTACCCCGAGCTGCTCGAGCTCATCCGGCGCTCCGCCTTCGTGCTGTCCGATTCGGGCGGCATCCAGGAGGAGGTCCCCTCGTTCGGCAAGCCGATCCTCATCCTGCGCGACACCACCGAACGCCCCGAGGTCGTGCTCGCCGGCTTCGGTGAGCTCGTCGGCACCGATGCCACGCGCATCCTCGCCCGCGCCGCCGCGCTGCTCACCGATCGCGCCCTCTACGAGGCCCGCGCCTCCGGCACCAATCCCTTCGGTGACGGCCGCGCCTCCGTGCGCATCGCCGAGGTGGTGGAGACGCGCCTGCATCATCCGCCCACGCAGCGCGGCCCGCGGCGTCTGCATCACGAGCAGATCAATGCCACCCTCGAACGCCTCTCGGGCGCCAGCTGAATGCGTTCGCCGCATCGCTCGTTCATTGTCCGTCCTCTCTGGAGTACCCGTCGGTGTCACGTGTAACTGGTAGGCCGTCCCGCCGCATCGATCAGCTGCGGGATCGGGGATATCGCGGCGGTCGCATCGCCCCGCACCGGGCCATGATCGGCCTCGAGGTGTCGTGGACGCTGCTTGTGGACCTGCTGGTCCTCCCCGCCATCTTCGCGGTCTTCGCGCTCATCATCCTCGATCAGCTCATGGGGGCCTGGCGCGATCTCTTCAATGCGATTCGGGAGCCACTCGGCCTTCCCGGCCTGGTGGCCACGCGGGTCTTCGAAGTCGGTCCGCTCGCCGTGCCCATTCCGTACTTCACCGCCGGCACCTACTGGCCGGAAGCACGCGATCTGCAGACGGGGTGGCTGGTCACCGTCGTGCTCTTCGCGGTCAGCTTCTTCCTCAACGGGCGACTCACGCCCATCAAGTACTTCCTGCGCTTCCTGTCCATCATCCAGGTGACCGCACAGCTGTGGTTCACTTTCATGTCGCCGCCGTTCACCTACGATCTGCCCGTGTATGTCAGCGGCCTGCTCGTGTGCGGCGTGGTCATCTTCGTGCTCTCACCGTTCCTGGTGGCGTTCACCTTCCACATCTTCGACTTCCTGCTCTGGCAGAAGTTCGCGATGGGGGCGCTGCTGCTCGGGCACCTCGCCGTGCTGCTGCCGCTGCAGGCGGCCGTGCACACGTGGGTCATCTACCGCGCCTCGCTGCTGGCCATGCCGATGATGTTCCTCATCTTCGGCGTGCTGCTCGACGTGTTCGTGTACGTGGCGCTGTACGGCTGGGGCATGAGCTGGCGCTCCGGCGGCGTGCTCGATGCCATCGACCGGCGCCCCCCCACCACGCCCGCGCGCTACCCCGATAGCCGCCCGCGTCCGACGCCCACACCACGCTCCACTCGCGCCATCACCCCGATCGGCACCCAGGTGGTGCGCGGATTCAGCCTCGGTGGACTGATTTGGCGCCGGCTCGGTCTCGGGGGACGCGCGTGAGTACGCTCATCTCTCTGGCGAACATCGGCCTGTGGATCTGCATCGGAGTCCTCGCGGTCTACACGGTGCGCCACTACTTCTTCACGCTCAACCGGTTGTTCGGTCGGCACCGCCAGCCGTTCGTGGACGTCATCCAGGCCGACTGGCCATCGCTTGTGGTGTACGTGCCCTGCCACAACGAGTCGCGCGTGATTCGCGACTCGCTCGATGCGCTGCTCACCTGCGACTATCCGCCGGAGCGACTCAAGATCGTCCCGATCGACGACCGCTCCAGCGACGACACGCGCGCCATCCTCGTGGAGTACGCCGAGAACTACGCCGGCCGCGTGGTGCCGTTTCTCCGCGACGGCGGCACGCCGGGCAAGGCAGCGGCTCTCGCCGAAGCCATGGCGCTGCACGACGACGAGATCTTCCTCGTCTTCGACGCCGACTACATCCCGGGTGAGCGGCTGCTCAAGCAGCTCGTCGCCCCGTTCTTCGACCCCGAGGTCGGTGCCGTGATGGGGCGCGTCGTGCCGCTCAATGTCGGCGTGTCGCTGCTCACGCGCCTGCTCGACCTCGAGCGCGCCGGCGGCTACCAGGTGGACCAGCAGGCGCGCATGAACCTGCGCCTCGTGCCGCAGTACGGCGGTACCGTCGGCGGTGTGCGCCGCGTGGCCCTCGAGCATGTGGGCGGGTGGAACACGCAGTCGCTGGCCGAAGACACCGACCTCACCGTGCGTCTCGTGATCGCCGGCTGGGAGGTGGTCTACCAGAATCGCTCGGAATGCTACGAGGAAGTGCCCGAAACGTGGGAATCGCGCATCCGGCAGATCAAGCGTTGGGCCAAGGGGCACAATCAGGCGTTGCGCCGCTATGTCACGGCCCTCGTGCTCAACCGGACGCACCTCCCCTTATGGCAGGTGCTCGACGGCGTGCTGCTGCTCGGCGTCTTTGCCGTCCCGCTGGTGCTGCTCGTCGGCTGGTCGTGCACCATCCTGCTGTTCTACGCCGGCTATCCGCCGGAGTGGGGCATTCTCACCATTCTGGCCATCTCGTCGTTCAACACCGTCGGCAACTTCGCCGCCTTCTTCCAGGTGGCCGCCGCCAGCCGGCTCGACGGCTCGCGCGAGCGCATCCGGATGCTGCCGTTCCTCTTTCTCGGATTTCTCGTGAGCACGTTCGCCGTGGGGCGGGCTTCGTTCTCGCGCGCGTCGTGGCTGCGCGGCCAGCCGGTGCAGTGGCAGAAGACCGAGCGCCATCGTGACGGCCGCACGAACGGCGGGGGGGCACGCTGATGACCGGTTCGCCCGAAGCCGCCTTCACGCTGCTGCTGCTCGCCCTGATCGGATGGATGGCGCTGCCGCTGCTCCCGGCCGTGCTCGAACTCATGCGTCCGCGAGATGCGGCGCCGCTCAATGCCGTGGGCAACGACGCGGGCCGGCTGACCTTCTTTGCGGAATCGTTCACCCAGCGCGCCACCCGCGAAGGGTTGCTGGGCACCATGGTCCCGCCGCGGCTCTCCGACGGTACCGCCGTGCGCATGCACTCCGTCGGCGGCCCGCTGGCAGTCCAGCGCTCGCCGATCACCGACCTCGTCGTGCTCATGGACAGTGAGCCACTCCCCGACGGCTGCGAGCTGGCCACGGAGTCCCTGGCTCGGCTGACCATGCGTGGAGGCCGTCGCGGTACGTATCGCGCCGTGCTCGGGCAGCGCGACATCCTGCTCGGCGAGGCGTCCACGGTCCTGCGCTGGATCCATGCGCGAGGCCGCCTCGAGGTCGGGAACGACTGTCGGCTGCTCGGTCGTGCCACCGCCGAGCGCACCATCGTGCTCGGCACCAACGTCACCTTCGACCGGCTCGAATCGGCGGTCGTGCGCGTCACCGACCAGGAAACCATCGAGGCTCCGCTCCTGCCAACCGGCGCCTACGAACGGTTCGTGCCGTCGTACGGCAAGCAGGTGGGAGCGAGCTACTGGCGCATCGACGGCGGCCTGCCCATTCCGGCCGGTGCGGCGCTCATCGGGTCGGTGGTGGCCACGGGCGCCATCGTGATCAACGATGGCGCGCGGGTCACCGGGTCGCTCAAGGCACACGACGAGATCATCGTGCGGAGCGGGGCCGTGGTCGTCGGCTCGCTCGCGGCGCGCAAGCGCATCACCATCGAACGCGGCGCGCGCGTCAGCGGGCCGGTCATCTCCGAGTCGGCCATCGTCATCGAGGCCGCCGTGGTGGGTGGCAGCGGCAAGCCCACCACCGTGACCGCACCGGTCATCCGGCTCAAGCCGGGGGCCACGATCTACGGGGCGGTCATGGCCAGTGAAAGCGGCCTGACCGTGGCCTGAAACACCAGGCGCGCGCCACGCGTGCGCGCGTTGGCAGTCACGGCACGCCGGCGCGATACCAGCGGCGGCGTGCCCCTCGCACCACCAGCAGCTCCCGCAGGGCCTTCACGAAATCCCCGCCCCGCAGCTTCGAGCCGGGCTTGTGGCGCCACACCGCGAGCGGCTGCTCGTACACCACCTGCGTCAGCGTCCGTGTGCCACCAAAGCGCAGCAAGCCGTCGGCGCGGGTGAGCAGTTCGACATCGAAGATCCAGCGCGAACGGAACGGTTCGTCGAGCACCGTACGCAGGAGCGGCGAGATGCGGAAGAGCTTGGCGCCGCACTGCGTGTCGTACGAATCGATCCCCAGCAGCAGCGAGCTGACGGTGGCGAAGATCCGGCCGAGGTAGTGACGCAGCGGACGCCGCGTGACCTCGCGGCCCAGTGCCCGCAGGCGGATCCCCCACGCCCACTCCACGTCCGGATGCGCCGCGAAGACGGCGCGGAGCGCCTCCACTTCCTGCAGGGGGGCCGACAGATCGGCGTCCCAGAACCCGCAGAGCCCCGTACGGTCGAGCGCCCGACGCATCCCCTGCCGCACCGCCTCCGCCTTGCCGGCGTTCCGAGCCAGCGACAGCACCTCGACGCGGTCCGGCCACTGGGCGCGCACCGTGTGCAGCAGGCGCTCGGTGCCGTCGGTGCTGCCGTCGTTCACGAAGATCAGGTCGAGCCACGGCAACGAACCGAGCGCGGCCTCGAACCCCGCGCGGTCGAGACGGGTCTCCTCGTTGTAGCACGGCACGACCAGCGCCACGCGCGCGTCGGCGCTCATCCCGCAGGCTCCGCGCGCCGCGCCACGGCCAGCAGCGACAGGCCGATCGGCAGGCGCCGCTGCGGGATCCACGCCCGCTCCAGCAGCCACGTGCGGTACAGCAGCCGGTTCACCATCGGCGACGGCGTGAGCGCCTCCACCTGATAGCCGAACAGCCGCTCCTTCAGCCGCTGCGCGACGGCCAGGGGCAGCAGCAACGCGTTCATGTACGTGAGCCGCTCCACGCGCAGCCCCGCCGCCGCGAGATGCGCCTGCAACGTGGTGGCCGTGTAGCGACGGAAATGGTTGTGCACCTCGTCGTGCGGCCCCCAGAGCCAGGGGAGCGCCGGCACGGTGAGCACGATCGCTCCGCCGGGCGCGAGGCGCGCCGCCAGTGCCTGCAGCGACTCCACCGGATGCGGCAGATGCTCGAGCACATCGAAGAGACCGATGGCGTCGAACGTCGTGTCGCCGAAGGGCACCGGCTCAGGCAGCGCCCCCGCAGCGACCGTGGCGACGCCAAGCGCCTCGGCGACAGCGCGGGCCTCGGCATCGTACTCGAAGCCGTACACGGTGCCGAACTGCGAAAGCAGGGCGAGGTTGCCACCGGACCCGCAGCCGGCATCGAGGATGCGCGCCGAAGCAGGCAGCGCGAGCGTGCGCATGGCCCGTTCGATGAAGACGCGCCGCCCGCGGAACCACCAGTGGTCCCGCTCGGCGGCCGCCATCAGCTGATAGGCATCGCGATCCATGGGCGGGCGGCGTCGGGCGTGCTACGGCAGGCGCCAGAGCGACACGCCGGGGCCCTTCTCGGCCCCATGCCGCCCAAGGAACTGCAGGGGCAGTGCCTTGCGGAACTCATCCTCCAGCGCCTGCGGCAGCAGCAGGTACGGCAGCCCGGCCGCGCGAGCATCGTCGGGTGAGAACTGCCGGAACGGCGACAGCACCCGATGCCGATAGTCACGCCCCATCGCGTGGTAGCCGGCCGGTTCGCCCGCAAGGTTGAGCACCTGCGTGGCCGGCAGCGAATCGATCGCCGTGGGTACCGGAGGACGCGGGTCGATGAGCAACTCGGCGTAGGCCGTACCGCCCGCCATCTCGAACCCCACCGCCAGCATCGTGCCCGCCATGGCCACGGTGGCCGCGATGCGCAGCAGCCCCGAGGGATAGGCGCTGAGCAGCGCCCCCACGAACACGAACGCCAGCAGGATGGGAAAGAGGCCGTAGCGCGGCACCATTACTCCCGACTGCACCCAGGCGAGAAAGGCGAGCGCCCACACCAGCCACAGAAAGCGCAGCAGCGGTCGCTTGCTGGCGATCACCGGCCCCATGACCACCGCCAGGACCACGACGGTGGCGACGGTCGCGCCGAGTCCCGTTTCGAAGCCCGGGCCATGGCCCGTCTCGAGCCACGGATAGCTGGCGATGTCGCCCAGCGTCTTCGGGCCGGGGGCGCCGGCGAGCAGACTGCCAAGCGGAATGCCCGGCATCCCCGCGACCGAGAGCGGATAGAAGGGGTTCCCCTGGAGGACGAGGTTGCGCACGTACCAGAAGGCCATGCCGGGCAACACGCCGACCACGAGCCAGGCCAGCTGCGGGGCGAGCCAGCGCACGTCCACGAGCGGCTGCTCGAAACCCTCGCGCGTCACATCGCGGCACGCATGCCAGAGCCACAGCAGCCCCAGCACGACGGCCGGCGGACCCGCCGAGTACTTGGCGCCCATTGCCAATCCGAGGGCGAGGCCGAAGCCGAAGGTGAGGCGCCGGTCGGACGCCCCCTCGCGCAGCCACACCAGCAGCAGCCAGGTGGCCACCAGCAGGCAGAGCGCGGTGAAGCTGTCGCTGTACACCACGACGCTCTGGTAGGCGAGCACTTGCAACGACACCGCCGCCAGCGCCGACACCAACGCCGCCATGGTGCCCTGCCCGACTTCGCGCGCCAACCGGTACACCACCCAGATGGCAGCGACGCTGCTGCCGTACGCCACCAGGAAGGCGAACCGATCGGTACCCAGCGACAGCATCCATCGCACCAGGAGTTCGAAGTTGCCCGGATAGTGTGTGACCACCTCTTCGAAGACGCCAGGCACGAGCCGGCCGGTAGCCAGCCAGCGCGCGGGCCGCGCGATGTGATCGCTGAACGAGTCGTAGCCCTTGATCGACGACAGCCCGTTGAGGAGCACGAGCAAGGCAAGGGGCACCGCGATGAGCAGCAGGACGATCACCCAGGTGCGCGGGAGATCCTCGAGCGGCGTCGCCACATTCCGGCTCGGCGGCGCCGCCGCCGTGCGCACGGCGCGATCGAGGGGCTGGCTTCGTGCCCACCACCACGCCAGCGGCACCAGCAGCGCATGGCCAACGGCGAGCACACCGTTCGTGATGCTCCCCTGTCCATCGGGCCAGCGGGTGGTGGCAATCACCATGGGCGGCACCACGGCAGCCGCGAGTCCAGCGGCCCAACCCATCGGGGCCGCGCCACGACTGGCGCGCATGCCCCGCGCCACCAGCCAGCCCACGGCGATACACGACGCGATGGCGATCGTCGCCGTGAGCCATGCGAGTGGCGGCGACGGGCCGTCGAACGGCAACGGGCGCAGCGTGGGCGTCTCGGCGAACGACTGCAGCACGAAGCTGAGGTACTCGACGCCCTCACGCCATTGGACGACCGCCTGACTGCCGGCGATGTAGAGGGCGAGGCTCGCCAGCGCGGCGACGCCGAGGGCGACGGCGGTGCGCGAGGAGCCGAAGAACGACGGACCGGCGTGACGCTCCGCCATCAATCAGAAATCGACGAAATACGTCAGGCCGATCGCGCGCCGATTGAACACGTCGATCTTGCGCTCGCCATCGAGCCGCACCGACACGCCCGTGCCCTTCGTGATCCACTTCGAGACGAACACCGAAGCGAACTGACTGCGGAAGCGGGCGTCGAAGGGCGTGGCCGACAGCAGCCGATACGCCTCATTGCCCGCACCGAGGCCACCGCCAATCCAGTACTGTCCCTGCGCCCCCCACTGGCCGCCCACCTGCCAGGAGTGCGACCGGGCGCCGCTGGCCCGGTCCTCATTCAGGTAGACCGCGCCGGAGTAGATGCCGCGTCCGCGATACACCGTGGGGCCGAGCGAGTAGATGCGGCCGCCGGCGCGCGGATCGGCGAAGCGAAGATCGGTCAGGCCACCGGACATGAGCACGCCTTTCACACCCGGCACGGCGACGAAGAGGCTTGCGTCGGTGCGCACTCGGGGGAACAGCACCGTCCCGCGGTCGGGCGCCACGCCCACGCCCACGATGCTGAACATCCACGGCGTGAGCACGATGTACGACCCGGCACCGTACGCTTCCTGATGCCCATTGGAGCGCGACTGCGAACCGAAGCTGAAGAAGGGGCTGAAGCGCTTGCCGGAATAGAGGAGGCGCACATCCTGACCGCGCCAGATGCCGAACCCGTTGTCGGCCGAGCTGTAGTACCCGGAGGCCTGCACATGCCACGACGCAGGTTTGGCCGGGGCCACGACGCGAACACTGTCACCAGGTTGCGCGGCGAGGCCGGCCGGCACGAGCAGCGCCCACGCACAGACGGCGCGAATGGATGGCATGACGTGAGGCAAGCGCGAGTTCCGCACGAAGTTCGGAGGGCGCGATGCATGAGTGCCGGACACATCGGGAGGACGCGCGGCGAAAAGCCCGCGTAACCGACCGGCGTGCGCACCCGATGGCATCGCATGAATTGTGGGCCGGACCTCCGGCCCCAAGCAGGCCTTAACGTGGACCGTCGTCACCGCTTTCGCCAGTGAGTGCAGACAGGAATTCCGGGCCGGAACGCCGAAGGCCCCGGGAGTCTCCCGGGGCCTTCGGATATGCCGGTCGGCACGCTTACCAGCGGTAGTGCGCGAACGCCTTGTTGGCTTCGGCCATGCGGTGCGTGTCTTCCTTCTTCTTGATGGCATTGCCCTCACCGCGCGACGCCGCGAGCACTTCGGCCGCGAGCTTCTCGGCCATGCTCTTCTCGTTGCGGTCACGGGAATACCCGATGAGCCAGCGCATGGCCAGGGCGGTCCGGCGGTCCTGACGGACTTCGACGGGGACCTGATACGTGGCACCACCGACGCGGCGGCTCTTCACCTCGACCACCGGCTTGAGGTTGTTCAACGCCTGCTTGAACACGCCCACGCCCGGCTGGCTGGTCTTCGCCTCGACAATGTCCATCGCGCCGTAGAAGATGCCTTCAGCGGTGGACTTCTTGCCCTGGATCATCAGGTTGTTGATGAACTTCGAGACGGTCTGGCTATCGTAGCGCGCGTCCGGCAGGACGCTGCGCTTCACGGCACTCTTGCGACGGCTCACTTCTTCTTACCTCCGGCGGCGGGCGCGGCACCCTTCTTGGGGCGCTTCGTGCCGTACTTGGAACGGCTCTGGTTGCGACCGTTCACACCCGACGCGTCGAGGGTGCCACGGACGATGTGGTAACGCACGCCCGGGAGGTCCTTCACGCGGCCGCCGCGCACGAGCACGATGGAGTGCTCCTGCAGGTTGTGGCCTTCACCGGGGATGTACGCGGTGACTTCGAGCTGATTCGTGAGGCGGACACGGGCAACCTTGCGGAGCGCCGAGTTCGGCTTCTTGGGCGTCGTGGTGTAGACGCGGGTGCACACGCCACGCTTGAACGGATTGCTCTTGAGCGCGGGGGCCTTGGACTTCTCCACCACGTCCTTGCGGGCGCGGCGGACCAGCTGGTTGATCGTAGGCATCAGATTCTGGTAGCCCGGCGGATGGTGTGTCCGCCGGGGAGTTCGTACTCCGACCTCTACGTGGATCGCCTTCCCGACAGCAGCGCCGGACGGAAGACGGCACGGAACAGAACCCTAAGCTTAGTCCGACCCCAAGGGCGGGTCAACGGGAAGCGGTCGGCAACCTCGCACGGCCGGCGCCTTGGCCGCTGGCCCCCCAGCCCCGGCCCCGGCCCTGGCCCCTACTTGCCAGCGAGCCGCTGCTTGACCACTTCGCCCAGCCGCTTTTCCAGCCCGCCCAGCGACGCACAGCGCACGTCGCTGGAGGCCGACGTCGTCGGGTTCCGGCCGACCCCCTCCACGGTGGTCTGGATGACGCTGCCACCCGCATCGTTCGGGACGACCCGCGATTGGATGGACAAGATCAGCTGGTAGGTCTCCGCATTGGGCATGCCGGAATCGCCGCCACAATCCACCGCCCGCATCGTCGGCACATCCCCAATCCGCCGGCGTACCCGGTAGGCCGCGTTACCGAGCGTCCGCGCCTGCTGGTTGATGTCGGTGATCGGGATGTTCAGCGTGGCGTAGGCGGCGGAAAGCGCCTGAAAGGTCTGGTCGGGTGGTGAACTGATGAGGATCTTGTTCACGTCCGTCACCGACACCATGTTGATGCCCCGCGCCGCGCCGGACGCGTTCTGAAGCACGGCCGTCTGCACCTGCGCTCCGCCCATGTCATCAGCGCGGGCCGCTCTCCCGGCGCCGCTGGCGCATGCCCCGGACACGACGCCTGCCGCCAGCAGGAGCCCCGCGGCGGCCAGGCGAATCGGACCACCGGGATGCAATATCAACGGGCGCTTGACCATCGGACTCTCCACGGCATCGGTTTCGGAGACATCGGGTGCCTGACCGGATGTCCTCACGGGGCACCACTATGCAACCTAATGGAGCAGAGGGAGCTCGCGCCACACTCGCTCGTGGCCGTTGACGGGAGCCGAGCCTCGATGACCGGAGATGGCCGGCGTGCGCCAGTCATGGTAGCGTGAATGAACGGGAAATGACACGTGACGACAGACTGACTCCCTCCTCCCCTTCGCTCCATGGACCGCCGGACTGCCCTCACGCACACCGCCGCCCTTGCCGCAGCCTCGTGGATGGCCCCCCCGCGCGTGCTACGTGCCCTCGCCTCCTCCCCCGACAGCGTGCGCCATCGCGGTGCGCCCGCCGACTATCGCGCCGCCGCGCTGTCGGCCGAACGATGGATCGCAGCCAGTGCGGTGCGCGACCGCGACGGCGTACGCTGGCCCGCCGATCCGGCGGTGCCCACGGCCATCACCCCCGACCTCTACAGCGGCAGCGCCGGCGTGGTGCTGTTCTACCTCGAGCTGCACCACGCCACCGGCAATGAGCGCTACCTGAAGGAGGCCGTAGCCGGTGCCCGCGCGCTGACAGCGGCGGCGCCGTCGTCAGCGGGGGGCATCAGCGGCGACGGGGCGGGGCTGTACACCGGGGTGGCCGGTCTCGCATACGTGGCGGCGCTGGTGCAGCG
Source organism: Gemmatimonas sp. (assembly GCA_040379205.1). Lineage (GTDB taxonomy): Bacteria > Gemmatimonadota > Gemmatimonadetes > Gemmatimonadales > Gemmatimonadaceae > Gemmatimonas. Next base: position 29,341 of record JBEILM010000040.1, read on the forward strand.
GATGGCCAACGCCCCCGAGTTGGACCGTGGCGTGGCGCACCTGGTCGCGCTGCTGAAGCAGTCAGCGCGCCAATCCGATGCGGGCATTGCCTGGAACGACTCCACCGACATCATCTCGGGGACCGCGGGGATTGCCCTGACGTTGGCGTGGTTGGGCGCGCAGACGCCGCACGGCGCGAACACCGATGCCCTGCTGCGTGGCGCATCACAGTCCCTGCTGGCGGCAGGCCGCCCGGCCGGTGACGGTCTCACGTGGGCCATCACCCCCCTCATGCCGCAGCGCTACCCCAACTTCTCGCACGGTGCCGCGGGAGTGGGGTACACCTTGGCCACGCTGGCGCAGCACGAGGCGCTGCGGCACACGCAGGGTGGGGCCCCTGCCGCTGCTGCGCAGGAGGGCGCGCTGGCTGCCGCGCGGTATCTGGAGCGCATCACCACCCGCACCAGCAGCGGCGGGCGCCGCATCTTTCACTCCGAGCCGGGAGGCGAGCAGCTGTTCTACCTGAGCTGGTGCCACGGGCCCGCTGGTACCGCACGCCTGTACCGGCAGTTGACGCGCCTGACCAGCAACCCCGCGTGGAGTGCGCGCCTCCCGGAGCTGAGCCGTGGGATCATCGACAGCGGCGTCCCCGAGCAGCACCCCGATCGGTCGGGATTCTGGAACAACATCTCGCAGTGCTGCGGCAACTGTGGCGTGGCCGAGTACTTCACGGCGCGTTACCGGGTCACGCGTGATCCCGCCGACCTGGCCTTCGCGCGGCGGGTGATGGACAACACCGTGGCGCGCGCGACCACCGAGGGGGACACCCTGCGATGGGTGCAGGCGGAGCATCGCGTGACGCCGGAGGACGTCAAGGCCCAAACCGGGTACATGCAGGGGAGCGCCGGCGTGGGGGTGGCGCTGCTGCACCTGGAGGGAGCACAGCAGGGACGCGCGCCGCTGGTGGTGCTTCCCGACACGCCGGTGTGGTAGGGGAGCGCACGGCGCGACCGCACGCGTCATGAGGGAGCGGAGGCCGGCCGACGATGCAGCGCCGGCCTCCGGCTGATGCCCGACGACCGCATGCGGCTGCAGGCTGGTCGTGCTCTGCGTCACGCGAGCGATTGTCCACGCACCAGGCGGCAGGCTCCGCGGGCGTTACCGCCCCCGTGATGCGTCGCCTGGTCGTGCGCTGGGCCACGCGCTGGCCACGGCGCCGACACGGGGACTCTGGCGGTGGCCCGCGCGGCCGCGGACGGGGTCACCTCCGCGAGTCCCGGGCAACTGTCGCCTCCGTCTCAATCCCCAGCGGATGGGTCGGTCAGCAGCTTCGCCACAAGATCGACGAAGGCAGGCACGTCCCCCGTCCGGGCGAAGAACGCGGCATCGGTTTCCTCGATCACGCGAAGCGCCCGATTGCAGACGGCCACCCCCTGTTCGGTGAGGTCGATCGCGAACGCTCGCCCGTCGGTCCGGCTTCGTCGACGGACGATGAGTCGTTGGCCCAGCAGCGCGCGCGTGCCGTCGGAAACGAGCATCTTGTCGAGTGCGGCGTGCTGGGCCAGCTCCGCCTGCGACACCGGCCGTCGGTGCGTGCTGGACAGGAAGAAGTAGCTCGCCAGCAGCGAGAACTGGGTCGGGCTGATGCCGAGGTCGGCCAACGCCTGACGCTGCAACCGCTGGTGCAGGTTCGCCGCCTTCCACAGAAGGAAGCCCGGGCTCTCGGCGGGTGAGGAAAACCGCGAGGCGAAGGCGTGCGCGCGCGCCGTGCGAACCGACGGGACGACCTCCCCGTGGGTCCCATCCCGGGTCGTCAATTCGCGGTGCCCTCGGCGACGCGCGCGAGACGCGCGACGACGGCGGGTAGTCCGCGCGCGATGGACGCACCAATGAGACGGCGGAAGAGGAACGAGAGCGGCCCCCGCATCTCCACGCGGTGCACGATGACGGTGTCAGTGCCGTCGCGCTGCACCGTGTGGAGAAAGTCGAGTGTGGTGAGCGGGAGCGTCGACCGGTTGGTGAACGCCGCGTGCGTTTCGACGTGCGTGAGCACGAAGCGCGTTGTCGGCCCGGCCGTGGGCTTGAGCCAGCCACGCGCCCCCACCACGAACGCGCCGTCGAGATCGCTCGACGCGACCCCGTCGTCCCAGCGCCGCCATCCGGCCACGTCCGTCCAGAGTCTCCAGATGTCTTCGGGGCGCGCCGTCGTCCGCGCCGTTGCCTCGGTGAACCATGTCATGCGTCGAGCGCTCCAGCTGATGGGTGGAAAGGCTCGATTATAGTACCCATACTTACTACAATCAGCAAGGGTGGCCGCCGTCGCGGCCGACTGGTCGACCGGGGGAGCGGCGGGCACGATCCGGGCGTTACCTTCAGGGCGGAGGCGCACGCCGCGCGCCTCCTGATCGTGCCCCTTCCACGGACTTCGGCGTACCGCGCTCCCCATGGCCTCCGACCTGATCGCCTCCGAGCTCGTGGTCCCCGCTGCCGACGGCTATCCGCTCGGGGTGACCCACACTGCCCCGTCCGGGCCGGCCCAGGGGCGCCTGATCGTCGCCGGCGCGACGGGTGTGCCGCAGCGCTTCTACGCGCGCTTCGCCCGGTTCGCCGCCGCGCAGGGG
>JBEILM010000041.1:0-30371 GCA_040379205.1 Gemmatimonas sp.
ACGTTAAGGGCGCCGTCGCGCGGCATCATGGTGAAGCGCCGGTCGCGCGCGCCTTCACCTGCCGGCGCAGCGGTGGCCACGGGGTGCGGGGGCTATCTCCGTCCCGACGCAACCACGGGCGGTGTATCCGTGGCGTCACCGCGTCTTCGCCTGGCGTGGCGCGTTCCCGCGCGTCGCGGCGGGCCTTCCCGAGACCTCCTGAACACCATGCGACCTGCTCTCGTGTGCGGCCTCCATGGCGTGGCCCTGACGCTGAGCCTTGGCGCCTGCACGCCCGCTCCCTTCGATGTCCTACTGCGCGGTGGGCGCGTCCTCGATGGCACTGGGGCGCCGGCCACGGTTGCGGATGTGGGCATCCGCGATGGTCGCATCGTCGAGATCGGGGATCTCGGGACTCGCACGGCCGCGGACACCGTGGACGTGACCGGCCACGTGGTGGCGCCGGGATTCATCGACCCGCACACGCGCGGGCGCGAGAAGCTGCGCGACATCCCCACCGCCGACAACCTGATCCGGCAGGGCATTACCACTATCGTGGATGGCAACGATGGCAGCTCTCCGCTGCCGGTTGGGGCGTTCCTCGATTCCCTCGCGCAGTGGGACGTGGCGCCGAACGTGGCGCTCTTGGTAGGGCACGGCGGCGTGCGCCGGCAGGTCGTGGGCACCGCCAGCCGGCCGGCTACGCCCGACGAACTCGCTGCCATGGAGGCCCTCGTACGGCAGGCCATGGCGGAAGGTGCGGTGGGTCTCTCCTCAGGGTTGTTCTACGTGCCGGGGAGCTTTGCGCCCACCGAGGAACTGGTGGCGCTGGCCCGCGTGGCCTACGCAGTTGGGGGGATCTACAGCTCGCACATGCGGAACGAGGACGACAGCGTCCTGGCGGCCGTGACGGAAACGATCCGCATTGGCCGCGAGACCGGGATCCCGGTGCTGATCTCCCACCACAAGGTGGGCGGGCGCCGGAACTACGGCCGCACCGTACAGTCGCTGGCGCTGATGCGGGAGGCGCGGGACGCGGGGGTAACGGTGGCCTTCGACCAGTACCACTACACCGCATCTCACACCAGCATCGCGAGCATCATTCCGGCGTGGGCGCGCGCGGAGGACGGGCTCGAGGGGAACCTGGCCCGCGCGGCGACGCGCCAGCGCATGCTCGCCGAGATGCAGGCGTTCGTGACGATGCGCCTTTCCAACGACCCGTCGAAGATCCAGCTCGTCCGCTGCGGCTTCGACGCCACGCTGGCCGGGCGCACGCTGGCTGACGTACTGTCGGCCCCGAGGCGATTGCGGCCCTTGTTCTCGAGCTCGTCCGCCGCGGTGGCTGCGGTGCCATCTTCCACTCTTTCGACGAGAGCGACGTGGAGCGGCTGCTGGCCTCGCCGTACGGCATGATCGGGTCCGACGGGGCGCTCTCGGCCTTCGGGGTCTCGACTCCCCACCCACGCGCCTATGGGACCTACCCGCGCGTGCTGGGACGCTATGTGCGGGAGCGTCGCGTGATCTCTCTCGAGGAGGCGGTGCGCCGCATGACATCGGCGCCGGCCGCCCTGCTCGGGCTGGCAGACCGAGGCCGCCTCCAACCGGGAGCAGTGGCGGACCTGGTGGTCTGCGACCCGGCCACGGTTTCCGAACGGGCCACGTTCGAGGCCCCGCACCAGTATCCGGTGGGCATTCCGCATGTATTCGTCCGCGGCGTGGCCGTTGTCCGGAATGGCGAGGTCACCGGCGCGCTCCCCGGCATGGTGCTGCGGGGGCGCGGGTGGGCCGCCCCGTAGACGGAACGGAGCGCTCATGGGACGTTCCGGTCCATCGACCTGCCCCTGACCTGTTTCGCCATCTGGCGTCGTCGCCGCCGCCAGGGCAGCGGCCGGATGGTGGATTGCCTCGGCGCCGGGTCATGATCGACGCCCGTTCGGTGCAGTAACAAACGGGGCTGTCGCGCGTAGACTAGGGTGATCTTGACGATGCCGCTGCGACTGGGGGAAAACCGCCGTGACTGATTTTCAGGACCGCCTGCAGACCGCCTTGGCGGCCGAGTTCACGATCGAACGCGAACTCGGTGGGGCCGGTATGTCCCGGGTGTTCGTGGCGACCGAGCGGGCCCTCAATCGCACGGTCGTGGTAAAGGTGCTCCCGCCGGAGCTTGCGGCCGGCGTGAACGTGGAGCGCTTCCGGCGGGAGATTCAGCTGGCCGCCCAGCTCCAGCATCCGCACATCGTGCCCCTGCTCGCCGCTGGCGACAGTCATGGGCTCCTCTGGTTTTCGATGCCGTACATCGACGGCGAGTCGCTGCGCGGTGCGCTCGCCCGGCGCGGCCGGCTCGCACCGCGCGACGTGGTGCGCATCCTCCACGACGTCGTCGACGCGCTCGCCTATGCACACGCCCGTGGCGTCGTGCATCGCGACATCAAGCCCGACAACATCCTCACGTCGGGCATGCACGCGCTCGTGACCGACTTCGGTGTCGCGAAGGCCCTGAGCGCGGCCACGCCGACGAATGGCGGCACCGCCACGGGCACGGCAATCGGCACGCCGGCCTACATGGCGCCCGAGCAGCTCGCCGCCGACCCGGCCATGGATCACCGCGTCGATCTGTATGCCGTGGGGCTGCTTGCGTACGAGTTGCTCACCGGGACGAGTCCGTTCGTCGGCCCCTCGCCGCAGGCCACGCTCGCGGCGCAGCTGACCGTGATGCCGAAGCCCCCGCACGGGTCGTTCAGCGACATCCCCGAGCCGTTGTCCCTGCTCATCATGCACTGCCTGGAGAAGGACGCTGCCCGGCGCCCCCCGACGGCGCAGGCGTTGCTCGCAGACTTGGAGGCGTTACCGCCAATGTCGAGCAGTACCTCGGTTGCCCGGCGTGCGCGACGGCGTTCGCCGGTCGTGCTCGCCGCAGGCGCACTGGGCGTGGCCGCATTGGCCTGGGCCCTCAGCACCAGGACGTGGCGCGATGTGCGACAGGCGACACCGGGCGTCGACTCGCTCGATGCGCGTGACACCGGTCCGGGCGGCGCCGCGCGACCCATGGAGATCGCCACCGGCAACACCACGGGCGTACGCCCACCCGCCGAGACGACCCCGGTGTTTCGCGAAATCACCGACGGCGCCCCCTCGACGGCGGTCCCCTTCGTCATCACGCGGGCGGAGTCGCTGGCCATCGCTGAGGCGGTGCGTAAACGGCAGGCCGCCGCTCGCTCGACACAGGCCGCCGTGCCCGCCGCGACGGAAACGAAATCCCGTGTCGCTGCGACGCCGGCACCGACCACCGGCACCCGCATCTTCATCCGCACGGCCGACGGTGCGACCACCGAGATCGCCCGTGACCTCCTGCTGGCGGAACTCGGCCAGATCTTCGCGGATTCCATGAGCCGCGCGCTCCAGCACATGGATTCCGCCCTGGCCAGAGCGCCGCGCACCGCGCGCGTCGACCTGCCGCGGCCAGCGCAGATGATCACCCCCCTGCTGGCCCCGCCCCACGATGCGCGGCTGCGCATCGTGGTGACCAACTACACCAATACAACCGGCAAACGGGAGTTCGGCGGTGCTGCGCGTGAGGTGGCGCACGTGATGCGCGGCGCGATTGCCGTGGATCGCTTCGATGTCGTCTCGGACGAACTCACCGACCGCGCCGTACGCTCGCTCCCCGATCGCATGGCCGCCGGCTGGGCACTGCGTGCCGACTACGTGGTGAGTGGCATGCTCATGGTGCGTGGCGATTCGCTCGCCGTCGTGACGATGCTCACCGACGTGCGTTTCGGTCGCTTCTCGAAAGCCGCCGAGACGGCGGTACCGCTGACCGAGCCGAGCCGGGCCTTCGAACCGGCCAAACAGCAGGTGGCCGCCTGGCTGGACACGGCGGCCATGCTCGCGGCGCGGCGGGGATCACCACGCCCTCCCACTTCCCTTGACGGGCGGAGATGGTGAGTGGGGAGAGGCGGGAGTTAGAATTGCGACGGCGATAGAGGGTTGAGACGATGAGCCATGCAAGATGCCTGAGAACACCGAGCATGTCATCCGCGGGGGGCGGCACCCTGCGGGTGTGCCCTTGCTGCCGGCGAGGCCGTTGTCGTGTGCGGCCAGCGGATGAAGTGCTCAGTGCTCTGAGTGTCCTGAGTGGCTCATCGTCCCAACCCGCTATCGTCGTCTCGGTTCCGCCGACTGCGCTCTCAATTCTCAACCTGCCCTCTCAATGCCCCGTGACTGTGGTGTGCGCCGCACCGTACCATCTCGCCGTGACGTGGGCGCTGGCGGGCCGGTGAGGTTCGTCTGTCTCTTGGCCGCGCTCGTGCTGCTCTCGGCCTGCTGGCGTGGAGGCTCGAAGGAGTCGGCATGGGCAGCGGCGGCCCTTCCCCCGGTGTACGAGGCCCGCGAACAGATGGCCGAATCGCGTCTCGCGACGCTGCTGGTGTGTGCCGATTCGCTCGGACGGAGTGAAACGACGCGGGTGCGGCGACGCTTCGTGTGCACACCGTGCCTGCCATACACCGCGATGGTCTCGTCGGAGGCGGCGGCTGCCCACGCCCGACTGCTGTGGAATCGGCGCGGCCGACATGCGCACGACTCGCTGGAGACACACGCCGCCTGTGTGCGTCGCGCGTGGCGCATCGCGATCGACAGCCAGCCCGGCTCCATACTGCCGGACCTCGCCGAGGCCACCGTGGTGGCCATGGCCTCCGTGCACGCCCCGTTCCGGGGCGCGTCGCTCGCCCATTTCGACTCGGTGGTGCACGCGGCGGTACTCCGCGGTGACAGCGCGGCGGCCGGTGAGGCCGTCGGCCGCTTCGCCAACGGCATCTGGGAGCGCGCGCAGCTGATGCTCGCGCGTCCCGTCGAGTCGCTCCACGCCATGGAGCGCGAGGTGCGCCACCTCACCGCCAACGTGGGCCGTTTGCGCGTGCTTCCCTCCCCACCTATGCGCAGCGCCGAGTTCGGGGTCTCCGAGGCCCGATGGTCGGCCCAGTTGTTCAGCGTCGCGGCCACGCTCACACCCATGCCGGCCCGCAGCCGCTGGAGTCGCATGGCCCTGGCGCCCTGGGTGATCATGGGCGATTGGCGATCGCTGGACTCGGCAGCACTCGAGGCGCTGCGCTACACGCCGCTCGACACCGGGGCCCTTCCGGCCCGTGCGCTCGCCGCCTACCGACGCATGGGGCGCCCGGTGTTCCAGCAGGACCGGGTGAATGCCCTGTTCGACTCGGTCCTGCGTGTGATGCCGCGGGTGGATTCCGCCCGGATCGACGGTTTCGATCACGTGCTGACGCGCGACGACGACACATGGCGCTACGGCTTTCTCCCGTCCGACCGCCTGACGATCGAGGCCCGAGGCTGGAAGTTGCTCGACCCGCTCTGGAGCACGGCGGTCAACGAGATTCGGCTGGCACGGCGCGCGCGGGTGATCGAAGCCGACTACCGTTACGCCGACATCGTCCCGAACGGGGCCAGCGGCAGCGACACGCCGGCCGGCCAGCTGCTGCTGCGCCACGGCGCACCACAACGGCGCCGGCTGCTGGGAGCGCGACGGCAGGAATCGAGGGATCCTCCTGTCTTCGCGCGACAGGTACGTGGCGGTTGGCGCGGCATCGACCACGTGCCGTGGATCGACGAGACGCGCGAGTTCTGGAAGAGCTTCTACAGCGATGCGTTCCTCCCCCAGTCGGTCGCCGGTTCACGGCTACCATTCGGCAGCCCGGCGTGTCCGATGGCGCCGATGGGTGTCTCGCTGGCCACCTGTGCCGACCAGCAGGTGGCCGACTGGTCGGATGTCCCGTTGGCGTCGGGTCTCGACACCATCGACGTCATGGTGGCGCGCTTCCGCGGCCCGCGCGACTCGGTGGACGTGCACGCGGCAGCGCGACTGCCACTCCGAACCTTCCGGCACCGCACGGCACCAGGCGCAGGCGTCGGCGACCAGATTCGCTGGGGCCTCATCATCGCCGATGTCCTTGGCCATCCGCTCACGGAGCAGCTCGAATCGCGCGCGCTTCCCGCGTCGTCGGTACGCGCGTGGTTCGGCCAATGGACCGCGCGCGTGGGCAGCGGGATTGCCCTGCACCGGGTGGAGGCGCTCGAGACCGGACGACCCTCTGGGGCGCGCGGTGCGATGCTGTTCACCTCCGACTCGTCGGTCACCATTCCGCTGCGTGGTTTCGGTATGAGCGACATTCTCATCGCCGGCGATGTCAGGGAACGCGCGCGACGGCCGGCCCGGTGGACCGACTTCGACCTCACGCCGAACGCCGCCGTGGTGGCCGCGCTGCAGCCGTTCAGTGTGCTCTGGGAGATCTACGACCTCCGGCCAGACGCTGATGGTCGCGTACGCTGGCAGGTGGAGATCCGCCGGGAGATCGGTGCCCGCGTCGATAGCCGCGATGTACGACAGGCACTCGTCACGACGCGCACCGCGGCGAGCAAGGTGGTCGCCGACGAACCCGATGCGTCGTCGCTCAACTATTCGAGAGAAGCACCGGTGTCCCAGGCCATCGTTGAGCACATCCGGATTCCGCTGCCAAGCAATGCCTCCCCAGGGCGGCACGTCATCGCCATCACGGTCACCGACCTCGTCAGCGGCCGGCGCGTCACGAGAAGTACCGGGGTCAGGCTCCTACCCGCCGACGAGCAGCGACGGCCGAGATGATGAAAGGTGAGAGATGCGGGGGAGAACCGAGACGGCGATAGAGGATTGAGACGCTGAGCGCTGAGCTCTCATGATCTCACAAGCGTAGTTCCGATGACGCGTTAGTACGGCGACGGTGCTAGTGTGGCCCATGCCACACAATCCCAGCCGTCTCAGGGTTCTCGATCGCGCCTTCGCGCTCGCCGCAGATGTCCACAAGCTGGCGGATCGCCACCAGGCCGAGATCGCACGCGTGTCACCGGGCATGCGCAGTCAGTTGCTTCGCGCGGTGGATTCCATTGCGCTCAAGATCACCGAGGCGGCTGGACACACGTCGCCCGCCCGTACGTCAGCTCAGCTGATGGAGGCCATCGCCTCGGCCAACGAAGTCGAACTGCAACTGCGCCTGGGGCGAGCGCTGGAGGTGATGCCTGCCGACAGCGACAGACTCGTGGGCGAGGTCATCGAGATACGCAAAATGTGCTTTGGGTTGAGAAGGCACCTGCAACAGACGCGAGAAAGAGATTCCAGCCGGCAGAACCCTGACGGCGATAGATCAATTGAGAGGTGATCCACGCAAGACGTCGAGAGTACCGAGCAGTGGCCTCCGCGCGTTTCTGCCCGGCACCACCTCGCGGACGAAGTGCTCGGTGCTCTCCACACTCTTGGGTGGCTCACCTCTCAATCATCTATCGCCGTCCGGGTTCTAGACGCTGATCTCTGAAATCTCGGATCTCCGCACTCAGAACACCGGAAACGAGAACGGGCGAGCCTCTCGGCTCGCCCGTTTCGACCACATACCACGTAGAGACTACTCGTCCGGCATCGTGAAGGCCGACGGCTCGAAGCTCGGCAGCAACGCGTCGAAGTTGGGCTCGAGCGCTTCCGGCAGCGGCTCCGGCTCGGGCAAGGCATCGCTCTCGACATCCACTTCCTGGTAGCGGTACATGCCCGTACCGGCCGGGATGAGGTGACCGATGATGATGTTCTCCTTGAGCCCCAGCAGGTCGTCACGCGAGCCACGGATGGCCGCGTCGGTGAGTACCCGCGTGGTCTCCTGGAAGGAGGCCGCCGACACGAACGACTGCGTGGTGAGCGAGGCCTTGGTGATACCCAGAAGCAGCGGCTCCGCCGTCGCCGGCCGGATCTTCCGCTTCTTGGCATCCTCGTTGACCTCGCGGAACTGCGAGCGATCGACGTGCTCGGCCTCGAGCAGCTCGGTATCGCCCGAGTCCGCGATGCGCACCTTCTGGAGCATCTGCTTGACGATCACGCCGATGTGCTTGTCGTTGATCTTCACGCCCTGCAGGCGATAGACCTCCTGCACTTCGTTGAGCAGGTACTCCTGCACCGCCCGCGGGCCCTTGATGCGCAGGATGTCGTGCGGGTTCACGGGGCCTTCGGAAATGCGGTCACCGGCACGCACGCGGTCACCCTCGTGCACACGCAGGTGCTTGCCCGACGGGACCTCGTAGACCTGCTCCGGCTGCGCCTCGTCGACCTGCCACACCCCCTTCTCGATCGTGGCCGGACGGACGAACACCTCGCGCTTGCCGCGCTTGATCTCGCCGAACCGCACGAACCCGTCGATCTCGGAGATGGTGGCCGGATCCTTCGGCTTTCGGGCTTCGAACAGCTCGGCCACGCGCGGCAGACCGCCGGTGATGTCGCGCGTCTTGTACGCCTCGCGGCTCACCTTGGCCAGCGTGGTGCCGGCCGTGATCTCCTCGCCGTCCTCGATCGTGATGATGGCGCCGATCGGGAGGATGAAGTCGCGCACGCGCTTCTCCTTGCCCCCCTTGCTCTGCCAGATCTCGATGTGCGGGTGGAGCTTCTTCTCGCGATCCTCGATCACGACGCGCTGACGCAGACCGGTCAGCTCGTCGAGTTCCTCGGACAGCGACTCGTCCTCGACGAGGTCCACGAAGCGGATCGTGCCCTCGACATCGGCGATGATCGGGTTGGTGTACGGGTCCCACGAGAAGAGCGCCGGATCCTTGCCGTCCTTCTCGCGCTCGAGCACGCCGCCGTCCTCGACGAGCATGGTGGCGCCGAGCGGTACCTGTACGCGCGCCAGCACATGGCCGTCCTTCGACGAGCGGATCATCACGTCGCCCTCGTACGACGTCACGATGCGCGCGCCGTCCTTGTTGACGACGTACACAAGGCGATCGCCGTACTCGACGACTTCCTTGTCCTTGCCGAACTTGACCCGCTTGGTCGTCTGCTCGGCGATACGCGACGCCGTGCCACCGACGTGGAACGTGCGCAGCGTGAGCTGCGTACCGGGCTCGCCGATGGACTGCGCGGCGATGATGCCGACGGCCTCGCCGAGGTCCACCATCTGCATGGTGGCCAGGTTGCGCCCGTAGCACATGCGGCAGAGGCCGCGCTTCGCTTCGCAGGTGAGGACCGAGCGGATCTTCACCGTCTCGATGCCGGCATCTTCGATGCTCTGCGCCATCTCTTCCGAGATGAGCATGCCCCCTTCCACCAGCAGGCGCGGCCGGCCGGCCTCGTCCTGCTCCATGGGGTCGAACACGTCCTCGGCCGCCACGTTGCCCACCAGGCGCTCGGCCAGCGGCTCGATCACGTCTTCACCTTCCTTCAGCGCCGACGTGTCGATGCCGAGGATCGTGCCGCAATCCTCCTCGGCGATCGTCATGTCCTGCGCGACGTCGACCAGGCGACGCGTGAGATAACCGGCGTCGGCCGTCTTGAGCGCCGTGTCGGCCAGACCCTTGCGGGCGCCGTGCGTCGACGAGAAGTACTCGAGCACCGACAAGCCTTCCCGGAAGTTCGACTTGATCGGGTTTTCGATGATTTCGCCGATGCCACCGGTGAGCTTCTTCTGCGGCTTGGCCATGAGGCCGCGCATCCCCGCCAGCTGGCGGATCTGGTCCCGGCTACCACGCGAGCCGGAGTCGAACATCATGAACACCGGATTGAAGCCGCCCTGCGACTCCCGCATGGTCTTGACCATGGCGTCGGCGACGTCGGTGTTGGCGTGCGTCCACGTGTCGATGACCTTGTTGTAGCGCTCGCCGTTCGTGATGTTGCCCGTCGCGTAGGCGCGCTGGAATCGCTCCACGCGCTCGCTCGCTTCCTGCAGCAGCGTGACCTTTTCCTTCGGGATGTGCAGGTCTTCGATGCCGATCGAGACGCCACCGCGCGTCGCGTTGCGGAACCCGAATTCCTTGAGGCGATCGAGCAGCGACACCGTCTCCGCCAGCCCCGCATTGCGGTAGCTCTCGAACACGAGTTCGCCAAGCGCCTTCTTCTTCATGTCCTTATTGAGGAACGGCAACGCCTTCGGCACGATCGCGTCGAACAGCACGCGGCCCGTCGTCGTGGTGATCCACGACGGCGCATCGCCACGACGGTCGAGCCAGCGGATCGGCGTCTGGTAGGTCGCGCGCCCGTTGGCGATCGCGAGCTCCACTTCCGCCGTGTCCGTGAACGTCGGGAGCTTCGCCACCCACGTCGCATCCCTGGCGTGCTTGTCGAAATCGGTGGGCGCCTTGGTGGCCACGTAGCAGCCGAGCACGATGTCCTGGCTGGGCTCCGCGACCGGACGACCGTCCGACGGCTTCAGGATGTTGTTCGACGACAGCATGAGGACACGCGCCTCGATCTGCGCCTCGAACGAGAGCGGCACGTGCACGGCCATCTGGTCACCGTCGAAGTCGGCGTTGAACGCCGCGCAGACGAGCGGGTGAATGCGAATGGCCTTGCCTTCGACGAGCACCGGCTCGAACGCCTGGATGCCCAGGCGGTGGAGCGTCGGGGCGCGGTTGAGCAGCACCGGGTGGTCCTTGATGATGCCTTCCAGCACCTCGTAGACCATCGCGTTCTCACGCTCCACGATCTTCTTGGCGCGCTTCACCGTCTCCGCTTCACCGCTCTCCACCAGCTTGTGGATGATGAACGGCTTGAAGAGCTCGAGTGCCATGGCCTTGGGCAGGCCGCACTGGTGCAACTTGAGCTCCGGGCCCACGACGATGACCGAACGGCCCGAGTAGTCCACGCGCTTGCCGAGCAGGTTCTGACGGAACCGGCCCTGCTTGCCCTTGAGCATGTCCGACAGCGACTTGAGCGGGCGCTTGCCGCGTCCACGGATGGCCTTGGAGCGGCGGCCGTTGTCGAACAGCGCGTCGACCGCTTCCTGCAGCATGCGCTTCTCGTTGCGCAGGATGACTTCCGGCGCGCGGTGCGAGATGAGCTTCTGGAGGCGGTTGTTGCGGTTGATGACGCGGCGATACAGGTCGTTCAGGTCCGACGTCGCGAAGCGGCCGCCGTCGAGCGGCACGAGCGGACGCAGGTCGGGCGGGATGACCGGAATGACGTCGAGAATCATCCACTCCGGGCGATTGCGGATCTCGCCGCCCTCACCAGACGTACGGAACGCGTCGACGATCTTGAGGCGCTTCAGCATCTGCTTCTTGCGATGCTGCGACGTCTCTCCGACCACACTCGCGCGCAGCTCCTCGGCCGTCTTGTCGACGTCGAGGCGCTTGAGCAGCTCGCGCACGGCGGGCGCGCCGATGTCACACTGGAACGCCGTGTCGCCTTCCGCCTTCGCCTTTTGGCGCAGCGTCAGGTACTCGTCCTCGTCGAGCAGCTGGCGCTCCCGCACCTCCTGCGAGCCCGGGTCGATGACGATGTAGTTGCTGTAGTAGATGACCTTCTCGAGGTCACGCAGCGTGACGTCGAGCAGGTTGCCCATGGGGCTGGGCAGGGTCTTGAAGAACCAGATGTGCGCGACCGGCACGGCCAGTTCGATGTGACCCATGCGCTCGCGCCGCACCTTGCTCAGCGTGACTTCCACGCCGCAGCGATCGCAGATCACGCCGCGATAGCGGATGCGCTTGTACTTGCCGCAATGGCACTCCCAATCCTTCACGGGACCGAAGATGCGCTCGCAGAACAGACCGTCCTTCTCGGGCTTGAAGGAGCGGTAGTTGATGGTTTCGGGCTTGGTGACCTCGCCCCACGACCACCAGGTGCGCAGGCCGGCCATCTCCAGCCGCTCGCGCTCCTTGGGGTCCTTCGGGCCGCGGATCTCCTCGGGCGAGGCGATGCGGACCGACATGTAGTCGAACGCCGACGCGCGGGCTTCGCGCGAGCTGCGGAAATCGATCATGTGCTTACTCCTCCCCGCCGTTGCTGTTGCCGCCGGCGTCGATCAGCTCGACACCGGTGCCATCCGTGGCGCCGAGCGTGACCTTGATGCCGAGTGCCTGCAGTTCCTTCACGAGCACGTTGAACGACTCCGGGATGCCGGGTTCGGGCAGGTTCTGCCCCTTCACGATGGCCTCGTACACGCGGCTGCGGCCGTTCACGTCGTCCGACTTGACCGTCAGGATTTCCTGGAGCGTGTGCGCCGCGCCGTAGGCCTCGAGCGCCCACACTTCCATCTCGCCGAAACGCTGGCCGCCGAACTGCGCCTTGCCGGCGAGCGGCTGCTGCGTGACCAGCGAGTACGGTCCGATGGACCGCGCGTGGATCTTGTCGTCGACGAGGTGCGACAGCTTGAGCATGTAGATCTCGCCCACCGTGACCGGCGAGTTGAACATCTCGCCGGTGCGACCATCGCGCAGGCGCACCTTGCCGGTGGGCGTGAGCCCCGCCAGGCGAATGAGCTCGGTGGCCGCCGCATCGACGTCGGCATCCTTTGCTCCGCCCGCGATGGCCGCCAGCGCCGGCTGGCCGATGCGCCGCAGCGTCTCGGCCGGCGACAGCGCCGCCTGGGCCTCGAGCGCCGCGAGCGCTTCCGCCGCATTGCCCGGCAGCTCGCCGATGTCGTTGCGGTGGATACCGATGGCCGCCTGCACCGCGTCGAGTTCACGCGTCGCCAGCGCCTTGGCCGAATGGGACAGGAACTCGCGGATGCGGGCGTACAACGCCTTGGTCTCCGGCGACATGCCCTTGCCACCCAGATCGTTCAGGTTGGCATCGCCCAGCAGCTCGACCGTATCGGGCAGGCGGCGATCCGGCTTGATGTCGGAGAGCAGCACCTTCACTTCCGCCGTCGTCGTGTCGACCGACGCATCACCGAGCAGCAGCGTTTCGCGCGCCCAGCGCAGACCGGCGAGCTTCATGAGCAGGCCGATTTCGCGCTCGTTCGCGCCCTCGAACACCGGCGTCTTGGCGTAGAAGTTGAGCAGCTTCGCGGCCCACCCGAGGTGGGTCTCGAGGATCTGCCCCACGTTCATGCGCGACGGCACGCCGAGCGGATTGAGCACGATGTCCACCGGACGACCGTTCGGGAGGAACGGCAGGTCTTCCTCGGGGACAATGCGCGCCACGATACCCTTGTTGCCGTGACGGCCGGCCATCTTGTCACCGACCGAGATCTTGCGCTTCTCGGCCAAGTACACCTTCACGAGCTGGATCACGCCCGGCGGGAGCTCATCGGGCTGCAGGATGCGGTCGATGCGCTCTTCCGCCCGCTCCTCGATGCGGCTCTTCTCCTCGTTCGCGGCGTCGATGATCTCGCGCACGCGATCGTTGGCCTGCTTGCTCTCCACCCGGAACGTCTTGAGATCGAGCGTCGCGAAGCGCAGCCCGCTCAGCATCTCCTTGGTGAGCACGGTGCCGGCGGGAATCGCTTCCTCGACGGTGCCGGCCTTGAGCGCCAGCGACACCTTTTCGCCCACGAGCAGCGTCGCCAGTTCGGCGTCGCGCACCTCGTTGACGCGAATCTTCTCTTCGCCCTCGAGGCGACGCACTTCCCCGATGCGCTCGCCGCGATCCTTCTCGACCACCTGGTCTTCGACGCGCGAGAAGATCTTCACGTCGATCACGGTGCCTTCCATGCCGGGCGGCACCTTGAGCGACGAGTCCTTCACGTCCTTCGCCTTTTCGCCGAAGATGGCGGTGAGCAGCTTCTCTTCCGGCGACAGCTCGGTCTCGCCCTTCGGCGTGATCTTGCCGACGAGGATGTCACCCGGCTTGACCTGGGCGCCGATGCGCACGATGCCGCGTTCGTCGAGGTCGACCAGCGACTCCTCGGCGACGTTCGGGATTTCGCGCGTGATCTCTTCCTGGCCGCGCTTGGTGTCGCGGACGTGCAGCTCGAGCTCCTGGATGTGGATCGACGAGAACACGTCGAACTTCACCAGCCGCTCGGAGAGCACGATGGCGTCTTCGAAGTTGTGCCCGTACCACGGCATGAACGCCACGGTGACGTTGGCGCCGAGCGCAAGCTGCCCCATTTCGGTGGCCGCGCCGTCGGCGAGCACTTCGCCCTTGGCCACCTGCTGGCCGAGGCGGACGAGCGGCCGCTGGTTGATGGCCGTATCCTGGTTGGTGCGCCAGTACTTCTTGAGCTTGTAGCGATCGAGGTGCCCGAGGCGCGCCAGCGGACGGTCGGTGTCCACCGCGCCCTCGATGAGCCCCGCGTCGACGATGATCTCGTCGGCGGTCACGCTGGTGACGATACCCGCGCGGCGCGCGATGATCACCGCGCCCGAGTCGACGGCCACGGTGGCCTCGAGGCCGGTACCCACCAGCGGCGTGCGCGGGTTGAGCAGCGGCACCGCCTGACGCTGCATGTTCGAACCCATGAGCGCGCGGTTGGCGTCGTCGTGCTCGAGGAACGGAATGAGCGCCGAGGCGATCGAGACGAGCTGCTCGGGCGCCACGTCCATGTAGTCGATGTTCGTCGGCGGCTCGAGCGGCAGGTCACCGCGCTTGCGCGAGAGCACGAGGTCATCGACGAACGTGCCGTCGGGGTTGAGCTTGGCGTTGGCCTGCGCGATGATCGCGTCTTCCTCGCGGTTCGCGTCGAGCCACACGATCTCGCCCGTCACCCGACCTTCCTTCACCACGCGGTACGGCGTCTCGATGAAGCCGAGATCGTTCACGCGGGCGAAGCAGGCGAGCGACGTGATGAGGCCGATGTTCGGGCCTTCCGGCGTCTCGATGGGGCACATGCGGCCGTACTGCGAGTAGTGCACGTCACGGACTTCGAAGCCGGCGCGTTCCCGCGTGAGGCCGCCCGGTCCGAGCGCCGAAAGACGACGCTTGTGCGTCAGCTCGGCGAGCGGATTGGTCTGGTCCATGAACTGCGAGAGCTGCGACGAACCGAAGAAGGCCTGGATGACCGCCGACACCGTGCGGGCGTTGACGAGGTCGTCGAGGGAGATCTTCTCGGGATCGGTGTTGATCGACATGCGCTCCTTGACCAGACGAGCCATGCGCGAGAGGCCGACGGAGAACTGGTTCGCGATCAGCTCACCGACCGAGCGGATGCGGCGATTGCCCAGCTGGTCGATGTCGTCCACGTCACCACGCCCTTCGTGGAGCTCGACGAGCTGGCGCATGATCTCCACGAAGTCTTCCTTCGTGAGGACCGTGGTGCTCATGGCCGTGTTCAGGCGCAGGCGCTGGTTGATCTTGTAGCGGCCGACGCGGCCGAGGTCGTAGCGCTTGGGCGAGAAGAACAGGCGCTCCAGCGCCTGCTTGGCCGTCTCGCGGTTGGGCGCGTCGCCCGGACGGAGCAGCGCGTAGATCTGCTTGAGCGCCTCCTCCTCGTGCTTGGTGGGGTCCTTGGCGAGGGTGTTCTTGATGAGCGTCGACTCGGCGCGGCCGGAGGCGACGAACACGAACACCTTCACGATGTCGGCCTTGCGGATGCGCTTGATGACCGCGTCGGTCAGCGTCGTATCCTTTTCGGCCACCACTTCGCCCGTGTCCTGGTCGATGACGTCGCGCGCCAGCGTGCGGCGCACTTCGCGCTCGCCGCGGTCGATCGCGTCCTGTTCATCGCGCAGGTCGATCTGGGTGTACGAGGCGAACACCTTGACCGACTTGATGCCCTGCCGCACGAGACGGTTGAGCACTTCCTCGGTGAGCTCGTCGCCTTCGCGTACCAGCAGGGCCGACTCCGAGCGCTCGCGCTCGGCCTTGGCCTTCTTGGTCTTTGGCTTGGGGGCGTCGGCGGCGGTGACTTCACCCTCCAGCTCGATGTCCTCGGCGATGATGGCGCCCAGCACTTCGCGCTGGTCGTTGCGCGTCTCGCGCTTCTTGGTGAGGTCGAGGTCGCGCTCGGCGAAGAAGAGCCGCAGGATGTCGCGGTTCTCGCCGTAACCGAAGGCGCGGAGCAGCGCCGTGGCCGGGAACTTCTTCTTCTTGTCGATGTGGACGTAGATCACGTCGTGGATGTCCACGGTGAACTCGACCCACGAGCCCCGGAAGGGAATGATGCGCGAGGACAGCAGCCGCTGGCCGTTGGGGTGCGTGCTCTCCTCGAACACGACGCCTGGCGAGCGGTGGAGCTGCGAGACGATCACGCGCTCCGCGCCATTGATGACGAAGGTGCCGAGCTCGGTGAGGAGCGGCAGTTCGCCCAGGTAGACTTCCTTTTCGATGATGTTGCGGGGGCGCTTTCCGTCCCCGGTATCCTCGAAAATGACGAGCTGGAGGGTGGCCTTGAGCGGAGCCGAGTACGTCATGTCGCGCTCGATGCACTCGGCGACGGAGTACTTCGGTTCGCCGAGGCTGTACCGCACGAATTCCAGCGAGAAGTTCTCGTGGACATCCGTGATCGGGAACAGGTCCTTGAAGACGCGCTCGAGGCCGACGTCCTCGCGCTCCTGCTGCGCCGCATCCAGTTGCAGCAGCGACTCAAAGGCGCGCGTCTGGATGTCCAGGAGGTGGGGCATATCCATGCCCGTCTCGAGCTTCGCGAACGAGATCTGGTTCATCATATCCTTAAGGGGCTCACCCTCGTACGGGGTGCGCGGAACCCGGACCACCGGGAGCGCAAAGCGCCCCGTCCCCGACGGCACCGGCCACGAAATCGTGGCCGATGCCCCCGGGGAGGAGCGTTACAACGACGGAACTCCGATAGGTCGACGTAGAGCCTGAGGCTGAAGGCCGGGCTTTACTTGATCTCGACGCCAGCGCCTTCGGCCTCAAGCTTGGCCTTGATCTGCGCGGCTTCGTCCTTCGAGACGTTCTCCTTGAGGGTCTTCGGGGCACCGTCGACGAGGTCCTTGGCTTCCTTGAGGCCCAGGCCGGTCAGCTCGCGCACGACCTTGATGACCTGGATCTTCTTGGCGCCCGCTTCCTTGAGGATGACGGTGAACTCCGTCTGCTCTTCCACAGCAGCCGCCGGGGCCGCCGCGCCGCCGCCGCCCGCCGCAACCGCGGCGATGGTGACGTTGAACTTCGTCTTGAACGCTTCAATGAGGTCGGAGAGCTCGATCACGCTCATCGCGCCGATCGCGTCGAGGATCTCGTCCTTGCTCAGGGTCGTGTTAGCCATGGTGGTACGTTCTCCGTGAATGTCCCCCAGGGGTCCTGGGGCGTGTGATCAGGCGTACGCCTGGGGAACTCAGTTGGAGCCTTCGAGCTGCGCCTTGCGGGCGTCGAGGGCGAGGGCAAACATCATCGGGATGCTGTTGAGGTAGCCGGCGAAGATCGAGAGCGCCTCTTCACGCGTCGGCAGCGAGGCCAGCTTCTTGACCATCGCCTCGTCGACCGCGTTGCCCTCGTAGATGCCACCCTTCACGGCCGGCTTCTGGTCGTTCTCCTTCGCAAAGTCGGAGAGGACCTTGGCCGCCGTGATAGCATCCTTCGCCACCACCACCCCCGTCGGGCCCTTCAGGCGCTGCGCCACCAGTCCGCTTTCGTTCACGGCCCGGAGCGCCAGCGTGTTCTTGATCACGACGTAGTCGACCCCGGCCTTCTTCAGGCGGCGACGGAGCTCCGTCATGCGCTTCACGTTCAGCCCCGTGAAGTCGGTGTAGTACAGCGCCTGCGCGCCGTCCATCGACGCCTTCAGGCTGTCCACCAGGATCTGCTTCTCGGCCTTCTTGGCCTTCGGCTTGGCTTTCATGGGTGCGTCTCCCTCTTACCGGAACGGCGTGGTGTCGATGGTGACGCCAGGACCCATGGAGCTCGAGATCGCGACGTTGCGGATGTACACGCCCTTCGCCGCGGACGGCTTCGAGCGCACGATGGTGTCCAGCAGCGCCGAGAAGTTCGACTCCAGCTGCTCCGGCGTGAACGACACCTTGCCGATCGGGGCGTGCACGTTCCCGCCCTTGTCGACGCGGAACTCGATCTTGCCGCCCTTCGACTCACGCACGGCCTTGGCCACGTCGAACGTGACCGTGCCCGCCTTCGGATTCGGCATCAGGCCGCGCGGACCGAGCACCCGGCCGAGCTGGCCGATCTGCCCCATCTGGTCCGGCGTGGCGATCATGACGTCGAAGTCGAGCCAGCCGTCCTTGATCTTCTGAAGAAATTCGGTGCCGACGAAGTCCGCCCCGGCTTCCTGGGCTTCCTGCACCTTGCCGCCGGCGGCGATCACGAGCACCCGCATCGTCTTGCCCGTACCGGCCGGCAGCACGACGGTGCCACGCACCACCTGGTCGGCGTGACGCGGGTCGACGCCGAGGCGGATCGCGACTTCGACCGACTCGTCGAACTTCGCGAACGCCATCTGCTTGACCAGCGCGATCGCCTGCTTGGCCTCATATGCCTTGCCGAGTTCGCGGCGCTCGCTCGCGGCGCGATACTTCTTCCCGTGCGTCTGCATGAGGCTCACTCCTTCACCGTGATGCCCATCGAGCGCGCGGCGCCGGCGATCATCGCCACCGCGCTCTCCATGGACTCACAATTGAGGTCGGGCATCTTCACCGTCGCAATCTTCTCAAGCTGCGCCCGCGTGATCGTGCCCACCTTCACCTTGTTCGGCTGACCCGAGCCCTTGTCCACGCCGATCTCCTTCTTGATCAGCTCCGCCGCCGGCGGAGTCTTGAGAATGAAGGTGAACGACTTGTCCGCGTAGATCGTGACCTCGACCGGGATGATCATATCACCGCCCTGCGTCCGAGCATTGAACTCTTTGCAGAAGCCCATGATGTTGATACCCTGGGGGCCGAGGGCCGTACCCACCGGGGGCGCCGGGTTCGCCTTGCCTGCAGGAATCTGCAGCTTGACGAATCCAGTGACCTTTTTGGCCATGCTACTTCCTCATCGCAAGTTCCACCGAGGGACCATCCGCCGGTGGTCGTGCTGCCACGTTGTTTCGCGTCGAGTGGTGACGACGTCCTGCGTCGGACTCAGTACCCGCGCAACTGCAGGTAGTCGAGCTCGACCGAGGTCGGCCGCCCGAACAGGCTGACCGACACCCGCACCTTGCCCTTGTCGGGCAGGATCTCTTCGACGCTGCCGTTGAAGTCGGCGAACGGGCCTTCGGTGATCGCCACCGCCTGCCCCACGAGGAACGGAATCTCCTCACGCACCGGCGCCTCATCGGCCAGATCCGCCTGCCCCAACAGCCGACGCACTTCGTCGTCGCGCAGCGGCATCGGATCCTTGTCCTTCCCCACGAACTTGATCACGCCCTGGATCGCGTTGATCTCGTGGAGCGTGTCCTGGCTGGCCACCATCTCCACCAGCACGTAGCCGGGAAAGATCTTGCGTTCGACGGTGACCTTCTTGCCGTTCTTGATCTCGACGACTTCCTGCGTCGGCACGAGCGCCTGACGAATCAGGCGATCCTCGGGCGCCGCCGGATCCGTGTCGATCTTCCGCTGGATCAGGCGCTGCACCTTGTTCTCGTGGCCGGACGTCGTCTGAATGGCGTACCAGCGGTGCTCGAGCATCGACACGGTCATGGGTTCTGGCTCAGCCGAGCAGCATGGCGGGGAGACGCACCAGCAGGAACTGGAGCGCCACATCCACGAGCCCGATCAGGGCCCCCAGCAGCAGCACGAAGATGATGATCTGCACGGTCGCCGACTGGAGCTGCGGACGGTCCGGCCACGTCACCTTCTTCATCTCGGCAATCACGTCGCGGTAGAACGTGATCATCCGCGTGCCGAGCCCCGGGCGGGACACCTCGACGGGAGCAGTCATGACTTACTTGGTTTCCTTGTGCGTCTGATGCTTGTTGCAGCGCGGGCAGTACTTCTTCCACTCCACGCGCTCCGGATGAAGACGCTTGTTCTTCATCGTGAAGTAATTGCGGTTCTTGCACTCGGTGCACCCGAGGATGATCTTCTCGCGCGGCATGTGGCGGCTCCCTGCTGCAGCTGTGCGTCAGCACCCAGACGTCATCGGTACCGGAAGCGCCGCTCGCATTCGCTGAGCGCGCCGTGCCACCAGGGCGGCAGCCGTGGAGCCATCCACGGATCCCGATACGGTCACCCCATTCCGGATTGCACCGAAACCGGGTGAGCCTTCCAACGTAGCGCCCCCAGGACACCCCCGCAAGTCACGCACCCGGCCTGTCCACACGCCGCCACCGTGGCCCGCAAGTGACAGTCGCACTGGAGGTTACTGTGCAGCCACCGACCCCGAACCGCACCCGAACCGCCGCGCAAGCCTCCTCCGCGCCTCACTCCCCGCCGAGCAGCTCGGCGTCCCGGACCAGGTCGGCCACGCTCTGGGCTTCCATTTTCTGCATCACCCGCCCCCGGTGCACCTTCACCGTCTTCAGGGCGATCCCCAACTGGGCCCCGATCTGCTTGTTGGGGAGCCCCTGCACCACCCCGTCGAACACCTGCCGCTCGCGGGCCGTCAGCAGCGCCAGCCGCCGCTCCACGTCCAGCCGCTGCTCCTGGCGCGCCGACAGCGTCCGCCCCTTGGCCACCGCCCGCTCGATCGCCTCCAGGAGGGCGTCCGGCGCCGCCGGCTTCTCCAGGAAGTCTACCGCCCCATGGCGCATCGCCTGCACGCTCGTCGCCACCGTCCCGTACCCGCTGATGAACACCATCGGCACCGGACGCCTGCGGGCCGCCAGCGCCTGCTGCAGCTCCAGCCCGGTCAGCCCCGGCATCTGCAAGTCGGTGACCACGCAGGACGCCTCGGCGCCGCCCGGCGCCTCAAGGAACGCCTCGCCAGAGTCGTAGGCCTGCACGGCATAGCCGGACACGTCGAGCAGGCGCACCAGGGAGACGCGGGCGGCGGCATCATCATCGACGACGGCAATCACGGGCGACGGCACGGCCGGAAGATCGGTCACAGCCTCGTGCATGGATGGCGGAAGGGGGAAAATGGGAAACGTCAGTGCAATGACGACGGCGTGCCCCGCGATGTCAACCGCTGACGCGCCGCTGGCAGCCAGACCGACAGCACCGCCCCGGCCCCGGGCAGTCGGCCGACGCCCATATGCCCGCCGTGCGCCTCGACGACGCGGCGAGCGATCGGCAGCCCCATGCCCAGCCCGCCGCTGCGCGAGGTGACGAACGGCTCGAACAGTGCCGGCCGCACCTCGGCCGCAATGCCCGGACCGCTGTCCACCACCGTGATGCGCACGCCACCGGCCGACGCCCGTGCCCGCACCAGCACCTGCCCGGGTGGGCGCCGTTGCGCCGCCTGCAACGCGTTCTGCAACAGGTTCACGAACACCTGCTGCAGCAGCACGCGTTCGCCTTCCAGCGCGGGCACCCCCGGGTCCACCGAGAGCGTGAGCCGGACCCCGGCGTCGGCGTACTCCCGCCCCAACAGCAGCGAGACGCTCTCGAGCACGTCACGCACGCCCAGCTCCTCGCGCTCGCCGTGCTCCCGCCGCAGGAAGCGCCGAAAGGCGTGCACAACCTCGGAGGCGCGGTGCCCCTGCGCCACGACGTCCTGCAACGCCTCGTCGAGTCGCGGATCGACGGCGCCGCCGGTGGATCCCGAACGGGCGAGCAGGCGGCGCGCCACCTCGGCGTTGTTCACGATCGCCGCCAGAGGCTGCCCCAGCTCGTGCGAGAGCGACGCGGTCAGCTCGCCGGCCACCGCCACCCGGCTGACCTGGGTCAGCTCCCGCTGATGCTGCTCCTGCTGCGCCACCGCACGCTGACGCGCCTCCAGCGCCACCTCCCGCACGCGCGCCTCCGCCTCCGCCGCCCGCAGGCGCTGCCGCACGTACTGCAGGGCCATGCCCAGCATCAGCAGGACCAGCGCCACCCGCCACCACAGCCGCTCCACGAAGAGCGGCGCCACCGCCAGCGTCAGCGGGTCGGCGGCCCGCCAGGCCCCTTCACCAACCCGGGCTTCGATGTGCAGCACGAAGCGCCCCGGGCGCAGCCCCACCAGCCGGAGATCGCGGCGATCGCCCAGCGGGAGCCATTGGGCGTCGCGTCCGTCGAGGCGGTACCGGAACTCCGTCGCCTCGGTCGACCGGAAGGTCGGGGCACTGAAGTCCACCTGCAGCACCCGCTCGTCCGCTGCCAGGTCGACGTGGCCGGCGCCAGGCGCCAGCGTCCGTCGCGGCGTGCGGATGGCATCGATGGACAGCCGCGGTGACGATTCCGTGCCGGCGACGCGGTCGCTCTCGACGACCACCAGCCCCCCCACACTGGCGAACCCCAGGACACGGGGCGCGATCACGGTGGCTGCCGGGGCGCCGAAATTTCCCTCGGGGACACCGGCGGACGACGACAGCAGCCGCGCGGCCGGCACCTCCGCACTGTCCAACAGCCAACGCTGCAGGCTGGCCATCGTCACGACCGTCAGACCACGGTTGCCCGGCATCCAGAGCCGTCCTTCGTCATCCTGAAGCAGGGCGGACACCGTCTGGTCCGGCATGGGCACCGGTCGCCCCCGCTCCCCGGGGCGAAAGTAATGCAGGCCGCTCCCGTAGGTGCCGATCCAGACGCCACCGCCCGGCCGCGGTAACAGCGCTCTCGGTACGGCGGCGGGGATACCCACCTCGGCGCCGAACACCTCGCGACGCGCCCCCACCCAGCGGGTGAGCCGCCCCGTCTGGGCCACCCAGACCGACCCGTCGTCGGCACGCGCCATCGACTCGATGGGCCGGTCGTCGGCCAGCTGCCAGGGCGCCGAAAACGTCAGCGCATCGTCGGGGCCGATGTGGCCGATGCGGCCGTCGGACATCCCGAACCACAGGGTGTCGCCCACCACGAGCAACGGGCGCACCGCGAGCGGCGATGGCGTGACCGCCGCGATACGCCAGACACGCCGCCCGCCGTTCGCGTCGCGGCGCACGACGGCGCTGTCGCTGCCCACCCAAATGCGGCCGCGCGCATCACGGGCGAGGCTGCGTGTGCAGTCCGTGGCCTGTGGCATGCCGATCGAGTCCAGCACGTGCCCCCCGCGATCGACCAGCGCACTCGCGCCGCAGGCGCTGGCGACCCACAACCGTCCGGCTCCGTCGCCAACCATCGAGTTGGCCCCGATGCGGCGATCGGCGGTCGGCGACGCGATCACGGTGACGAGCGCCTGACGCACCACCAGCAGACCATCGAGCGTGCCGACCACGAGCGCGCCATCGGCGGTCGAGACGATGGCGGCGATCTGGCTCCCGGCATTCACCACGGCCTCGATCGCGGCCAGCGACGTGTCCGCCAGCGCCGGCCGGTAGCGGTACAACATGGCGTCGATGCCGATCCAGAGCGCGCCATCCCCATCGGAAGCCAGCGCGAGGACCGGGCCCGGGACGCCCGCGACCCGTCGCAGCCGGCCATGCAGCAGCTCATGCAGGCCATCGGTACTGCCGATCCACACCCGGCCACGACGATCCGTGTGTACGGCCAACGGCGATTCGGCCGGCGTGCGCGTCGCCGGAGGCAACACGGATGGCGCGAGCAGCTGCCCCCCGCTCCGTGTGGCCCGGACGACCCCCTGTCGGCCATGAAACACCACCGCGCCGTGGGCGTCATGGGCCAACTGCGACGCGATGTGGTACGGCAACGGCGCGGGGCTCCAGCGGCCTTCGGCGTACCAGTACACCGCGTCCAGGGAGCTCAGCCACACGGTACCGTCCGCATCCATGAGCAGGTCCAACGCGCCTTTCCCAGGTGGGAGCGGCGGGCGCGGCAGGGTGTCGAGGACCCGTCCATCGCGCAATCGACCGACGGTGCCCGTGGGAGTCCCGATCCAGAGTTCGCCATTGGCGCGCGGCAGCAGCGCGGTAACCGCATTTCCCGTAAGGAAGGGGACTTCCCGCGCCGACCGGCTGAGCACCGTCTGCCCGTCGAAGCGGATCAGCCCACCGAACGTGCCGCCCCAGACGTAGCCGTCGCGGTCGATGGCGAGGCGGTTCACCGACGCCTGCGGCAGCCCCTGTTCGTTCCCCCACCGGCGCAGCGACACGCTCGTGGAGAGCAGGCGGACCGACGACGGGCTCGATTCCGGCTGCGCCGGGAGGCTCGGGGCGAACGCCGTCACCGTCAGCAGCGCGGCCACGAGCCGGCCGATCGATCGCAGTCGCATCATGCCCAAAGCTGCCGTCGGCCGCCCCGGTTCGTACAGGGGCGACCGGCGCCTTGGCCGATCACCGGGCGCGGCACCACCCCCAGACACCACAGCAGTGCGGCAGCCGTCAGATCTCGACTTGCGCGCCGAGTTCCACGACGCGGTTGGGGGGCAATCGAAAATAGGCGGTCGCCGTCTGCGCATTGCGCGAGAGCAGCGCGAACAGCCGCTCGCGCCACAGGGCCATGCCGGGATGTCCGGACGCGATGACGGTCTCGCGACCAAGGAAGTACGTGGTCTCGAGGGGCTTGAACACCAGTCGCTCGTGCCGGATCGACGCGAGGGCGACGGGAATGTCCACATCTTCCATGAAGCCGTAGCGGAGATCCACCTGCCACATGTCGTGACCGAGATCCGCGATGGCGACGCGCTCCGCCAGCGGCACCCATGGGGCTTCCTCGGTACGCACCACGAGAAAGACGACACGCTCGTGCAGCACCTTGTTGTGCTTGAGGTTGTGCAGGAGCGCCGGGGGGGTCTGCTGCGCGCTCCCATACATGAACACGGCGGTGCCGGGCACACGAACCGGCGGATGGGCGAGCAGGCTCGCGAGGAAGCCTTCACGCTCCGGCGCACTCTCGCGCAGCCGCTTGCTCAGGATCTGCCGCCCCCGCTTCCACGTGGCCAGCAGCGTGAACACCACTGCGCCGACGACCAGCGGGAACCAGCCACCGTTCGGGATCTTGATCAGGTTGGCGCCGAGGAAGGCCACGTCGATGGCCAGAAACCCACCCGTCACGGCCAGCGCGACGGGACGGCTCCAGGCCCATCGCTCACGGGCCACGAAGTAGAAGAGCACGGTCGTGATGGTCATCGTGGCGGTGACCGCCACGCCATAGGCGGCAGCCAGCGCGGTCGACGAGCGAAATCCAAGCACCAGTCCGATGCACGAGAACATCAGTGCCCAGTTGACCGCCGGCACATAGATCTGGCCACGCTCACGCGCCGAGGTGTGCTCGATCCGTACCCGCGGACTGTAGCCGAGCTGTACGGCTTGCAGTGTGAGCGAAAAGGCGCCGGAAATCAGGGCCTGCGACGCGATTACGGTGGCCATGGTCGCCACAATGACCACCGGCAAGAGTGCCCATGTCGGTGCCATGCGGTAAAACGGGTTGGCGATGGCCGTCGGATCGCGCATGACGAGCGCGCCCTGGCCGAAGTAGTTGAGCAACAGCGCCGGCAGCACGACCACGAACCACGCCAGGCGTATGGAGCGTCGCCCGAAATGGCCCATGTCCGCGTAGAGAGCTTCACCGCCCGTTACCACGAGGAAGACGGAGCCGAGCACCAGCACCGCATGCCAACCGTTGGCGAGGAAGAAGTGCACGGCATGCACGGGCGAGAGCGCCGCGAGCACGCGGGGTTCCTGCAGGAGATTCCACACGCCGAGCGCAGCCAGCGTCAGGAACCACAGCAGGGTCAGGGGCCCGAAGACGCGCCCGACGCTGCCCGTGCCGCGGCGTTGCACGAGGAAGAGCAGTGCGAGGATGACGATGGTGATGGGCAGAATGAACGGCTCGAACGCCGGCGTGACGATGCCGAGTCCCTCTACGGCGCTGAGCACCGAGATCGCCGGGGTGATCATGCCATCCCCATAGAGCAGCGCGGTACCGAACAACCCGAGGACGATGAGACTCCAGCGTCCCCGCCGCAGCGCATGCGTCGGGGTGATCAGCGAGGTGAGGGCGAGAATGCCGCCTTCGCCGCGATTATCGGCCCGCACGATGAACACGAGGTACTTCACCGAAATCACGAGCAGCAGCGCCCACGTGATCATCGAGAGCACCCCGAGCACGTTGGCCGCGCTCGGGGCGACGCCGTGTTCCGGCAGAAACGACTCGCGCAGGGCGTACAGCGGGCTGGTGCCGATGTCGCCGTAGACGATGCCGAGTGCGGCGAGTGACAGGCTGGTGGCGTAGCGCCAGTCGCGCGGCGCGCTCGCCTCGGCGTGCGCGGCGACGACGGCGCCATCGCGGATTGGTTCGGACGTTGCGGACACGGTAGTCGGGGTGGAGGACCCATCGAAGCTAGAAGCGGTCCGCGCGGTCGCGGCGTCGTGCGCCGCGCTTTTTGTGGATTCTTTATGGAGGCCGTTGGCAACGGGCGCGTCGTCGCGGCGTTACTCTCCATATCACCATGTTCGCTGCCCGCATCGTGATCATCGAGGACGATTCGGCCATCCGGTCGGCGGTCCGCGCCGCCGTGGAGGCCGAAGGCGGCGTGGCCTTCGAAGCCGCGTCCGGGAGTGCCGGGTTGGCGCTCTGCCTGAGCGAGCGCCCCGACCTCGTTGTGCTGGACCTGGGGCTGCCGGACATGGCCGGACGGCAGGTCTGCCGAGCGCTGCGCGAAATCGGGGCGATGCCCATCCTGGTGCTGTCCGCCCGTCAGACCGTCGACGACAAGGCGGAGCTGCTCGACAGCGGCGCCGACGACTACCTCACCAAGCCCTTCAGCACCGTCGAACTGCGAGCCCGCATGCGGGCGCAGTTGCGGCGGGCTCGCATGGGGCGCATCGATCCCCACGACGGTCCGCTGGTGCATGGCGAACTCGCGGTCGATCTGCGAGAGCGTCAGGTGCTTCGTCAGGGCGTCGCCGTACATCTGACGCCTACCGAGTGGGAGCTGCTGCGCGCCCTGGCCCTCGATGCCGGCCGGACCGTGACCCACGACCAGCTGTTCGCTCGTGTCTGGGGACGCCGGTATGGCGACGCCCAGCAATACCTCCGCGTGTACATCGCGCACCTGCGGCGGAAGATCGAGGCCGATCCGCTGCGCCCCGTCGTCATCGTCACCGAAGCCGGCGTAGGCTACCGGTTCGCCCTCCCGGCGGCGCCGAACGGCCAATGAGCGAGCAGACGCGCGCCCCATCGCGGGCTGGCGGCATCGGCGTGGGCCTGATGGGACTCACCGCAGCCACGCTGGCACTGCGGCACGTTCGCGAGGCGCTGGGCCTCGTGCACGTCGCCCTCGTGTTCCTGCTGCTCATCCTGTTCGTGAGTGCCCGCTTCGGCCGGGTGGCCGGGATGGCCATCTCGGGCATGGCCTTCGTGTCGTTTAACTTCGTCTTCATCCCGCCCTATGGGACGCTGGGGATTGCCCAACCACTGGACTGGCTCGTCCTCGTGGTGTTCCTGGCCACCGGTCTGACGGCATCGCAGCTCCTGCACCGGGCCGAGCGAGAGGCGGCGCTGCGCGAGGCGGCTCGGGCGAAGGACGAGATGCTCGCGGCCGTCTCGCACGACATCCGGACTCCGCTCACCAGCATTCGCGCCCTGGCCCACGAGGTCGCCGAGGGGGGAGACGACCGCGGGTTGGCGATCGAGGAGGAAGCCGAGCGACTCACGCGGTTCGTGTCGGACCTGCTGGACCTGTCGCGACTCCGGGCTGGAGGGTTGCGCCTGGCGATCGACATCAACGCCGCCGATGACGTGATGGGGGCCGCACTCCAGCGGGTGAGTGGGCTGGCCGGTGGGCGCGAGATCGAAGCGCACGTGGATCCCGCCGATCCGGTACTCGCCGGCCGCTTCGATTTTTCCCACACCCTGCGCATCGTCGTGAACCTGCTGGAGAATGCGCTGAAGTACGCACCGGCGCCGTCGCCGATCACGTTCACGGTGCGCCGTGCGGGGCAGTGGCTGGAGTTCGTCTTGTCCGACCGCGGCCCGGGCATTCCGCCCGAGGCAGAGCCACGCCTGTTCGAGGCGTTTCATCGGGTGCCTGCGGCGCCTCCCGATGCGGGCCGTACCGGGTTGGGGCTCGCCATTGCCCGGGAACTGGCGCAGGCGCAGGGCGGCACCCTGTCGTATCGCGGGCGAGAGGGTGGCGGCAGTTGCTTCACCCTCCGGCTTCCGGCCGTCGATCTCGCGTCGGAGTTACCGACGCTGTAGCGTCCTACAGCGTCAGGGCCAGCGAGGTGACCAGCAGCGCCGACCGGCGGTCGGCGGCGGCTCGGCCGCCCCGCGGCCACACGGCATCGCCCGACCGGAAGGCGCGCGCCTCGGTGCGCCAGAGCACCCGCTGATCCAGCGTCTTGTCGAAACCAAGGGAGGCGCCGGTCGTGCGGAAGCCATCCGGGGTCCCGGTCACGACCAACGCCTGCCCGCGGTCGAACAGGTGCTCGACGCGAGCGACGACGGCGGTCGATCCGGAGACCGCGCGGCGGACGACGAGGGCACTGCCGGTCCAGTGGTCGCTCCCGCTGGAGGCGCGCCGCTGGCGTCCAAGATCGAGGGTGGCCGACAGATCCCAACCCGCCGGCAGCCAGCGGGCGGTCACCTGATTGAACAGGCGCGGCCGTGCGGGTACGGAATCCGGCTGTTGGTTGCCGACGAAGGTGCCCCATCCGATCGACAGCGTCGGATGCGGACGCCACTCGAGTCGCGTACCGAGGGCCTTGTCGGTGTTCGACTCGGACATGTTCTGCCACCCGTTCAGGACGTGCGCCTGCGCGACCAGCTGCGGGGCGACCTGCCAAGTGAGCTTGACGCCGGACAGGTAGTACGGCGTGTAGTCGGCGATGAGCGAGCGGGTGTACGTGGGGTTGTCCCGCGAGATCCACGATTCGAGCCCGATGTACGAGAAGTAGACGCCACCGTCGACCCACAAGCGGGGGTGAACACGCACCCCGACCGTCGCTTCCTGAACGCTGCGCGACAGGTCCCCGCCGCTGACGGTGCCCACCCGCGGTTCGGCGGCGTAGTTGCTCTGCACCGACGTGCCGGCCTGCAGGGCGACCCGACCACGAATGCGCTCACCGCGAAGGGTGGCCTCGACGAAGGCGAGGTTGACGTTGAACTCGTTGTGGCGCGCCGGCTGGGTGGTATAGGCCCGGTCGAAGGCCCGCGGTCGTCCCGTGTCCCACGCGTAGTAGCCGTCGACAAAGGCACCGACCGTCACGCGCACCGCCGTATCCGCTGCGGGTCGTGGCCGGGGGACACTGTCACGCCCCTCGCCGAGCAGGGTGTCGGTGGCGATCAGGCCGGCGAGCAGGAACGGGAGCATCGGCACAACCTCCGGCGTGTCGGCGCGGATCCGGGTGAGTACCTCAGGAACAAACAAAGCCCCCCGCCGCCCAACGGGCGACGGGGGGACATGAAGAGCTCACGACCGGGATCGAACCGGTGACCTCATCCTTACCAAGGATGTGCTCTGCCGACTGAGCTACGTGAGCGACCTGCTCCAACAGTCCCGCAACCTAATCGGGAAACCCTCCCGACGACAAGCGCTCGGCGCCTGATGCGCGTGGACCGGCCCGCTGACCCTTCTCGATGTGCATCGACTCCTCGGCCACCCGGAGCAGGGTGGCGAGGGTGTGCGGCGTTTCCAGCGTCCACGACGACAGCCCCAGGCTGGCCTGGAGCTGGTACTCGCGCCCCGGTTCGGCGTTGCGCTCCGCCAGCGCGCCATCGAAACGCCGCCGGAACACCACGGCCTCGTCTCGGGTGGTGTTGCAGAGCAGGAGCGCGAACTGGTCCCCGTCCAGCCGGGCGATGAGGTCGGTCTCCCGGGCCACGGTCTGCAGCAGCGCCGCCAGCTCGACCAGCGCCTGGTCCCCCATCTCGTGACCGAAGACGTCGTTCAACGACCGGAACCGATCGATGTCGATGACGGCGACACTGAACGGCGCCGCGGTGCGCTGCGCGAGCGCCAGGTGATGTCGCGTCTGCTCCATGAACCCCCGGCGATTGAGCACCCCGGTGAGGGCATCGCGCTCGGCCATCGCCTGCCAGTGCACCTCGACCTGGTCCAACCGCTGTCCGAGCACCAGCCGCGCGATTTCCGCCACGGCCGCCGCAGCAAGATCCTCGAGCAGCACCACCTGTTCGCGACCCCAGCTCACCGGCGCCACGTGCACGGCGCAGAGCGCGCCCAGCACATGTCCGGAGTGCAGACGCAACGGCACACCGGCGAACGCCCGGCCACCCAGCGCCGCGAAGCCGGCCAGGACGTCGGCCTCGGGCTCTGCGCCGGCATCCGGGATCAGGACCACGCCCTCGCTGACCACGACGCGCGGCGCGACAGCCTGCGACAGCGGGGTGCCGCGCACCTCACCCGCCTCGCCGTACGGGCCGGCCAGCCCGGGCAGGTGCTGGCGTCGGTCATCGACCAGGGCCACGAAGGCGATGGGTACGCCCAGCGCCTGCGCGGTGACCCGCGCGATGCCGTCGAGCACCGGATTACTGGCCCCATGGAGGAGACCGGTATCGCGCAGCGCGGCCAGACGTCGAGGATCGGAAAGGCCGGACATGTCGACGTGGAGCGGGGGCGCCGGGAGGTCGGCGCGGACGGGTACGGGCATGCGGGGTGTATCGGCCGATGTGCCGGACAGGTTTACCCCGGGGCAGCCACGAAACGCCGAACGCCGGCCCCTAGGGACCGGCGTGTCGGGTGCGTCACAGAGCGGGAGACGGGACTCGAACCCGCGACATCAAGCTTGGAAGGCTAGCGCTCTACCAACTGAGCTACTCCCGCATGATTTGTCGTACCCCCCGCGACATGCCGAGGGTCCTGCAGTGGTGGGGGAAGGATTCGAACC
>JBEILM010000042.1:0-30265 GCA_040379205.1 Gemmatimonas sp.
CATGCCGAAGACGAGCTGCGACTCGGGCCCGTCGGAGACCTGGAAGCGCGGCTCGCGTGTGCTGTCGGTGGAGATCAGCAGCAGGAGGCGGCCGTCGAGCGGTATGTTGGCGCGCTCGCGCGGGAGCGTCACGGCGACCTGAGGGCCGAGCCTTGGCCGTGGCGAGGCGGGGCGAGGCTGCGCGTTGGCGGCGACCGGACCAGCGGCGAGGGCAGCGACGAGCGGGACGGCCAGACAGTGGTGACGCATGAGGCAGGCTCCCTGATGGCGTGGGGGGGACCGTGCGAACGTACAGCGGCGGGAACGACACGGATACGGCTCCAGGTCAGCGCACCGAGCGATCCCAAGACATTGTCCTTTCGGCGCTTCGGGGTTGCGCGTGGGGTGGCGTTCGGTTGGGCGGAGGCCAGCGTCGAGCGCCCTCCGGCGGTCGGCGGCGTCAGGCGCCACGCCGACATCACGCGACGTGCGAATCGCGCCGTAAGAATCGCGCCCGGTCGTGCGGGCCCGACGCCCTGGCGTCCTGGCCCCCTGCGGGGGGCGATTCACGACGGGAGGCCCCACCGGATCACCCCGGGGGCGCCACCCGCGGAGCGCGCGTGGGTGGCCTGCTGTGCAGGGCGATCCTGCTGTTCTCCGTTGTGAATCGCGACGCCGAAGGCGGCACCCGCATCGCGGCACCCGCATCGCGGCACCCGCATCGCGGCACCCGCATCGCGGCACCCGCCTGGCCAGATGTCCAGGTGACCGCGATGTGGCCAGACCAACCCACGCGAAACGCGGAAGAGCCGTCTTTTCGATGTGGTCTCCGTGAGCCGTTTCCGTCTGTTCATCGCAGTCCGCGGCCAAAGGACTCGCCACGCGCACCACGCCACCCGTGGCCCGCCGATCTCGCCGCCGACACCAGATCCCGCCAGGCGGTGCCCTACAGCGCCGACGGATACGTCGCCGGGAACTCGCCCCGGTCCCAGAGCCCGGTACGCTCGAGTGGTTCCACGGCTCGCGTCACATCGTAGTGCAGCAGTACGTCGAATTGATGGGGCAGCCGCGTCAGGAAGTAGTGGCTCTGGCGTTCAGTCTCGGGCCGGTAAATCACACCGATCGCGCGCTGCAGACGCGGCGTAGCGAGTGCCTCGCGAAGGTCAGCACGGCCCCGGAAGTCGAGCAGCAGGCTCGTTCCCACCTCGTGCAACAGCTGCTCGCAGCTCCCGGGGAGTGCCGGCCGCACGATCATGCGTTGGGCCGGCCCACCCCAGTCCGAGGCTGCTGTCACCGTGCCACCGTGGGTGGTGAATCCGACGTGCAGACTCCGCGGGCCCATGGCCTCGCGCGCCAGCTGGCCAAGGTTCAACTCGCCGTGCGTGGCCATCTCGGTGGCCGAGGCGTCGCCGAGGTGCGAATTGTGGGCCCACACCACCAATCGCGCCGCGCAGCCGCGCTCCGCGGCAAGATGCGTCGCTAATTGCCCCAGCGTGTCGAACATGTGCCGGTCGCGCAGGTTCCACGAGGCGGCCCGCCCACGGAACATCGCCCGATAGTATGCCTCCGCGTTGCGGACGAGCCACGCGTTCTGTTCGGCGAAAAAGGGCGCGTCGGCCAGCACCCGGCCATCGCGCGGCGCGTACGTGGCCGCCGCCTGCTGCAGCTCGAGCAACTGCGCCACCACGTCGCCCTCGCACGATTCGGCCCAGCCGCGGGTAGTCGCGTAGCCGTACTCCGGGGGATCGTCGCCGAGGTGGTCGAAGCAGGCGTAGCGCCGACGGGCGCGGGCCGCCGCGTCGGGGTCGACGGTGTCGAGATACGACAGCACGGCCGCCATGGACGCGTGCAGGCTGTAGAGATCGAGGCCGTAGAAGCCCACCCGCGGCGCGGCTGTCGGCAAGGCATCGTTGTACGCCCGCAGCCATCCCACGAAGTCGAGCACGTCGGCATTGCGCCACATCCACTGAGGAAATCGCCGGAACCCGCCCAGCGCGTCGTGGGCGTCGACATCGTCCGAGAGGCCGCGCACGTAGCGGTTCACGCGGAAGGCATCGGGCCAGTCGGCCTCCACGGCCACGCCGGCCAATGCGTGCTCGCGTATGTGCCGCTTGGTGAGCTCGGCTCGCACACGATAGAAGTCGTGGGTGCCGTGCGACGCCTCGCCGATGAGCACCACCGACGCGTCGGCGGCGCGTGCGAGGACGACGTCGAAATCCGCCAGGGCCCCGGTGAGCGGCTGCGCCGCAGCCGCCACCGCGTGGATGAGATCAGCCGAATCAGCCATGGCAAGATACCGGCGTCCTCAGTTCATGGCACGCCGACGCACCGCCGTCGCGCTGGAGGCACCAGGCAAACGCGCGCAGGGATCTTGTCATTGCCCATCCGCCCCCGCAAGCCACCGGGCGGCGGACACGCGGAGGAGCACGCCGCGCGAGCCTGACGTCACCGGATGAGAGTGCATACGGGACGACCGGCGACGTGAGGGCACCCGGCCCTGCTGCGCCGCTGCGGCAACCCTTTGCCTCGCCCAGCCGTTCCATTCGACATGTCTGTCGCCCGCTGGCCCATCCCGCTCGGCGCCATCCTCGTCCATCTGGGGATTGGCTCGGTGTACGCCTGGAGCACCCTCAACCGCCCCATCATCGCCGCCATACCCGCCATGCCGGCGTGGGCGAGCCCCCCGTACACCACCTTCACCTCAGCACTGGTGCTGCTGGGGTTGAGCGCGGCCACCTTCGGGCCGTGGGTGGAGCGACGCGGTGCTCAGGTCGCGGCCCGAACCGCCGCCGTGTTCTTCGCCAGTGGGCTGCTCCTCGGGGGCATCGGGCTTGCCCTGCGCCAGCCGCTGCTGGTGTTCCTCGGCATGGGCATCCTGTGTGGCATCGGCTGCGGGCTGGGGTACATCGCCCCGGTCAGCACTCTGGTGAAGTGGTTTCCCGACCGGCGCGGCATGGCCACGGGGTTTGCGATCATGGGGTTTGGCGGCGGTGCGTTCCTCGCCGGCTACGCCAATGCGTTTCTCATTGAGCGGGTGGGCGTGGCCAACGCCCTCTTTGTGCTGGGGGCACTGTACCTGGTCATCATGCTGACGGGCGCGCAGCTGCTGCGGCCGGCGCCCGGGTGCCCGCTTCCCGACTCGAACATCAGCCCCCGATCGACACCGACACGCAGGGTGGATGAGGGGCTTACCCGACGCGAGGCGGTGCGGACGCCACAGTTCTGGCTGCTGTGGGGCATCCTCTGCATCAACGTCACCGCCGGCATCGGCATCCTGGCGCAAGCCAGCCCCATGATGCAGGACCTGTTCGGCCGCACCCCGGCCGAGGCGGCCGCCATCGTGGCCGTGATCAGCCTGTTCAACGCTGGCGGGCGCCTGCTCTGGTCGAGCGCGAGTGACCTGATTGGGCGGCGCCCCACCTACCTGATCTTCTTCGGCGCGCAGATCGGGCTGTTCCTGCTCATTCCGCCGCTGGCGCAGGCGGGTTCGTGGTGGCCGTTCCTGGCCTGTCTGCTCACGGTGTTCACCATGTACGGCGGCGGGTTTGCGACCATTCCGGCGTTCCTGGCCGATCTGTTCGGCACGGCCAACGTGGGCGCCATTCATGGCACCTTGCTTACCGCCTGGAGCGTGGCAGCCGTGGTCGGACCGGTGATCATCACCCAGCTGTCCGAGCGGGCACGCGCGGCGCTGGCGCCCGGCACGTCCCGGGTGCACATCTACGACCAGCCCCTGCAGTTGCTGGCGCTGCTGCTGGGCGTCGGGCTGCTGCTCACGCTCGCGGTCCGGCCGCTGGCACGGGAACGCGGACGCGAGGAGCGGCACAGCTCCTGACGCACCGGCGACGAGCGGCGGCCTCGCCTTCAGCCCCGGAGGGACCGTGCGCCAACCCCTGTTGCCTTGCTCGGTGGTGCCCTCATATCCCTGCTTGCCGCCTCGGCCCGCGCCCAGACAGCGAACCCGCGCTTCGGACGCTGGCTGCTCAAGTCGGACGCGCCGCCACCCGCCAGCAACATCATGACCTACGAGCCGTTCGGCGCACAGGGCATGAAGGTCATCATCCAGGCGGTGAACGCGCGCGGCGACTCCACGCGCTGGTGGTACACCACCGAGTTCGACGGGCGCGACATGCCGGTGACCGGCAACGCCAACCAGACCCACGCGGCCGTGCGCACGGTGAGCCCGCTCATCAACGAGATCGTGAACAGCAGTGATGGGCGCGTCACGCAGCGCCTCACCAACGTGCTCTCGCCCGACCACTCCACGATCGCTGTGATCTACCTGCGCGAGGACGTCGCCGGAAAGACCACGGGGGTGACTTTCGCGACCTACGTGCGCATGCCGTAGGCCGCATCGCGCCGCCAGCGCGGGCTCGCAACCATGCGCGCGACGATGCGCGTCGCCTGATCAACGCGCCGCGTTCGTGTACGTCTCGGCAGTGATGAGCCAGCCCATGTCGCTGTGTCGCCA
The DNA here is from genome assembly GCA_040379205.1 of Gemmatimonas sp. Lineage (GTDB taxonomy): Bacteria > Gemmatimonadota > Gemmatimonadetes > Gemmatimonadales > Gemmatimonadaceae > Gemmatimonas. The sequence goes on from JBEILM010000042.1 coordinate 4,451, forward strand.
CTCGGCGGTGTAATGGCCATCCTGCTCGTGCACACGGCCGCGAACGCGCCAGCGGGCTTTCCATTGGCCGCGCTCGGTAGCCCGCAGCGGCTGCTCGAGCACGATGATCTGCTCGGGCGTGCGCACGTAGCCGCCGAACCCCGGGTCGGCCATCTGCTGTGCGAACGCTGCGCGGTTGGCGGCACGGCCCGTCAGCACGGGCCCGCCGGCAACGGCAACGGTAACGTCATCATCCATGAACGACACGACATATTGCGCATCGAGCGCCGCAATGGCGGCATTGGATTGCCTGCGCAGGGCCCGAATGTCGGCGGCGTGGTCTCGCATGGCCGGAATATGCATGGCCGGACGCGAGAAGCGCCGGGCATCGCTGCCCGGCGCTTCCCAGTGTCGGCCTCGGAGAGTCGTACCGACCTGTGGTCGTGATGGCACCTGCAGCCATCTGAGTCCGAGTCGGCACCCGATCGAGGAGGGGTCGAACCCTGCCCCGACGGCGCGTTCCACGCGGCGGTGGAATGTTGCAGCGGGTCGATGCACGCGGTGCCCTCTCGCTTCGCCTCTTGCACCCTGAGGAATCGGGATCGATCCCCGACCCGCCGAGTCATCGTGGAGGCATCGCCCTCACTCTGCACATCCACAGTGCAACCGAACGGCGGATGGCGCCATAGGGGAATCCTTTACCGGAGAAACGACGAACAGCGGGAGCCTGAACGGCGGTACTCCAAACGACGTAACGTGTAACGACGTGATCGGGCGGCCGCACCGTCGGCACCCCACCGTCCTGATAACGTTGTTGCCCGTTACGTCGTTTGGAGTACCGGGGTTCAGGCTCGCGCTGTTCGCAGTGTCCGTCGCGGTCACCCGCCCGATCCCAGCTGCCGCGTGAACTTCACGAACACCGTACGCTGCTGTGGCCGTACCCAGTCGAAGAAGCCATTCGCCTCGCGGCCGTCGTTGAACACCACGAACAGGCCGGTGCCGGCCGTGTTGAGCCAGCCGAAGCGCACGTTCGCCGACCAGATGCGCTGCTGGTTGTTGAACTGCGTGAGCGTCTGCACGAACACGCGTGGCGTGAAGAAGTAATTCAGGCGCAGCGCTTGCAGCGTACGTCGGAAATCGCCCTGCGGCAGCTTCACGTCGTTGTGTTCCACCGAGATCGACCCGGAAAAGGTCGCCCCGCGCCGCAGCGTCAGCGTACCGCTGCCGCCAGTGCGGGTGCCGGTCCAGAAGTTGCCGACGTCGAAACGGCCGGTCACCCAGACGTTCTCGCTGGGGTCGGTCTGATAGTCGAACCCCAACGTCCCCCAGTCGTACGCCCCCGGCTGCAGTACCACGCCCGGCGCGATCGTGAACGGCGCCTGCAAGCCTTCATGCGAGATGTTGAACTCGGGGCCGAAGCGCGAGCTGTTGGCAAACTCGATCTCCGTGAGGTCGATGTGCCAGTAGCCGGTCTGGTAGAAGCCATCCTGCAGGCCGTAGAAGCCGCGATAGCTCACGTGCGGATTCCACTGCCGGAACCACGCCCACTCCGGCTTGCGTACCAGGCGCATGAACGAAGCCTCGTAGGCACGGTAGCCACCGGGGCGGCTCATGAAGCCCACCTCGGGATTGAAGTCGTCACCGATCTGCGCCACGCGTGCACTGTGATTCCACACGTTCGTCTGGAAGGCGAGCCGCGCATTGTAGCCGTAGTCGTCGCCGGTGCGCCCGGGGGTCGTCGTGCGCGCTGCCCACACGTCGGCGGTCCACGCCTGCCCCAGCCCGAGGCGGCCATCCACCGCAAAGGTCCGATTCACGTCAGCGGTACTGTCGGTATTCATGCGCTGCACCACCATCGCGCCGACGCGCGACCGGGAGGACAGTTCGCGAATGACGCGCCCGACCGAGAACGACTGACCACTCGACAGCGCATCGGGGGCATCGGTCACCATCTGCAGCAGGCCGAGGGTGGTGCCCCCCACGCGCCCGGACAGCCGGCCGCCGCCAAGAATGGGCTGCGGCGTGCCGTTCTCCGAAATGCCGATGCGCCGCGTGAAGAACAGGTCCACCGCCTGCGGTGTGCCGGCCGAGAAGATGCCCGCGTTCTCGAGGAAGAACGGGCGCTTCTCGGGAAAGAAGATCGGGAAGCGGGTGAGGTTCACGCGCTGGTCGTCGACCTCGACCTGCGCGAAGTCGGTGTTGTACGTGAGGTCGAGCGTCAGCGAGGGCGTCACGCCGTATTTGATCTCGCCTCCGACCTCCGTGGGCGACCGCGTCGCGCGCACATCACCGGCCCAGGTGGCCTGCGACGACGTCAGCACGTACGGCGTCATCGTCTGGATGCGGCGTACCGGTACCGTGAGCTGCGCGAGATTCCCCGCCAGCGACAGGCGATAGAGGTTGAACTGGCGCGGAATGAACGCCCAGTACAGCTCCTCGTTCTTGCGGCGGATCATGCGCGAGACGTTGAGCCCCCACGTCTGTTCGCCGCTCCCCGACTGGTAGCGCAGCGTGGAAAACGGAATGCGGAACTCCGCCGTCCACCCGTCATCGTCGATGGTGGTGGCCACCGTCCAGCTGGCGTCCCAGTTGACATTGAAGCCGCCCATCGCGCCGGCCTGCATGCGATTCTGCCCCGGTACCATGGTCCCGCCCCCTTCACCTTCACGAATCACCTGACCGTCATACTCGATGCCGGCCGGCGTGGTCGCGAAGACGAACCCGTTCTGGTGGTCGTGATACGTGTCGAAGATGAAGGCGATGTAATCACTGTTGGCGAGCGTCACGTCGCGAATCTTTTCCCCGGGCACGATGAGTTTCGGCTCGCGGTCGTACAGGCGCGCCCCGATGTACAGGTTCACGCCGTCGGTGGCGAAGCGTACCTCGGTCCGCTCGGAGGCGGGCACCCCCTCGTTGAGTTCGCGCTGCAGGAACTCGCTGACGGGGACGCCTTCCTTCCACACCGCCTCGTCGAGCTTGCCGTCGATCACCGGCGAGGTGGTGACCTTGATGACATTGGTGCTCGGAAACGGCCGCGCTCGCGCGGCGCGCGCAAAGGAGTCTGCCACCGCCGCGTCGAGACGGGGGGCAACGTTCACCCGCTGGCCGCTCGGGGGAGTGGGCTGCGCTACCCCGAGAGTGGGCGCGAGCGCGGCGGGGCCGATGGCGGTAAACGCCCGGACAAGAAGCGACCGAACGCGAGGAAGCCGGCGTAACATGATGAGGCGGGCAGAAGAGGCGGGGTACACGAGGGCAATCTATGCTTTCCAGAAACGGCTGGCTTCGGCGATTCGCTGCCGTGCATGTGCCCAGCGCCGTCCTCGCTCAGACCGGTGGCCCATCCCCTTGCAGATCGCGCACACTCAGCATCCCCACGAGCCGCTCCCCCAGCAACACGGGCAGGCATTTCACCCCTTCCGCCCCCATCCGCCGCGCGACGTCGTCGAGCCTCTCGAGGGGAGCGGCGGTCACCAGCTTCCCGCGCATGACCTCGCGGACGGTCTGCGGCGCCGCTGGCACCTCGTCGCCGTCCGCGGGCGTCTCGCTGATGTCCGCCAGGGTCACCATCCCCACCAGCCGCCCTTCGTCGTCCTGCACGGGCAAATGGTGGATCTGTCGCCAGGCCATCACGGCCGCCGCCACGGCAACCAGGTCGTCGGGCTGCACGGTGTACAGGTCGGTCGACATCAGTTCCCCCACGGTGCTGCAGGCCGCGCGCCAACGGTACGCTGCCGTCGGCTCCGGCAGGCTCCACGCGTGCACGGGCACCCCGGTCCACTGCCGCGCCATCAGCTCGCGCGTCACGGCCTCCGCCCGCGCGATGCGGTTGGGAATGCCGGCCAGCGCCGCCCAGCCATCGAGCGCCCACTGTGCCCCAGTCTGTCCGCTCGCAATTCGCGCCGCCATCACATCGAGGTAGCGGCGCGCCTCCGCGTCGCCGATGCCGGCGCGCCGCTGGCCATCGGCGGCGAGCGGCAACAAGGTGTCCTGCCAGAGCACATGTGCAGGCACCGGCCTGCCGCGCCCCCACCGGAAGCTCGCGTCCATGCCGTAGCGCGCCCCGGCAATGAAGTTCGACTTGGCGTCACCGAAGGCAAAGTGCGGACGGATGTCGCCGAAGGTCGCCTCCAGCCCCAGCATCAGGCCCACGAGTGTCGCCGCGTTGGCAACTTCGTCGAGGATGGTCGGGCCGGCAGCCAACGGACGGTGTTCCAGCCGCAGATGGGGCACTCCATTGGTGACGCCGTAACAGAGACGGTTCCAGCGATACAGCGAGCCGTTGTGCAGGCCGAGCGCCCGCAGTCGCGGCACATCACCGCGGGCCAGCACCGCCAGCGACGACTCGCCCGGCTCATCCATCAGCGTGATCCGATGCCGCGCCACCTGATCCCGGTACACGTCCAGAACGTCGTCCCCGATCCAGTCGTCACCAAAGTGTACACGTGGCCGGGCATCGCGCTGTCGGTCGGGAGCGGACCGGATGTCCACCGTCTGCTCGAACACGGGAATGCGTGTCTCATGCCAGAGCCGGTGCTGCAGCAGCAGCGGCGAGTTGGCGGTCACCGCCACGAGTGGTCCGCTGACCAGCTGCGCGATGTTGTAGAGAAGGGCGAGACGCTCCGGATCGACCTGCAGGTGTACCTGGATGCCGGTATTGCACGTCTCCAGCATGAGGTGCGGGAGTGACAACTGCAGATGATCGCGCCCCTGGATGAGTGTGCGCACCAGCCCGCCATTGAGCGCCGCCACCGTGCGATTGAGCTCGAGGTAGCGCGGCGACGGCACCAGGTTGTCGAGGGTGAGGTCCGCCAGCTGCAGCGAGGGCAGGATGCCGACCAGCGCCAGGTCGGTGTCGAGGGTGCGGGCCACGTCACGCGCCTGAGCCAGCGCCCTACCCAGATCGCGTTCCAACCCCGTGAACGCGCCGGCCTCCAGCATCACCGGCTCGGTGTTCAGCTCGAGGTTGTAGCGCCCGAGTTCCGTGGTGAATCCGCTCGCCCCAAGCCGCTCGAGCAACGCCAGCGCGCTTCCTCTGCCTTCCTTGACGCCAGCCCCCTGCTGGCCGCCTCCGGCCTCGACCCGGCGCTGTTCGATACGCTGCTCGGCACGTCGACGCGCGCCGACACGGCCACCCTCGACCTCGCCGAACGCCTCGCCGGCGCCCCCGGCACGCACGCCGCGCTGCAGCCGCCGCTCATCGCCAGCCCCGGCGACGCCCTCGATGTCTTCGACTTCGAGCCGGTCGCCCAGCGCAACATCCCCATTGCACACTGGGGCTACCTCAACACGGGCAGCGACGACGACGCCACCATCGCCGCCAACCGCGCCGGCTTCGATCGCTGGGCCCTGCGGCCTCGCCGCCTCGTTGACGTGAGCCGCGTCGACGCCGGAGTGACCCTGTATGGCACACGCTATCCTTCGCCCATCGTCCTCAATCCCGTGGGCAGCCAGAAGGCCTTCCACAAGGACGGCGAGGTGGCCGTGGCGCGGGCCGCCCGGGCGAGGGATCACCTCATGGTCCTTTCCACCGTGGCCACGACGTCCATCGAGGACGCCATCGCGGTGCGCGGCGGTCCGGTGTGGTTCCAGCTATATCATCAGTCCGATTGGTCGCTCACGAAGCAGATGGTGCAGCGCGCCGAACGCGCGGGGGCACCGGCGATCGCGTTCACCGTGGACCTGCTCGGCGGCAGCAATCGCGAGACGATGGTGCGCGAGGCCCGACGCGACACGCCCGACTGCATCAAGTGCCACCTCGGGGGGCCGCCGCTCCCCGGGGTGAGCGGGCGTGTCGACGATCGCGACAACCGCCGCAAACCCAACCTCGTCGGGTATCGGGCGCTGCCGCCGCAATTCGAGCAGGGCACGCCGACCTGGGAGTTCGTCGACCGGCTCAAGCAGAGCACCAGCATGAAGGTGCTGCTCAAGGGGATCGTCACCGGCGAGGATGCGGCGCTGGCCGTGGAGCATGGCGTTGATGGTCTCTTCGTGTCGAATCACGGTGGACGAGCCGAGAACTCGCGCCGGGCCACCATCACGTCCCTCCCCGAGGTTGTCGCAGGGGTCCAGGGTCGCATCCCCATCATCTGCGACGGTGGATTCCGGCGCGGCACCGACGTTTTCAAGGCCCTGGCCCTCGGCGCCACCGCGGCTGGCATTGGTCGTCCCTACATCTGGGGGCTTGGCGCCTTCGGACAGGACGGCGTCGAAGCCGTGCTGGCCATCCTGCGCCGCGAGTTCGAGGTCACGATGAAGCAGAGCGGGACCACGACGGTGGCGCAGATCGGCATGCGGCACATCACACCCGCCTGACCGGCGTCACGGTACCGAAGTCGGATTCACCGCCGCGTCAGGCGCGCCGCATCACCGCCGCAAGCTCCTTGACCACCTTCGCCGCCACCATCGCCGTCATCCCGGTCGGGTCGCGACGCGGATTGCACTCCACTACATCCGCCCCCACGACGGGGCCTCCCACCGACTGGATGAGCGCCAGCAGGTCGCGCGTGGACAGGCCGCCCGGCTCCCAGTGCGAGACGCCGGGCGCAAAAGCCGGGTCGAGCACATCGAGGTCGACCGAGAGGTACATCGGGCCGGTGACCTGTGGTCGGGTACCGGCGGCCCACGCTCGCATGTCGATGATCTCCACCCCGAAGCGATCCGCTTGCGCCCGCTGATGCCCGGTCAGCGTCCGGATGCCCACCTGCACGAGGCGCCGGGCCAGCCCCTCCTCCATGATGCGAGCGAAGGGACAGGCGTGTGAGAACTGGTCGCCTTCAAAGGTATCGTACAGGTCGGCATGGGCGTCCAGGTGCAGCACGGTGAGCGGCCCGTGCACCGCCGCCATGGCACGCAGCACCGGATACGTGATGGAATGATCTCCCCCGAGCACGAGCGGCGCGGCACCGGCAGCGAGCAATGACGCGATGGCGTGCTGGATGGCCACCCGCGCCGAGGCGTCGGCCGCCAGCGCGAGATCCCCCGCATCGGCCACATCCCCATCGCCCTCGAGGTGCTGCAGATCCTCGGTCCAGCGGTTGGCCGAGGGCGACCGGAGCGCCTCGCGAATGTGTGCGGGGGCGTCGGCTGCCCCCCGCAGATATGAGGACCCCGCATCGTACGGGACGCCGATCAGGGTCGGCCGGCCAGCCTGGAGGAGCTGGGACGCGGGCTGGGAAGCGGGCAGCGACATCACCAGGGTAGAGGGAGCGGTGTGGCCCGCGCAATCTAGCATGGCCGTGGGCGGCCGGCGGCCCGGAGCCCCACGATGCCCGTTCCCACTATTTTCCAGCCATGACCACCATCACTCAGGCCGATTTCATTCAGTCCATCGCGGACGCGCTCCAGCACATTTCGTACTACCACCCGCTGGACTACATCCATGCGCTCGCCGACGCCTACGACAAGGAGCAGTCACCGGCCGCGAAGGACGCCATCGCCCAGATCCTCACCAACTCGCGCATGTGCGCCGAGGGACACCGCCCGATCTGCCAGGACACGGGCAGCGTCGTGGTGTTCCTCAAGGTGGGCATGAACGTGCGCTGGGACGCCACCATGAGCATCCAGGAGATGGTGGACGACGGTGTTCGACGCGCCTACCTGCTCCCCGACAACATCCTGCGTGCGAGCATCGTGGCCGACCCGGCCTTCAGCCGCAAGAACACGCGCGACAACACGCCGGCGGTGGTGCACGTGGAGCTCGTCCCTGGTGACACAGTGGATGTGAAGCTGGCGGCCAAGGGCGGTGGCTCGGAAAACAAGGCCAAGTTCGCCATGCTCAACCCCAGCGACAGCATCGTCGACTGGGTCATCAAGACGGTGCCGCTCATGGGCGCGGGCTGGTGCCCGCCCGGTATGCTCGGCATCGGCATCGGCGGCAGCGCCGAGAAGGCGATGCTCATGGCGAAGGAATCGCTCATGGAGCACATCGACATGGCGCAGCTCAAGCAGCGCGGCCCGCAGACCAAGCTTGAGGAGCTGCGCATCGAGCTGCACGACAAGATCAACGCGCTGGGCATCGGCGCGCAGGGCCTCGGCGGCCTGAGCACGGTGCTCGACGTGAAGATCTGGGATTATCCCACGCACGCGGCCTCGAAGCCGATCGCGATGATCCCCAACTGTGCGGCCACCCGGCATGCGCACTTCGTGCTCGACGGTAGCGGCGTGGCGCAGCTCCCCGTGCCGCGCCTCGAAGACTGGCCCAAGGTCACCTGGCGCCCCGACGTGAACGCGAAGCGTGTCGACCTCGACACGCTCACGCCGGCGATCGTGGCCACCTGGCAGGCCGGCGACCGCCTGCTGCTGAATGGCAAGATGCTCACGGGGCGCGACGCCGCGCACAAGCGCATCGCCGATCTCTACGCCAGCGGGCAGGGGCTCCCGGCGGGGGTGGACTTCACCAACCGCGTGATCTACTACGTCGGCCCTGTTGACCCCGTGCGCGACGAAGCCGTGGGTCCCGCCGGTCCGACGACAGCCACGCGCATGGACAAGTTCACCGAGATGATGCTCGAGAAGACCGGCCTCATCGCCATGGTCGGCAAGGCCGAGCGTGGCCCAACGGGGCTCGAGGCCATCCGCAAGCACAAGGCGGCCTACCTCATGGCTGTCGGTGGGGCTGCGTACCTCGTATCGAAGGCGATCCGGTCGTCACGCGTCGTCGCCTTCGAGGACCTCGGCATGGAGGCCATCTACGAGTTCGAGGTGCAGGACATGCCGGTGACCGTCGCCGTGGACAGCGCCGGGCACAATGTGCACGAGAGCGGGCCGGCCATGTGGCGGGACAAGATCGCGAAGGGGTTGCCGGTGCTGGCCTAGCTGGACGCGACTCGGTGGCCGCAGACGGCAGGGCCACGGATTGGACGCAAGCGGGCGGAAACCACACGGATGGTTTGCCATGACGTTATCCTGAAGTTTCCGCCCCGTTCCGTGTGCTCCGTGGCCCTGCCCTCTGGGGGTGACCACGACCCGCCCCTCCCCGCCCTCACCATGCCGCCACGTTCTCGCGCCAATCGGCTCGCGCGTGTCACGCTCGCGCTTGCTGTGCTCGCGCTGGTGACCGGTACGCGCCCCGCAGCCGCGCGGACACGCCGGACCGCCCCCTCGACATCGGTCGCCGAGACGAGCCTCGCCGACCTGCGCACCGCGCTCGAGCAGCGTCGCATCACATCGCGCGAGATCGTGCAGCAGTACCTCGCACGGATCGCGATGGACGAAGACCAGCTCAACGCCGTGATCACGGTGAACCCGCGTGCGCTCGCCTGGGCCGGCAACGTGGGCACGGAGACGTCGGGCTCCATTCTCAGCCCGTCGCTGCAGAACTTCCTAGTCGGCATCAAGCCCACGGTGGGGCGCATCAGCCGGTATGGTGTCATCCCCATCACGGCCGATCAGGACACGCTCGGCCCCATGGACACCGCCACCAGGGCGTGCACACCGCCGTCGGGCAATGACTACACGCGCTTCCTCGACGCCGACCGTCGCCAGGATATCCTGTTGTCGGCCACCAGCGGAATCGACGCCGCACTCGCGGCGCACCAACTCGACGCGCTGCTCTTTCCCGGGGTGAACAGCGCCAACATCGGCGCCCGCCCTGGCTATCCGTCGGTCACGGTTCCGTATGCGCTGCTGCCGGTTGCGCAGGGAACCGGCGGGCTGGCGTATGCATTCGAGCAGGCCACGAAGAAGCGCGAGGCGCCGCCGCTGTTTCCCTGATCCCCTCGTGCACCAGCACGTCTCGTGTCCCCCCCTGCCCCGACCATTCCCATGTTGCTTCGGACCACCGCCACCTTGGCTCTCCTCGCGGTCCTTGCCGCCCCTCTCGGTGCCCAGCCCTATCCCACCAGCTGGGACCCGGCCCTCCTGCAGCGCACCGACGTCAAGTCGGCTATGACGCTGCTCGAGCAGAACTTCCCGACGCAGGTGGACGAGTGGATCCGCCTGACGGAGATGCCCGGCAAGTCGAAGCTCGAGCAGCAGCGCGCTGCATACGTGAAGCGCGTCTTCGAACAGGAAGGGCTCAATCCCACCGTTGACTCTATCGGGAACGTGATCGGCGTGCGCAAGGGAACCGGCGGCGGCCCGACCATCGTGATCATGGCTCACATGGACGTGGTGTTTCCGCCAGAAGCCACCACCAAGGTGCGCCGCAGTGGTGACACGTTGTACGCCCCGGGCGTGGGTGACAACACGGCGTCGGTGGCGAACATGCTGGCCACGCTGCGTACCATGAACGCCACGAAGTTCAGGCACACGGGCGACATTGTCTTCATCGGCACCGTGCAGGAGGAGCTGGGGCTCAAGGGCGCCGACTACTGGCTGGCGAACAACCCGCGCCCCGACCTGCTCATCGCTCCCGACGGGGCGTACGGTAGCGTGGCCTATGGCGCATTGGGCATCTACTGGACGAGGTACGTGTTCACGAGCCCCGGTGCCCACACGTTGGCGTCGCGGGGTCGTCCGACACCGGTGAAGGCGGTGGCCGAGGCCATCGACAAGCTGTACGCGCTGCAGTTCGGCCCGCTGCCGGACGGCGCGGTGATGAACATCGGGCAGATCCACGGTGGCAACATTTTCAATGCGGTGCCGCAGGAGCTGTATTTCACCGTCGACCTCCGCAGCCCCGACCCGGTCCTGCTCGATTCACTCGACCGCACCATCACGCGCATCACGCGGGAAGTTGCCGACCACCAGAAGGTGGGGCTGCGCGTGGAGATCGAGCAGAAGAGCGGTGCCGGCGGCACCGAGAAGCAGCTCGCCGGTGCGCGAGCGCACCCGCTCGTGCAGACGGCCATCGACATCAACCGCACACTCGGCATCAGTGCCGGTATGCCCGGCGCTCAGGAAGCCGTGGCCACTGGGGCCACCGACGCCAACCCCGGCGTGGTCCGCAAGATCCCGAGCATCGCGATCGGCGGATCGAAGTCCAACGGCGCCCACCAGCTCACCGAGTACGCACTGGCATCGACCGCGCTGCCCTCCACCAAACTGCTGTACCTGCTGACCGCCACCTTCGCCGACGGCATCAGGACGGTGCCGCCGGCGAAGATCGTGCCGTAGCCGCGGGCTGCAGGGCCACGGATGGCAGGGCAATCCTACGGCTTGAGCATCCGCGCCAGGTACTCGGCGATCGCGGCGTTCACGCGCTGCTGGTTCGCGTGCCGCAGGAAGTGGTGCGTGTCGTCGACGATCGTGACCTCCTCCAGCGGCACCCCCTTCGCCCGAAGCCGCTGCACGAGATCCACCGTCTGACTGAATCGCACGTTGCGGTCGTCGTCGGCGTGAATGAACAGCACCGGTGAGCGCCAGGTTGATACGGCACTCACCGGGCTCGACTCCCATGCCGTACGTGCCAGCGCCTCGAGTTCGGCCGGGGGACGCTCGAACCGCCACGTGTTTGCGCCAAGGCGGGAGCCACCGTCACTGGTCATGTCGTGCACCCCATGCACGTCCACGCCCGCCGCGAACAGGTCGGAATTGCGGCCGAGCGCGAGCGCCGTCAGATAGCCGCCATAGCTGCCACCATAGATGCCGATGCGCGCCCCATCCACATTCGGCTGCGCACGCAGCCACTCGGCGGCCGCCTTCACGTCCAGATACTCCGACGCGCCGGCGATGCCCGCTCGCGGTGGCCGATGAAAGTCGTGGCCATAGCCGATCCCCAGCCGATAGTTGACCGACAGCACCACGAAGCCGCGGCTCGCCAGATACTGGTTCATCGCGTAGGCGTTCCAGTAGTAGTCGCCGTAATGCCACCCGAGCAGCATCTGCCGCGGCGGGCCGCCGTGCACGTAGATCACGGCGGCCTTGCGCGACGGTCCGCCGGCAGGCGGCTCGAAAAGCTGCGCGTGCACCCTCACGCCGTCACTGCTGGTGTACACCACCTGCTTCGGCACCACCAGGCGTGCCGTGGGAAAGTCCGTGGGCACCTGTGCATCACCGAGGGAGGTGCGGGGCGTATCGGCAGCCGCGCGCGCCTCACCCGCGACGTTCAGCACGAACGGCACCGGCGGCCGCTGTGCGCCGCCGCCAATGGCCGCCACACGACCGCTGCCCATTACTGCCGGCATGAACTCTACGCCGGTGCCCGGCGTCAGCACCTCAGGCGCAGCGCGATCCACCGGCGCGCGAACCACGTGCCGGCGGTCGATGTCACCCGGCGTCGTTCCGAGGTTGCCCGCGTAGTACAGCATGCGCCCGTCCGGCGAGAGCGTGACGTGCTCCGCCATGTGCGCCCCCGGAGTGAGCAGCAGCGGCGGCTCGGTGCCACGCGCCGTCATGGAGTACAGATGCGGCCAACCATTGTGGTACGACAGGAAGACGAGGCGATCGGCGGCGGCCCAGTGCAGGTTGATGCCACCGTGTGTCGACGGCACGCTTCCCTTGAGCGACACCTCGCTGCTCCAGCGCAGCGTCGCCTCCCCCGTGACGGCATCGGCCACCCACAGGCTCCAGGGTGCCGGCTGCAGTTCGAGGTTCGGCGCCGGTGGCCCGCCACTGCCTGCTCGCCGCGCGAACACGAGCGAACGGCCATCGGGCGACCAGCGCGGGGCCCAGTCCCGGTTCGTGCTCGGCGCCACGTACAGCATGGGGGTCTGCTCGTTGGTGTAGATGCCGATGAACGCGTGGTCACCACGCCCCGACACGAATGCGAGGCGCGACCCATCGGGGGAAAACTGCGCGTCGCTGGCCGTGCCACGCTGGTCAAACAGGCGCTTCGCTGGCCCTGACCCATCGATGGGGACCTGCCAGAGCTGCCGGCCGCGTTCGAACACCACCACATCGCCCGTCGGCGAGATCACGGGATGGGCGCCCTCCCCCAACGACACCGGTGTGCCGCCCTCGAACGGCACCGACCAGATCTCCACCTTCGTGGGGGTCGGCATCCCGACCGGGTTGACCGGCAGGGCATCGTCCCAGTTGGAGCTGAAATCGCCGCCGCGCACATAGATCACACGGTGGCCATCGGGCGACAGCTGAACCGCACTCAACTCCTGCCCGTCGTCCTGATCGTAGGTCGTCAGCCGGCGCGCGGTGAACGCCGGCCCTTCGGCCACCCACACATTGCGCGAGCCGCGTTCGTTGAGCGTCCACGCCAGCCGCTCGCCTCGTGCCGCAGCGACCAGGTTGGTGGCAAACGGAGCGCTCATCACCTGATCGAGCGTGAAGGGGTCGGTCTGCGGCCCACCTTGTGCAGGCAGCGCGCTTGGCATGAGCGCGAGCAGCATGGAGAGAAGGCGGCGCAGCAACACGCAGGGCATCGGGAGCGACAGTCCGGACATGGGGCGACGCGAGGCAGAAGTGGCGAACATGACGAAAGCTCCGGAAGGGCGTCCATCGGGACGATGACGTGGAGCAATCGTACGTCGCCCCCACGCCCCCCGCCACACGTTCCGGCTGCTCACCACGGTTCGCCGTCACTCCGTCAACGTCACGACCCCGCCGCCACTGGCTGCCGACCGCCCCGCTGTACGCACCGGCATTCACACGCAGCCGGTGGACGGTGCCATCGCGCTCCACGCACTGGGGCTGGCTGGCGAGGCCGTCGTGGCGCGCGAGCTGGTCGAGGATGGCATGGGAACGCCACAGCGTACGTGGCAGCCACGTCGGACGTGGTCGCCACCCCATGCGCTCCACGCGCCCTACCCCTCGCACGCGTGGGACACCGTTCCGCCAGATCGGACAGCGAGGCGTTGTGCGTCACGCCCCCACAGGTCGCACCGTGGTTGTGTGATCACGGATCGGCTCTCATACTCCGGCCATGCACCGTCCCCTGCTGCTCACCCTGGCCCTGGTCGTGATGGCCGCGCCGCTGGCGTGGTCGCAGCGACGCGCTCCGGTGCTGCCCAACGTACCGTACGATGGCCGCTACACCTTCGTGCGGCTCCGCTACACGCAGGGGTATCGTATGGCGTGGAGCGCCGACTATCCGCAGATGGAACGCAACTTCATGGCCATCCTGGGCGACCTGTCGACGCTGCGCCTGCACCGCGCAGGCAGCAATGTGCACACGCTCGATGATCCGGCGCTGGCGCACTACCCTGTCGCGTATCTCACGGAGCCCGGCTACTGGTATCCCACCGATGCGGAAGCCGCCGGCTTGCGCAACTGGATCCTGAAGGGCGGCTTCCTGATCGTCGACGACTTCTACTTCGCGCAACAGTGGGCCGTGTTCGAGGCCGGCATGCAGAAGGTGCTGCCCACGGCGCAGATCGTGCCGCTCGAACGTTCACATCCGGTGTTCAATGCGTTCTTCTCGATCGCCACGCTCGACGGGATGACGCATCCCGCCACGCCCGCCGCCCGGGCCGTGTACCTCGGCATTCACGAGGACAACGACCCGGCGAAGCGGCTGCAGGTGGTGATCAACTACAACAATGACATCGGCGACTACATGGAGTGGTCGGGCGAGGGGTGGTATCCCGTGAACCTCTCCAACGATGCGTACAAGTTTGCGACCAACTACGTGGTGTACGGGCTGACACACTGACCGGGTGGCGTCATCGGCGCTGCCGGTGTTCGCGCCCCCGCTCGCGCTCACGTGTGCGCGCTTGCGTCACCGCGGCCGCCACCTCCGCCACCGTCGTCTCCGAGAGCGACGTTTCGAGCACGATCTCCGCCATGTGAAACGGCGCGAACAGGGCGAGGGGGACATGTCGCCCCACCGGGCAGCGTTCGTCCGGCTCGTGCAGCGGAAGCAGGACCGGCTCGTCGTAGAGGGCGCGGTACACGTCGCGCAGGGACATCGTGTCGAGCGCCCGGTGGAGGAACGTAGCGCCCCGCCGGCCGCGAACGCCGGTGGTCATCCCCGCCGCGCCGAGCCGCGCGAGAAGCTCGCGCACGCGGGTCGGATTGCTCTGGACGCTGCGCGCGATGACTGCCGACGCGAGTCCGCGGCGTTCGGTGTGGAGCAGGACGAGGATGTGGATGGCGGTGGCGAAGCGGGTGTCCATCCGGAAAATGTCTGTTCGAGACAGACATTTTTCCAGCCCGCATATCGCAGCCCGTACCCCGCGCCCGGCAGGGGACCCGACGACGATGGGCGCGGCGACGCGGCGCAACGATTACACGCCGCGCCCCGCCGCGATGACCGTCAGCATCTCCGGCACGTCCGTGATCTTGGCGCGCGGCCGCCCTGACGCCGCGCCGCGTTCCTGTTCGGCCCTGTCCAGCAACTGCCAGTCGGCCCAGGTCGTCACCATCACGCCGCGTTCGGCGAGCAGCGCGTCGATGGGCGCCACGTCGCTGTCGATGGCGGGAACGGCGCCCGCCGCCACATCAGCCAGCACCTGGGTCACCGTGTCCGTGGCGCACAGCTTGTTCGTGCCGATGATCCCCTGCGGGCCGCGCTTGATCCAGCCGGCCACATACACACCCGGCACCGGTGTCTCACTCCCCGCCTGCTCCACCACGCGGCCACCCACGTTGGGCACCACACCGTTCCGGTCGTCGAAGGGCACGCCCGCAAGAGCCCGCCCCTTGTAGCCCACCGAGCGGAACACGAGCCCCACCGGCAGCGTGTGGATTTCGTCGGTCGGTACGGCCTTCACGCCCCCCAGGCCGTCCGACTCGAGGCGGTTACGCACGATCGTCAGGCCCTCCACGCGCGCGGTGCCGGCCAACGCCACCGGCGACGCGTTGAAGTGCAGCACCACCTGGCGCGGTGCGCCGGTGCGCGGACGGGCTGCCCACTCGCGCAGCACGTCGAGGTTCTTGGCCGGGTTGCGGTCGTCCATGGCGGCCAGCTCCGCGGCACTGGCCGGGTCGAGCTCGAGATCGCGCGGGTCGACGATCACCTCCACGCCCTCCAGCTCGCCCAGCTCGCGCAGCTCGGGCGTGGTGCACGCCGCCTGCACGGGCCCACGGCGCGCCACGAGGTGAATGACCTGCACCTGAGACGCTGCGAGCGCCTGCAGCGCGTGGTCGGCGAGGTCCGTCTTGGCCAGCTCGCTCGTGGGCTTGGCGAGAATGCGGGCCACGTCCATGGCCACGTTCCCGATGCCCACCACCGCCACCTCGCGCTGCGACAGGTCGAAGTGCGCCGCCGCATGGTCCGGGTTGCCGTTGTACCAGGCCACGAACTCGGTGGCAGCGTGACTGCCCGGCAGCGTCTCTCCCGGAATGCCGAGCGACCGGTCGGAGTCGGCGCCGTGGCAGAAGATCACCACGTGGTAGCGCGCCCGCAGCTCGTCCACGGTGACATCCTGCCCCACCCGCACGTGCCCGAGGAACCGGAAGCCCGGCTGCGAGGCGATGCGGTCGAAGATGCGGGTGACCGACTTGATCTTGGGGTGATCGGGGGCCACCCCGCCGCGCACCAGGCCGAAGGGCGTTGGCAGGCGGTCGATGAGGTCGATGGCAATACCGGGGGCCGCCTTCTGCAGCGCCTCGGCGGCGTAGAATCCGGCCGGGCCCGATCCGACGATCGCGACCCGCAAGCTGTTGAGCGTAATGGACATGGGCGGGAAGATAACGGGGCCAAGGCGAGCTCCTGCAGGGCCCGCGTCGCGGCCGGCGTCCCGGTGCCCCGACCCGCCGACGGCTATCTTGACCCCAGCCATGATTCGCAGCCCGGCACTCGGCCGGGGACAGCGTGCTCCCGTACCCGCGACCCATTGTGACTTCGCCGGAACTGTCCGCCACCAGTCCGCTGCGCGAGTTCGACGGCCGTGACCCGGCGTTGCTGGAGGCCGCCGAGCGCTGCCGTCAGACGCTGGCCCGCGCGAACGGCGACCCGGCGCTGACGCTGACCGAACGGCAGACCATCATCGGCAATCTGCTCGCCGATAGCGGCGAGGGCGTGTGGATCGAGACGCCCTTCACCTGCGAATTCGGCATCCACCTGCAGATCGGCGCGCGAACGTTCGTGAATCGCGGCTGCCAGTTTCTGGACACGGCCGTCATCACCATCGGGGCCGACGTGCTCATCGGGGCCGGCGTGCAGATCCTGACGGCCAGCCATCCGGTGCATCCGGACGACCGGCACCGTGGCGCCGACCGGACGCCGGGTGAAGCGCCGTACCGGACCCTCGTGGCGCCCGTGCACATCGGCGACCGCGCGTGGATCGGGGCCGGCGCGATCATCATGGCTGGAGTCACCATCGGGGCCGGGTCCACGGTCGGCGCCGGCAGCATCGTGACGCGGGACATCCCGCCCATGGTGGTGGCCCTTGGCCAGCCGGCGCGCGTGGTGCGGCGTCTCGAATGACCACGCCTGGCTCTGCGCCTTGTGCAGCGGCGCCGCTCTTGGACCTATCGGACAACACGCTCGCCACGGTCACGCTCGCCCTGCTCGGCCAGCGCGCGCCCACCGCCTCGATCTGCCCCAGCGAAGTGGCGCGGCACATAGCGCCCGATGCCTGGCGCGATCTCATGCCGCGTGTCCGCACCGTCGCGGCCGCGCTCGTCGCCAAGGGCCAACTCCGCATCACGCAAGGCGACCGCGAGATCGATCCCGCTGCGGTGGTCCGCGACGAGGTGCGCGGACCGCTGCGACTGCGGCGGCCGTTGGATGGGACGAGCGGATGTCTGATCCGATGCGGCTGATCCGCATCCGGCCCCTTCCGCCGCTTCAAGTCCTCGATGTACGCCCCGTAGTTCCCCTCGGACTCCCAGCACGATCAGACCGATTGGTGATTTTCAAAGGGAAAACGCCGCGTCGCTGACCGCAGGACGTGCCGATGTGACAAAAATGTGACAAGAACGCTCAGGGGCTCGGGCGGGAGGGGCGACGGGATCATGGCTTCAGCGCATCAACGGGCGCCACGATCAGCTTGCCGGTCGTCGAGGATTGAAAGCTCGGCTGAGTCGCCCTCTTCGGTATTCGCTTCATGCGGTTCAGCAGACGTTTAAGCGCGAGCTCAGGTCCTTCCACTGATCGAATGGAGACTCTCGCTTTTGCCCGACGCCTGCAGCTTGGTTTTGGGGGAGCATCGAGGATGTCAGCCATGGAGAGCGCCGTTATCGCCGCCTTACTGAGCTGGCTCACGTGCGCGCCAAGCTCGACATCCTGCTCAGGCAAGAATGGAACGACGGCCTTCAGCGTTTCGACGATGTCGTCGGACACATGAAGCAGAGAATCGATCTTGTCCTCCCAGATGGCCCAGTCGCGAATACGCTGCTCTTCCGCTTCCAGCAGCGAGTTCATCAACCCGCACCCATCGACCAGCCAATCGGTCGTGAGACGGTGGCCCTCGATGACGTCGAACGCCCCCTCGTTGTCGCGCCTGCGGATGTGGGCGTGAACATGGATCGCAAGATCCTGTTCGAGTTCTTCGCGTGATCTACTTGCTGTCCAGGGAACGACGCTCTCGCCCCCGCGACCCATGAGAAGCCAGTCAGCGGAGACGCCCGTCCGCTCGCATATCAGAGCTAGGAAGCTCGCGCCTGGCATCTGCTCTCCCGCGAGCCACTCCGAGACACGAGCCTGCTGAATTCCGCAGTGCCTTGCGAAGGCTGCCGCACTCTCGAACCCGCGAACAAGCAGCCGGAGCCGATCTCGGAACGCTCGATTCGAGGTGGTTCTCTTCGCCGGCTTCGCTGGTTGCCGGACGTGCGCCGATGGCTTTCCTGTGCTTCGCTTTTCCGTAGGCATAGCTTCGGAAATACTCGGAACAGAACGGATGCGCAATCACAGAGGCCACCGCAGCTTGCCTCCGTCCGAACAAACGGAGCGACGAGATGCAGTTGCCAGCCCTACCCAACGGTATCGACGGGCGTACGTGGATCATGGGGATCTTCGTGACCCGACTCCCGCGAATCCTCATGACGCTCGCCGTGCTTGTGAGTACCTGTGATCCCCATCAGCGGGAGAGTCTGCGCAGTCGCGGTGCGCCCGGGGCATCGCCCAGAGGTGGCGGGCGGCAGCAGGCGGCCTGTTGCATATCGTCACTCGACGAGGGCACGTCTCCTGCGCCCGGTGCGACGGTGACGCCCACGACGGCATCGCCCATGCCGGCCAACCCGAGATGAGTCCGAGAGGAGGGCAATGGCTCCCAGCCCCACGCATCTGGCCTTGGCGTGGGCCACCGCGGCTTGTCCAAGCGGTAGCGGATGCTACGATAACACCTTATATTTACAGCATAACGCTGGCTTATGAGGGTTATTGATGCGGAAAACGCTACTTATCGAGCAGACCCCCAAGGCCCTCGTGCAGCGGACCGGCGAGCGCGCCAAGGCCCGCCGCCTCGCGCTTGGACTCACACGCGAGGTCCTGGCGGAGCGGGCCGGCGTCTCAGTCGACACCCTCCGACGTTTCGAGACCACGGGGCAGATCGCGTTCGAGCGATTGGTGCGCATTGCGGTGGCGCTGAACGTCTCGCCGAATCTCGACGATCTCTTCCCGGCGGTCACGGTCGAAAGGCTGGAGGATCTCGAGCGCGCCGCCCCCGTCCGGCAGCGCGGCGTGCGTCGCGATGCGAGCGCGGCCGTTCGCGCCAAGCTGGTTCGCGTGGGGCTTCGCGGCGGCACAATCGCCGGGCCCAAGTGACGCCTCGTTCGCCTCGCCGGCCGTCGGCCACCGCGCGCGCCACGAAGCCCGTTGCGCGCGTGCAGGTCGGGCTCCGGTTCGGAATGGATCGCTACGGCGTCGCCGTGCCCGACCGAGCTATTGGGACCCTCGCCCTGCACGAGGGACGCCCGGTCTTCTTCTACGACGACGCGTTCTGCCTGGACCCGTTGCCGCTCTCGCCCTTTCGTCTGGCGGTGGGACCGGGACCACACACCCATGACGACCGCACGTTTGACCGGCTCCCCGGCCTCCTCGCCGACGCCCTGCCCGACGGATGGGGTCGTCGCCTGCAGGACCGCGCCTTGCGCCGGGCTGGGAAACGGCTCGACGACATCACGCCGCTGGACCGTCTACTCGCCGTCGGGCATGCGGCGATGGGCGCCTTGGTCTTCGAGCCCGCGTCCCCACTACTCCCGGAACGCGAATCGACCGACTCGCTCGCGTTCGATCTCGGCGCCGTCGCCGCACAGACGGCACGTCTGCTGGAAGGGAGCGAAGAGGAGGTCCTCGAAGCCCTCATGCTCACGGGCGGCTCCCCCGGAGGCGCTCGGCCGAAATCGGTTATCGGTCTTGCCGCGGAGGATCCCATGCGGGATTCCGTGCGACTCGTCGCCGGGGTGACGCCGGAGATCGCCATGGGCACCGACCTGGCGCTCCCGGACACCTACGCCGCGTGGCTCGTGAAGTTCGCCAACGATGAGGATCGCCGGCTCTTCGGAGACGATGTGGGCGCCATAGAGGCCGCGTACGCGCGCGTGGCGGAGCGCGCGGGCGTCGCGATGCCACCGACCCGTCTGCTGACGGACTCCACCGGCCAGCGCCATTTCGCCGTGCAGCGATTCGACCGGTTCGGCCCCGGTGGACGCGGGCGGGTGCACATGCATACGGCCAGCGGGCTCCTGCACGCCTCGTTCCGAGAGCCGTCCCTCGATTACGAGGGGCTTCTGGCGCTCACCTGGCAGCTCACCGGCTCGTATGCGGAGGTGCGCCAGATGTTTCGGCGGATGGCGTACAACGTGTTCCTGTACAACCGGGACGATCACGCCAAGAACTTCGCGTTCCTGATGGAGGCGGATGGGTCATGGTCCCTCGCCCCGGCCTATGACCTCATGTACAGCACCGGTATGGGGGGGCGCCACACCACCTCCCTCGGCGGCGTCGACGACTGGCCGACGCGGGCGACGCTCCGCGCCGTGGGTCGGGGCGCGTCGCTCGAAGCCGCCCATATCGCGGCCGATCTCGATCAGGTGCGCACCGCGGTCGCCGAGGCTTCCACCGTGCTGCGGGAGCTCGGCTGCGGGCGCGACACCATCGCACTGCTCACCTCGCGATTCGATGAGGGGGAGAGACGCGCGGGGTGACGACCGCGGCGGTCACCCGAGCGGCAACTCGTTTAATTCCGCCCGCGCCTCGCGCCACGCCGGGTAGTGCTGGTCGAGCAGCGCGAGAAAACGGGTCCCGTGAGTGGGCTCGAGCAGGTGCGCCATTTCGTGCACGACGACGTACTCCAGCAGGTCCTTCGGCTTCTTCACCAATTCGGTATTGAGCCGGATGGTGCCAGCCAAGTGATTACAGCCGCCCCAGCGGGTCTTCATGCGCTGGAGATAGTAGCGTGACACTTGCACGCCCATCCGCTGCTCCCATCGACTTATGAGCGGGGGAACGTCGGCATGCAGCAGGCGCAGATGCCATGCGTGCAATACCCGCCCGCGCGATTCCGCGGAACTACCGGGTCTCACTGTCAGCGTGATGCGCCGGTGATCCAGCGTGACCGTGGGCTTGGCGTCCCGCTCCTTCACGACGAGCAGATACCGACGTCCCCATACCCAATGGCTCTCGCGCGTGACGTAGCGGCGCGGCACCTCACGTGCTTGTGCCCGCAGCTTGGCCCGCTGGTCCCGAATCCACGGCAACTTGGTCACGGCGTACGCGCGCGCCACGTCGATGCGGGTACGAACCGGTGCGACGAGCGTCACCCGCCCATCCGGCGGGTGGACGGCCAGATGCACGTTCTTCACGTCACGCCGGGTGAGCTCTACCGCAACTTCGCCGAGCTCGATGATGGTAACGGAGCTGGCCATCAATAGCCCGGCTGATTCTTCACGATCTCGAACACCGCCGCCGTCGCAGCACGGTCGCGCTCCAGCAGCGGGTAAATCGCGTTCTTCACCTTGGCCTCGCGCGCCTGATCGCCACGCCACCCGGCGGGCGCCTGTTCACGCACGGCCCGATCCAGTTTCAGTGCAAACTGCGCCAGCGCCTCTTCCGGGGTGGGGTACCTGAAGGTGCTGGCCGGTACCGTTGGCAGGTTATTGAACAGCACCGTCGCCTCGGCGTTGCCATGCAGCACCGCCGGCACGCCGTTCGTATTGCCCCGCGCCGCGAGCTGTCGCGCCAGTGCTTCGGCCTTCTTCAGAAACGCCTCGTACTCGGCCGCGTCCTTGAGGCTCTGCGCAATGAGATCATCCAACAGCGCCGACATGCGCTCGTAGAAGCGGGGATCGGTTAGCTGATCCCGGATGATCACCTTGCGCACATTGTTGATGATCGTCTCCGCGACCGCACGCTTGGACAGCGTGCCGCGCGCGTTGATCTCGCGCGCGATCACATCGTGCACCCCCGTCTCCACGATCAGCTCCACGAGCGAACGCGTGCCCGTCGCCCCCAGTACGCTCGCCGGATCCGCCTGCACGTACATGTCCAGCAGGTGGCGCATGTCGGCTTCGTACGGCTTGATGTCGAGCTCTTCGCCCGAATACTTCTTGATCGCCGCGCGCATATCGGCGTGGTACTGCACCTCGGCTTTGATCGCGGCCGCCGTGGCGCTGTCGTAGCTGAGCGCCGCCATGTCGGTGGCCACTTCGCTGTAGGCGCGGGCGTATGACGCCGTGGCCTTGTAGTAGGCGATGCGCAGCGGCTCCGTGGCGTCGAGCGCTTCGGGGTCGCTGGCTTCACCGGCGAAGTAGTGCAGATACTGCTCCACCTCCCGCGGATGCGGTACCGGTTCGCACAGCCGCACCATCACCTCGCGGGCCTGCTCGAGCTGCTTGCGCCCCTCGTCACGCCAGTCACGCAGCGGCACGTTGCCCGTTTCGCCGGTCGCCTCGTCCACATCCAGCAGGTCGGAGCTGTACACGGCGATGGCCTCCTGCACCTCGCCGAACAGCTCCTTGAAGTCCACGATCTGTCCGTACGGCTTGTCGTCACCATCGAGCCGGTTGGTGCGGCAAATGGCCTGGAACAGGTTATGGTCGCGCAGCTCCTGATCGAGATACACCACCGTGCAGCTCGGCGCGTCGAAGCCCGTGAGCAGCTTGCTCACCACGATGAGCAGCTTGGTGTTGGCCGGCTCCTCGATGAAGCGCCGCTTGATCTCCGTTTCGTACTGCCCGGTGGTCTGGCCGCTCGCCAGCACATGCGCCGTGTACGTGTCGAACTTGTACCGCTCGTCGCTCTGCGGCGGTTCGCGGGAAATGCTGTTGTGATTCGCCTCGTACGAGGTCACGATGCCCACGTACTTCCCGAACGTCGTATTTTGAAACAAGCGGAAGTAATGACAGGCGTCGCGGATGCTCGCGCACACCAGCATGGCCGTACCACGGTCGGCGTTGAGACGTGGCTTGAGGGCGAAGTCCTCGATGATACTGGCGATGATGCGCTGCTTGCGCTCCTGTGAGCTCAACAGCTCCTGCATGTTGGCCCATCGCTTCTTGAGAACAGCCTTCTGGTAGTTGTTGAGGGTGGCCGTCTTCGCGTCGAACCACTCGTCGATCTTCGCCGGCGACGTAAGCCGCTGCGGTACATGGCGGGCCTCGTACTTGAAGTCGAGCACCACCTTGTCGGCCACGGCCTCGTGGAACTTGTACGTGTGGATGTACGTGCCGAACACGTCGCGCGTGAGCGGCTTGTCCTTCTTGAGCAGCGGCGTGCCGGTGAAGCCAATGAAAATGGCCCCCTCCAGCCAGCGCTTCATCTGCTTGTTGAGCGCGCCGCCCTGCGTGCGGTGGCACTCGTCCACGAACACATAGAACGTGCCGTGCCGCGGAGGCGGCGGCCCGTCCAGATCGTGCGGGTCGAACTTGTGTACCAGCGCGCACATCACCCGTGGCTTGGTGGCGGCCAAGTGACTCACCAGCTGCGCGCGCGTGGTGACCCGGGTCTGTGTTTCCGTGTCGCTCACCACGCCCGCGTTCTTCATCACACCGGTGATCTGCTTGTCGAGCTCATCGCGGTCGGTCACGATGAGCACGCGCGCGTTGGGATCGTGTTCCAGCAGCCACTTCGCCAGCAGCACCATGAGAATGCTCTTGCCACTCCCCTGCGTATGCCAGATCACGCCACCCTCGCGCTGGGCGATGCGCGCCTGCGCGGCCTTCACGCCGTGGTACTGGTGCTGTCGCGGCACCTTCTTGCGGCCGGCATCGAAGATCACGAAGTGGCGCACCACGTCGAGTAGACGCGCCTTTTCGCACAGCTGCGCCAGTGGCCGGTCAAGCAACGCGCCGGGCGTAAGCGGCATGCCTCTGGTGTCATCCTTCCATTGCACGTAGAACTGCTCCGGTGTGCCCACCGTGCCGTAGTGCAGCCCCTGGGTGTCGTTGCCGGCCAGGAGCAGCTGCGCCGTGGCGAAGAACCGCTCGTTGAAGATCGGCTCCTGATTGGTGATGAGCTGCCGGATGCCGTCTGCCACTTCCACCGAACTGCGCTTGAGCTCCAGCACCACCATGGCAATGCCGTTCACGTATCGCACCACATCGGGGCGCCGCTCGTGACCGCCGGTGAGCGTCACCTCCTCGGACACCGCGAAATCGTTCGCGTCGACGTCTTCCCAGTCGATGTAGTGCACCGTGTCGTACGGCGCACCCGCCGCCACCTGCACCTTGGCGCCGTAGCGGAGCAGCGAGTAGGTGCGGAGGTTGGCTTGGTAGAGCGTGGTGCCCGTCACATCGGCTGCGGTCTCGAGCTGCAGAAGCGCGCCGCTGATGTGGGCGAGCGAGTAGCCGCGGCGTTCGAGGTTGGCGCGCAGCAGCGACGGCTCGATGGCGCGGTTGTTGGCGCGCGAGTCCCAGTTGCCCAGGTGGGCATACCCTAGCTGGTCACGCAGAAGCGCGACGACGCGGTTCTGGGTGGTGCGTTCTGAGCGGGGTTCGGTCATTGGCGGGCGGGCATTCTGGTCACAGAGTGTTCACTCGGTGGTCAGACGCGCGTGCAGCGCTCGTCCGGCCGTGGTCAGTCGGTACCGTTGGAGGCGGCTGTTCGGTTTGTCGGGGATGGTCATTTCGATCCACCCGTCCGTGAGAGCGGGCCGGACATAGCGATCCAGCAGGTCGGCTCGGTCCTTGATGCGAAGCTGCTCCCGAAGTTGCGCGTTGGCCATGCCTTCTGACGTGCCCAGTGTGCGCACCAGCGCCGCGACTTGTGGGGTGACTGAGGGGGTGACTGTGGGGTCGACTGTGGGGGTGACTGTGGGGGTGACTTGCCCAGTTCCCTCTACCGTCAGGCCGAAAGTGACCGTCGCCGGCGCGGGCGGTCGCGCCACGACCACCCGGAACTGGTTCCCCCGCACGTCATCGTCGAACTCGACTTTGGGCCACGCGCCGAGTGCCCGGGGAATACCGCTCCCGAGGCCGCGGTACGGCAGCAGCTGCACCGCGTGGTCGGTGAGGGTGGGGTTCCGGCGGTTGGTCACCCCGCGCCGGATGGCCTCGGTGTCCAGGCTGTCCGGCAGGTGACCCGGGCTTATGATCTCCAACCGGTCGGCAAACACCAGCAGGCGGATGGACGCGCTGGTGAAGTAGTCCCGGTGAATGAGCGCATTCACCAGCAGCTCTTCGATGGCCGCCTCCGGAATCTCCAGCTGGCCGAGAGAGTTGAACCCCTGGTCGCCCTGCACATGGCGCAGGTTGCGCTTCACGAACGCGAAGGCGCGGGTGAACTGCTCCGGCAGCGTGCCATCGATGTCTTCGCTGTCGAGATAGCGCGAGTCGTGCAGCACCGTGCCGGGGAACGCCACCGCCTTGATCATGAACGCCGGCCGGAAGCGCTGCGGGCGCTGGGCGAAGAGCATCACACCGGCCAGGTTGAGCGCCGTGCCGTCGCCCAGGCCGATGTTCTGCAATACCTGATCGAGCGATTGCCCGTCGGCGTCGGGGCTGCGGCCGTAGCGCTTCTCGAAGTACGCGGTGAAGGCCTTGCCATCGAGATCGGCGGCGGAACTGCCGTCCACCGGCATCAGGTCGGCAAAGAGTCGCCCGCCACGCTGGAGGAGACGCTGCATCTCCTCGGGCGCCGTCACTCGACGCTTGTCCGACCCATGCTTCACCCAGATGCGG
>JBEILM010000043.1:0-29465 GCA_040379205.1 Gemmatimonas sp.
ACTGAGATGAATAGAAGCCCCGCAACGACTTCGGTCGGTGCGGGGTTTTTGTTTGTTCGACCCTCAGATGGGCAGACGTCCGAGACGTGACGTCAGCGGAGAGCCAGAGGGCGGATGCCCGCACCGGCCGGGATGTGCGAGAACCGACCCGTGCGTATTCACGACCGCCAGCACCTTGAGCGCCACCTCGTCGGACTGACGCGCAGATTTCGTCCAGATCCCTGGACGCGAGCAGCTCACTGCGCGGCGCGGGCGTCCGTACGGCCCACCCTGCCGAGTACGGACGATCCTCGCCGTCACCGGCCGCCGTGGCGACTCACGTGCGCGACCGTCCGGCGATTCTGGCGATACCGCCGGCGAGTCCGCCGGCTTGCAGGGCAGGCAGCAGCACGGTCAGGGCAAGTAGCCCCCAGCCGGGCACGGCAAAGTTGGCCCCGAGCCGGTCGGCCCACCCCAGCAGCGGGGCGCCACGAACGGCGGTCATGGCCAGCAGGAGCGCGGCGGCGGCCCCCGCCGAC
Organism: Gemmatimonas sp.; assembly: GCA_040379205.1. Classification (GTDB taxonomy): domain Bacteria; phylum Gemmatimonadota; class Gemmatimonadetes; order Gemmatimonadales; family Gemmatimonadaceae; genus Gemmatimonas. Next base: position 519 of record JBEILM010000043.1, read on the forward strand.
AAAAAGGCCGTCCGGAAGGCGCCGGGCCGGCGCCAGGCGAGTCCCACCAGCAGGCCACCCACGGCGGCGCCCCAGACGCCGCCAAGCGCCTGCGCAGCCACCTGCAGGACAAGCGCCGACACGAGCAACGATGGCTTGGGCATGGAGACAGGGCGGGAGGTCATCGGGGGCGCAGCGTGAGGCGCGCCCGCACGTCGGACGCGGCGAGATCGGCGGGGGTGCGCGGCACCAGCACCGTGTCGAGCGCCCCGCTGGCCCAGCGTGGCAGGCGATCGAGATAGCGCGGGCTGGCCGGATTGCCGCTCTGGCCCCCGGGATACGTGGCGAGAATGCGCGGGGTGCGATCGAGCTCGGCCACCATGCGCCAGCTGGCGCCGAAGTTCGCGCGACGCGAGCCGATGGACGGATTGAGCGTCCCGCGTCCACCGTCGATCGGTGTCTCGGGCGCCGCGAAGCCGTCGAGCTGCAGCAGGTGGCGAGGCCTGGCCGGTGCCACGCGGCCCCACGTCCACGGTGTCGAGGCGGGATCGCCGAACTCCACGCGCAACGTGTCGTACGCCGAGGCCAGCGCGCCGGCCAGGACGCGGTCGCGATCCTCGCGCAGGTCGGCGGTCCGGCGATCATCCCACCACGCGCTGGTGGAATCGGCGAGCAGTTGCAGCAGACGCGATTCCGACGGCCGTACCCGCGGAGACGTCGATCCGTCGGGGATGAACTCGTCCCAGAGCATGCCCAGCGCCTCGCCGAGTGCCGTCTCGAACAGGCGGGCGGCCGTGTTGTCGCGGGTATAGCGACGATCCCACGCGCCGAGCATCGTTTCCGCCGCAGCCAGCGAGCGACTCGTGTCACCGGCCGTCATGCGCGTGCGCGCCGCATGCACGAACGCCGGCACCAGCCGGTCGGCGCGGACGCTTCCCGGGTCGGTCTGATAGCGGCGCATGGCTTCGGGCGTGACCGCGCTGTCGGTGCGCAGCAGCCGGTTGATCTGCAGGGCGCGCCAGATCTCGAAGTGCGGATCGACGCCGAGGTAGAGGGCGTCGTACAGCGGATCGATGGGCTGCTGATTGGCCGAGGCGAGATAGCCCTGCGCCGGATTGACGCTCTGCGGGTAGCGCTCGACCGGGCGGAAGCCGATCCAGTCGGTGGCCCGCGTCCGCCCGTCGAAGAGGTCGGTGCCGCGGCCGCTGTCGGCGCGAACGGGGTGACGCCCCGTGGACCGGATGGCGATGTTACCGCCCGTATCGGCGACGATCATGTTCTGCGCGGGGGCCGTGTAGTACGCAGCCAGCGAGTCGAGGAACGCCGCCGCCGAGGTGGCGCGCAGGCCGGCGTAGAAGCCGAGCAGTTCGTCGCCGGCCTCCAGCACCGTCCAGCGCATCGACAGCCACTCCTTGCCCTGTCGGGACAGCGGGCCGCGATGCGTGTAGCGCACCGTGTCGGTGGCGATGACCGCACCACCCTTGTTGCGATACGTCTCGATGCGCGTGTCGACGAAGGACTCGAGCTTGCCATCGAGTTCGTACGCCGTGGGGCGCGACGGGTCGTTCACCGTTTCGCGCCAGAAATCCATCACGTCGGCGCCGGTGTTGGTGAAGCTCCACGCCACGGCGCGCGTGAACCCGATGGTCACCCCGGGAAGCCCGGGAATGGTGACACCACCGACGTCCATGCTCCCTGGCACCACCAGGTGCACTTCGTACCAGATGCTCGGCAGCGTGAGTTCGAGGTGCGGATCGCCGGCCAGCAGCGCGAGTCCGCTGGCACTGCGCGACGGCGCCACCGCCCAGTTATTGCTGGCGAAGGCCCGTTCCTGCTGCAGCGTGAAGCGTTCTTCGGGCGTGCGGCCGGCATCGCGGGCCCACCGGAGCGACGACGAACCGCCCCCGGCGGCGTCGCGACCGGCGGTGAGTGATGCCACCAGCCGCACGGCGGCACTGTCGGGCGCGCCAGGCTCGGGCAGTGCACCGAGCAGCTCACGCGGAGCCTGGCGTGGCGCCGGCTGGATGGGTTCCTGCACTGGAGACGGCGCATCCCAGAAGGCGCGTGCGGCCTGCTCGCCCACAAGGGCCCGTGCCTGCAGCAGGTCCAGTTCGATGGGCGAATGGGCGAGCGTGTAGCCCATGCGATTGAGCAGATGCACGCTGTGAATGGGCAGCCACTCGCGCGGCGCCTTCTGCAGCAGCTTGTACTCGACCGGATAGCGGGCCGTGTTCAGCGACGCGCGATAGGCGTTGATGCCGTCGGCGTACGCCTGCAGCACGCCGAACAGCGTGCCCGCCGTGTCGAGACGGCCGAAACGCTGCTCGGCGGCGCGTGGCATGCCCAGACGCCGCGTTTCCTGATCAGCCGGGAGCGCTGCCTCGCCGACCAGTTCGGTGAGCGTGCCTTCGCCGGCCCGCGCCTGCAGCTCGAGCTGAAAGAGCCGGTCACGCGCCACCACGTAGCCCAGCGCCCGGATGGCGTCGAGGTCGGTCGTGGCGAAGATGTGCGGCACACTGCGGCGATCGTACCGGATGTCGACCGGGCCGGTCAGGCCGGGAATGTCGGCGCTGGCGTTTGCGGGCAGGTCGTCGGTGGCATTGATCCACAGGCCGACCGACGGCGACAGGACGGCATTGAGCGGGGGCAGCGGGCCAGCGCCGCGCACACCGATCCAGGTGGTGGCGAGCCCCAGGGCGAGTAACGCGACGGCGGCGAACGAAAAGCGGACCATGCTTCAGGGACGGAGGGGGTAGATAGATACGGAAGGATCCCCCCGGTGCTCCCGGTGTGCAAGTTCCGACAGCGGCGGCGTCCAAGGAGCAGTAGCGGGCCACCGGCTCGCGCCGGCGGGTTGCGGCTCTATTCCACTTTCTGGCCATGGACGATCTCGAACGGATGTTTCGGGAGTATCACGCGCCGGTCGTCCGGTACCTCACCCGACGAATGGGTGACCGTGATCTCGCCGAGGAGCTGGCGCAGGAGACGTTTCTCCGCGCGCTGCGCCACGGGCCGGTGGCGAAGGAACGGGCGTGGCTGTTCACCGTGGCCACGAACCTCGTGCGCGACGAAGCCCGCCGCAGCGCGCGCGAGCGCCAACGCCTGTCGCTGCTGCGCGACGAACTGGCCACCGACGCCGCCGACGCCGCGACCGGGCCGGATGGCGGCGAGGCCGACGGTTGGCCGGATCGGCTGCGGGAGCAGGCGATGGCGCGTGCGGCGGTGGATGCGCTGGCCGAACGCGATCGCATGGCCCTGCTGCTGCGCGAGGAAGGGCTCGACTATCACGAGATTGCTGCGGCGCTGGGGCTGAGCGTGGGCAGCGTGGGCACCACGCTGTCACGGGCCCGCCGGCGGCTCCTGGACGTTTACGAGACGCTGCAGCGCGATCGCGCAGCGCGGGAGGGGTGTGATGTCGCATGACGAATTCGTGGTCCCCGAGGAGCGCCTGTGGCCGGCGTTTTGTGCCGACGGCCATGTGGACGAAGGCAGCGTGCACGCCTGGCTCGACGGCGCGTTCGACGACGAGGCGGCGGCCCCGGTGGTGGCTCATCTGGCGACGTGCGGCACCTGCCGCGCCGCGGTGGCCGAGGCGCGCGGCCTGATCGCCGGCAGTACGCGGGTGCTGGGGGCGCTCGATGCCGTACCCGCCGGCGTCGTGGCCGCCGGCGACGCGGCGCGGACGGCTGCCCGCCTGGCCACCCTGGCCACGACGTCACCACCGAGAAGCGGGCGGCCGTGGTGGGTCGGTATCGCGGCCACCGCCGTGCTGGCGGTGGGGGGCGGGGCGATCGTGTGGATGCGCGCGGACCGCGCCGTGGGACCTGCGGGGATGGCGGAGTCGATGCCGGTGCCTGCGGCGGTCGCGGCGGTCGCGGATACGGCGCGGACGGATGCGGTGCGAACCGATACCGCGCGAGCTGGAGTGGCGCGAGCCATTACTGCGCGAGCCGATACCGCGCGAGCCAGTACTGCGCGAGCCGATACCGCGCGGGCCGATACGGCACGCGTCGCGGTGGCGCCGGCGTCGCCGTCGGCCGAGCCGGCGCGCGTCGGTGCGTCCGCCGTGTTGCCGGTGGGGATCAGCGCCACGCCGCGCCCCGAGCTGCGCGCGATGACGGTCGTCGTGATGGGGACGGTGCGCGATGCCACGGACGGTCTGCCGATCGAGCGGGCCGAGGTCACGGTGCTGTCCGCGCCGGCCACCGCGATGCCGGCCGGTGTGCTGTCGGAGGCGAGCGGACGCTACACGTTGCGTCTGACCGAGGTCACGCGCGGAGCGCCCCTCATGGTGCGGGCACGACGCCTGGGCTACACCGAGCAGCGCGTGACGATGCGCGCCACGCGGGACACCGTGATGCTCGAACTGCAGCTGGCACGAAGCGTCAACACGCTGGCGCAGGTCGCGGTCGCGGCAGCGAAGGGCGAGAGCAGCCGCCCCGCGGGGGCGATCGCCACCACCGCCGTCCGTCAGGTCGCCGCCACGCCGGCCGCTGGGGTGGCCATGGACCTCAGCGGCCGCGGTGTCGCCGGCGGGATCGCACGCGGCGTCCCGATGGAACCGCGAGCCCGGCGACCGCGCGAGCCGTTCAGTCGCGAGCAGTACGACCGCATCGAGGACAATCCGTTTCTCGGGGTGCGCAGCAACCCGCTGTCCACCTTCTCCATCGATGTCGACCGGGCGTCGTACGCCAACGTGCGCCGCTTCATCGGCAATGGCCAGCGGCCGCCGGTGGATGCCGTGCGCATCGAGGAGCTGGTGAACTACTTCCCGTACACACTGCCGGCCCCGCGCGGCGCCGACCCGGTGTCCATAACGAGCGAGGTCATCCCGGCGCCGTGGCAGCCGCAGCACCGGCTCGTGCGCATCGCCCTGCAGGCCACGCGGATCGAGACGGCCGATCTGCCGCCCAACAATCTGGTGTTCCTGCTCGATGTCTCGGGGTCCATGATGTCCCCCGACAAGCTGCCGCTGGTGAAGCAGTCACTGCGCCTGCTCGTCGATCAGTTGCGGCCGCAGGACCGGGTGGCGATCGTGGCCTACGCGGGCGCCGCCGGACTCGTGCTGCCCAGCACGCGCGGCGACGACAAGGCGCGCATCATGGAGGCGCTCGAGCGGCTGGAAGCGGGCGGCTCCACGGCGGGCGGCGCCGGTATCGAGCTCGCCTACCGCACGGCGCGCAATTACTTCCTCGCGCGCGGCAACAATCGCGTGATTCTCGCCACCGATGGCGACTTCAACGTGGGCGTGAGCAGCGATGCCGAACTCGAACGGCTCATCGAACGCCGGCGCATCGAGGGCACGTATCTCACCGTGCTCGGTGTGGGGACCGGCAACTACCAGGCGGCGAAGATGGAGAAGCTCGCCAAGGTGGGGAACGGCAACTTCGCCTATCTCGACGGGCTGGCGGAGGCGCGCAAGGTGCTGGTGGAGGAGATGGGCGCCACGCTCCGCACCGTGGCCAACGACGTCAAGCTGCAGGTGGAGTTCAACCCGGCCGTGGTGCAGGCCTACCGGCTGATCGGCTACGAGAACCGCCTGCTGCGCAACGAGGACTTTGCCGACGATACCAAGGATGCCGGTGACATCGGCGCCGGGCACCAGATCACGGCGCTGTACGAAGTGGTGCCGGTGGGCGTGACGGGCACCGTGCCCGTGCGGGCGGTCGACTCGCTGCGCTACCGGACGACGGAGCGGGTGGACAACGACACGCGCGCCGCGAGTGCCGACGAGTTGCTGTTCGTGAAGCTGCGCTACAAGCGGCCGGGCGAATCGCAGAGCCGCCTGCTGTCACACGCGGTCACGGCGCGCACCGAATCGCGCGGCAGCGACGACCTGCGCTTCGCGGCCAGTGTCGCGGCGTTCGGCATGCTGCTGCGCGACAGCGAGTACCAGGGAAACACCAGCGCCGCGCAGGTCCTGGAGCAGGCCCGCGCGGCGCTGGGGAACGACGTGGGAGGTTATCGCGCCGACTTCGTGCGCCTCGTGGAGCGCTGGCGCGACCTCGGCATCACTTCTGGCGGACGGCGGTGAAGGGGAAGCCGCCCATGCCGGCCACGTCGAGCATGCCGTCCATGTTGTCCGTGTCCTTCATGGCGGCCGCGCCGTTGATGACGATCTGCTGGCCACCCATGTCGAGCGCGAAGCCGAAGAACACCGAGTCACCCTTCACCACGCCACGGATGTTCGCAGCGCCAAGCTCCGACTCGGTGACGCCGGAGATGGAATCCCCCTTCTGCTCGATGGTGAGCAGCGAGGTGCGAGCCTGGTCGGGGGTGGCGATGTTCATCGTCCACTTGCCCGACAGGTCGGCGAAGAGACGGGGAGCGGCCACCGCCACGCTGGCAGCGGCCGAGACGAGCGCAACGGAAGCAAGAAGTCGACGGAGCATGGCAGGATCAGGATTGGGTGAGGACACGGTGCGGCGCATCGCCGGGTGACCATCAGATACCCGTCGGATGGACAGAAAGTTACCGGCCCCCGCCGTCCTACGCCATGGCGACCACGCGGCCGCGGGCGTCGGCCAGCCCCGTGGCCAGTGCGGGCGCCAGACCGAGATCGGCTTCGGGGAGCAGGGTGTACTTCACGCTGTTGCCCGGCAGGTCGCCCCCGAGCGCATTGACGAGGTCGAGCAGCACGTTGTAGGCGCCCCGGGTCTTCTTCGGGTCGGTCGTGGCCTCGGACGGGGTGGTGGCCGCGAACCGGCTGCAGCTCACCACGTCGCCGCCGGCGTTGATGTACACGGTGCCGTTAATGGTCTGGCACCCTTCCGACCAGCTCCGGATGTCGCGGGTCATGCCGAGCCCGCCCCAGTGGATGTTGATCGTGGCGTTGGGTTCGAGGCCGCGCGCGAGGTCGCTGTCATCCAGCACCTTGTCCGCCCCGGCGCGCACCACCAGCACCCCCGCACTCTGCGGCCGCAGCGCCAGGTAGCTGCGGCGGTGCCAGCCGAAATGGTAGCTGTGCTGCCCCGGCACCAGGTGCGGCGGCCCCTTGGGATTCTCGGAAGCGCCGGGCTCAGTGGTGCCCTGGAACTTGAAGACGAGCCCCTTGATGAGCAGCACGAAGATGTCGTCGAACTTGCCCCGCATCTCGGAACGCCGGATGCCGATGAGATGGATGTTGCCGGCAGCCGCGAAGTCCCAGTCGGCCACCTTGCGCGTGTCACTCGCGCCGCGGAAGTCGTTCACCAGTTGCAGGACGCGACTGGGCGCGGCGAGGTACTGCTGCTTGACCCGCTCCAGCAGCGCGAGCCACTCGCCGTACTCCCCAGGCTGGAGCGTCCCGGCATTCCACGCATCGATCGTGGGCGCCCACACCGTGCGCAGCCCGCCGGCAAGCCACCGCTTGATGTTGGCCTGCGTCTGTGGGCCGACGGCACCATCCGGCGTGCAGTCGAGGCGCTCGACCGAGCGCACATACTCCTGGAAGAGCCGGATGGCCGACTGGGTGCGATAGCCGCAGATGCCGTCGACGGCGCCGCCGGGAAAGAAGCCGAGATCACGCAGCGCCTGCTGCACCTGCGCCACGCGCATGACGGTCGGTCCGGCCGGCAACACGCGCCTGGGCACCAGCTTGTCCCGTCCACTCTGCACACTGGCCAGCGCCAGTCGCGTGACCTGCTCCACTTCTCTGGCGTACGCGGCACTCGCGGCGTCCGTGACTTCGGGATCCATCGCCCCCAACTCGATCATCGTCGTCACTCCTTGGAGAATGCCAGGGTACCGGCCCCGGTCGCACCGTGCATCGCGGCCAATGGCAAAAGGTGCGCGCTACACCAACCGCCGCGGCATCATCTTGCGAACGACCGTCAGCAGCTGCTCGGCGGTGGCGGGCTTGGGCACGAAGTTCTCGCCCGGCACCATGGTCACGTCCGTGGGATCGTAGCCCGGGTCGTAGCCGCTCGTGTACACGATCGGCAGACCGGGGCGCAGCTGCTGCAGCTCGCGCGCCAGCTCGGTGCCGCTGATGCCGCCGGGCATGACCACATCGGTGACCACCAGATCGACATCCACGCCGTACTCCGCCCATCGTTCGAGCGCTTCCCGCCCGGTCGTGGCGATACGCACCCGGTACCCGTCGCGCTCGAGCACGCGCTGCAGCAGGCGACGGACCGTCGGCTCGTCTTCCACGATCAGGATGGTGGCCGGCGTCAGATGCTCATCGGTATCGACGGCCAGCATGTCACCGGCAGGCGTCGCCCGCTCGGGGAGCGGGGCATCGGTAACCGGTAGCCACACTTCCATGGCGGTACCCGCTCCCGGCGTGGAGTGTACGCGAATGGTGCCCTGATGCTGCTGGATGATGCCGTAGGCCGTGGCCAATCCGAGGCCCGTCCCCTGCCCCGGCGGTTTGGTGGTGAAGAAGGGTTCGAACAGCCGCGACAGATGTTCGGCGCTGATGCCGGTGCCGGTGTCGGTCACGATCACGACGGCATACCGACCCGTTGCCAGATCGGACGACGCCGGCGTGACCTCGCGCGCCTCGGTGGCGATGGTGATGGTGCCCCCGTCGGCCTGCGCATCGCGGGCGTTGATCACGAGGTTGAGCAGGACCTGCTCGATCATGCCGTCGTCGGCCGACACCACCAGCGGCGTCGGTGCCGTCGCGACGGCCAGTGTGTACGAACTCGGCACCACCCGCCGGAGGAGCCGCACATGCGCGCGGACGAGCGGGTTGAGGTCGAGCACGCGCGGCTGCATCGCCTGCTGCCGGCTGAACACGAGCAACTGGCGCGTGAGCCGGGCGGCACGCTGGGCCGACGCCTCGGCATCGACCAGCAGTTCGCGGGCGGCTCGCGGCAGATTCTTCACCAGCCGCAGCTCCTCCATCTGCATGAGGATGGCCGCCAGGATGTTGTTGAAGTCGTGCGCCACACCGCCGGCAAGTTGACCGATGGCTTCCATCTTCTGACTCTGCCGCAGCCGCTGCTCGCTGGCGGTGAGCGCCTCCACCATTTGCGCGTTGGCGAAGGCAGTATCGCGCTGTTCGCGCAGCACGGTGGCGAGCACGAGGCTGCTCACGGCCAGCACGCCGAGGAACACCTGCATGTTGACGAGGGCCGACTCGGCCGTATTTCCATCGAGCGTGAGCGGCTGGTCGGCCACGAGGAGCGCGACCCCGACGATCCCCACGAGCATGACGCTGGCGAGCGCGCCGCGCTGACCGAAGCGCAGCGTGGCCCACAGGATGGGGATGGACAGCATGTACGGATGCGCCGACAGCGGCCCCGCGATAGTGCCACCCTGGAAGGCCCAGACGGACCCACCCGCGACGACCGAGGTGATCAGGGCCGCCTCGCCGAGTGCCCATGGCCGGCGCAGCATGCCGACCGCCGAAGGCGCCGGATGGTAGAGGAGCAGGACGAACGGTGTGAAGATGAGGAACGCCAGCATGTCCCCGACGAACCACACCAGCGCCGACGACAGCAGCGGCGCGTCACTGGTGAGATGCGCGATGACCGCCGCCGGCACACTTACCACAGCCGACGCGATGCCCGTGGCCACCAGGAGCGCGAGGATGTCGCGCACGCGCTCGAAGCGCAGTGGTGCGGGCGCCAGGCGCCGCAGCAGCGTATCGGCGAGCAGCAGCTCACCGACGCTGACCGCGAGGTAGCTCGCGGCAGCCGGGGTGGCATAGCCCTGCAACAGGTTCGACAGCGTGTCCATCACGACCACGCCGACCAGCACCAGCCGGCGATGCGAGACCGGCAGCAACTGCAGGGCCGCCAGCGCGATACCGACCGGTGGCCACGCAGGCGCGAGCGGGCCGCCGTACCGAATGAGCGACAGCGAGGCCACGTGCGCGACGAAGAACGCCGCCGCGAGCTGCAGGGCTCGGCCCGCTTCGAACGGCCTCGGAATCAACCAACCGGCGGCTGGACCAGCGTTCATTCGGGCATCATGGTCGGGAAGGCCGCCCGCATCTCGCGAGCACGAGACGTGCGGCCGGTGGAATGTACCGCTGGGTCTTCTCGACGGCCACGCTGATGCGCCGCCCTTTCTTCAGGGAGCGCCGGTCGCCATACATTCGTTATGCCCTCTCCTGCCATCGAGATTTCCCGGATCGCCAAGCGCTACGACCACCACGTGGCGGTCAAGTCGCTTTCGCTCACGGTTCCCCGTGGAGCGGTGTACGGTCTGCTGGGGCCCAACGGGGCCGGCAAGACCACGACCATCCGCATGCTGCTCAACATCATCGCCCCGGATGAGGGCCAGATCACCGTGCTCGGGGCGGCCAACAGCGACCCGTCGCTGGTGGACCGCATCGGCTACCTGCCCGAAGAGCGAGGCCTGTACCGGAAGATGGAGGTGCGCCGGGTGCTGCGCTTTCTCGGCGAACTCAAAGGACTGAGCGGACGCGACCTCGACCGGCGCATCGATGCCTGGCTGGAGCGCCTCGCGCTTCGCACCGCCGGCGCCGACTGGGGCACCAGCAAGGTGGACGAACTCTCGCGCGGCATGCAGCAGAAGGTGCAGTTCATCGGCGCGCTGCTGCACGATCCCGAGCTGGTGATCCTCGACGAGCCGTTCAGCGGCCTCGATCCCATCAACGCCCAGGCGCTCAAGGACACCGTGGTCGACCTCAAGCGGCAGGGGCGCACCGTGATCTTCAGCACCCACCTCATGGACAACGCCGAGCGGTTGTGTGATTCGGTGTGCATCATTGCCGGCGGCGAAAAGGTGCTCGACGGCGGTGTGGCCGCGGTGCGCGACGCCCATGGCGCGCGCACGGTGGCCCTGATGCTCGACGGCGCGCCCTCGCCGGCGGTGCTGGCGGTACTGGCCGATCCCGCATTCGTGCAGCGTACGGACGACTCCAACCGCTTCCTGGAGCTCGAGCTGGCACCGGACGCCCGGCCGGCGGCGCTGCTGGCCGCGCTCGTGCAGGCCGGCGCGGCGATCGAACGGTTCGAAGTCGTGCGCCCGTCGCTGCACCGCATCTTCCTCGAAAAGGTCGGGGCCACCCACGTCGAAGCGGGGATGTCGGGCCATGGATAAGCTGTTTGCCGTCATTCGCCGCGAGTACCTCGAGCGGGTGCGTTCGAAGTGGTTCGTGATCGCCACCCTCTTCGGCCCGCTGTTCTTCGGCGTGCTCATGGTGGTGCCGTCGCTGCTGGCCGCCCGCGAACGCGGCAGTGCGCGCGGCGGCAACGTCGTGATTCTCGACGCCTCGGCGAGCGGCCTCGGCGAGCGCCTGGCCACGCAGCTCGCCGGCGGAGTGGCGGGGAGCGCACCGCGGCCCGCCGTGCGCACCGTGAGCCGAGAGTCGCTGGCGCCCGCTGAATCGTTGGCCACGCGGCAGGTGGTGGCGGACTCGCTGCGCGGCTACCTCGTGCTGGACAGCACCACCATCACCACCGGCACGGCGCGCTACGCCGGCAGCAACACCACGGCCATCTTCGACATGCAGCGGCTCGAGTCGGCGCTGCAGCGGGAGCTGCTCGTGCTGCGCATCGAGGACAGTGGCGTCGACCCCGAGGTGGGCCGCGCGCTCGCCGCCACGCGCGCCACCATCAGTACGGAACGGCTGTCGTCACGCGGCCGCGGCGGGTCGGGTCAGGTGAACTTCCTCGTGGGCTTGACGGTCGCAATGCTGCTCTACCTCGTGACGTTCATCTACGGACTCAACGTGCTGCGTGGCGTGCTGGAGGAAAAGCAGACGCGCGTGGCCGAGGTGGTCATCGCCAGCATTCCGGCCAACCGCCTGCTCTGGGGCAAGGTGATCGGTGTGGGAGGCGTGGGGCTCACGCAGATGGTGCTCTGGCTGAGCATGAGCTTCGTACTCTGGCAGGTGCGCACGCCGCTGCTGACCCGCTTCGGAGCGGATGCGGCGCCGTTTGCCATGCCCGAAGTGGGCGCGGGGTCGGTGGCGCTACTGCTGGCGTTCTTCCTGCTCGGTTTCACGCTCTATGCCGGACTGTTCGCGGCGGTCGGCGCGAGTGTGAGCAGCGAGCAGGAAGCGCAGCAGGCGCAGATGCCGGTCGTGCTGCTGCTGGTGTCGAGCATCATCTTCGCGCAGAACATCCTCATGCAGCCCGACGGCACGATGGCGCGCGTGTTCTCGATGATGCCGCACTCGGCCCCGATCATCATGCCGCTGCGCATGACGGTGACCACGGTACCGGCGCGGGAGCTGGGGCTCGCCCTGCTGTCGGTGGCGATCGGGGCGGCCATCAGCGTGTGGGTGGCCGGCCGGATCTATCGGGTGGGGCTGCTGATGTACGGCAAGCGCCCGTCGGTGCGCGAACTGCTGCGCTGGGTGCGGGCGAAGTAGGCGCGCGGCGCGCCCCTGCCGTCCGGCGCGCGGGCGACGACCGCCGCGCGCGCCGGAGACCCGCCACTCAGGCGGCGCAGTGCTGGTCGAACGCCTGCGTCAGGTCGGCAGCGATCTCCTGGGCGCTGCGCCCCTCGATCTGGTGCCTCTCCAGCATGAACACCACATCGCCGTCCTTCATGAGCGCGATGCTCGGCGACGACGGCCGGTAGCCCACGAACAGCGAGCGCGCCCGCTGCGTGGCCTCGACGTCCTGGCCGGCGAACACGGTGGTGGCCACATCGGGCTTCACGGCGTGCGACAACGCCATGGCCACGGCGGGACGCGCGTTGCGCGCGGCGCAGCCGCACACGGAATTCACGACGACGAGCGCGGTGCCCTTCTGGTCGGCGAGCTTCGCGTCGACATCGGCGGCCGTGCGGAGTTCCTCGACGCCGAGGCGCGTGAGCTCCTGCCGCATGGGGATGAGCAGCTGTTCGGGATACATCATGGGGTTGGTCCTGTGGCGTAGGTGGAGCGGGGCGTCGTGGGGGAGCAGGGTGAAGGGGGTCAGGGAGGAGGGAGCAGAGGGGATGCTACGGGCTCCTGCATTCCACCCTGCCTCCTCGCGCCTTCAGTAATCCGGAATGTCCTCGCGGGGTTCGCGCACGAGCGCGAGGATGGCGGCCTGCGGCACCACGAGGAACTGCTCGTTCTCGAACGTGATCTCCACTGCCGCCTTGCGGAAGAACAGCGCGTAATCGCCCACCTGGGCCTGCATGGGCACATACCGCGCTTCCCGCCCCGAGGATCCACCGATGCGCCACGGCTCGTCGCCCTGGTCGGCGAGGTCGGGGAGGGCCAGCCCGGGGCCGGTGGAGACGATCTCGCCCCCCTGCACCGCCTGGTTGTCCACTGCCGTGGGTGGCAGGTAGAGGCCGACCTTCGAGCGCTGCTCGCCATCCTCGATTTTCACGAGGACGCGGTCGCCCACCACGAGGAGTCGCTTGTGCTGTTTCATGTCCGAAAGCTATTGCCGGGCGGAAGGGCGCCGGCCGCCCGTGCGGCCTGCCGATTCCGTTCCTCGGCGAAGCGGGCAAGCTCCTCCACCAGTTCCCGCAGCTCGCGCGACTTCTTGTCGACGGTCCGCCGGAACGCGAACCGGGCGCCGCCGAGGGCCGACACCAGGACACCGGCAGCGGCGGCGGCCGCGAACCCCGGGGTACCGGCATTGATCAGCAACCCCAGCGTGGGCATGGCCACGCCGAACCCGGCGCTGACGCCCAGACCGACGAACAGGCCGACACTGGTCTGCGACAGATCTTCGAAGGCGCGGATGGAGGTGCGCCCGTTCCGCACGGAAATGATGAGCTGCAACGCGCGCGGCATCGTCCCCTGATTGGCCCGCAGCACCCCGGTGCTGATGGTCAGCGTCCGTCCGACGGCGCTGACGGACACCTGATCGCCCAGCGAACGTCGCGCCAGGTCGGCTACGTCCTCGAGCGCCTCCAGGGACAGCTCGCCGTCCACCACGGCTTCGAACTCGAGCTTGCTGTGCGCGCCCAGAAACGCGTTGGGCGCCGAGCGCGCCTGCCGGCCAGGCTGCACCACCACCTCCGCCCGAGGTGCGACCGCCTGTGCCCGCTCGGCGAGGGCTCGCTCGACATACTGCGGGGCGATACCCGCCTCCTGGGCGGCCTCCTTCACCAGCGCCGAGTCGTAGCCGCGCGTCAGCGCGGGCGATGCCGACGCGCCAGCGAACTGCGCCGGCGGCGCCTGTACGCCGGTGTACGCCTGCAATTCGGCCGCGCGCGCCCACACGGCCTGGGCATCGGCCGACGACAGGCGCTCGGGTTGGGTCCGCGGCGCGGGCACCACGGCCGGCACCACCAGCGAGCGGTGAGACGGCGGTGATGGCTGCCCCGTATCGTCGGCATCCGGAGCGAGCGCGTCGAGCCGCTCCAGCAGCACCCGGGCCGACTCCAGCCGGCTCTCGGGGCGCTTGACCAGCAGGTCACTCACCAGCGCGTCCACCGACAGCGGCACGTGCGGCGCCCGTTCGCGCGCCGATGGGGCGGCGCTGTTCACATGCGCCACCAGCACGGCGGAGTTGTTCGGGCGCTCGAAGGGAAAGCGATTGGTGAGCGCGTGGTACAGCAGCACCCCGAGGGCATACAGATCGGCGCGGCCGTCGAGCGGCTCCCCCATGACCTGTTCAGGGCTCATGTAGTGCACGGTGCCGAGCACCGTGCCGGTGGCGGTGAGGGGCTGCGCCTCGCTCACCCGCGCGATGCCGAAGTCGGTCACGAGCACGCGCCCCGCGCCGTCGAGCAGCACGTTCTCGGCCTTGATGTCGCGGTGCACGACGTTGGCCACATGGGCCGCCTCGAGCGCCAGCGCGAGCTGCCGCACGATGGCCAGCGCCGCCTTCACATCGAGCGGGCCATCTCGCAGCAGGCGTTCGGCGAGCGATTCCCCCTCCACGTATCCCATGGTGAAGAACACCACGCCGTCGCGCTCGGCGGCGGAATAGATGGGTACGATGTTGGGGTGCGACAGCGCGGCGGCGGTGCGCGCCTCGCGCAGGAAACGCTGACGCACCTGCGCGTCAGCCATCAGGTGCGACGGCAGCGTCTTGATGGCGACCCGACGCTCGAGCTGCGTGTCCTCGGCGAGGTACACCACGCCCATGCCACCGCGTCCGATCTCGCGCACGAGCCGGAATTCGCCGGCCACGGCGCGAGCGAGCGAGGGGGCCGGATCGGGCCAGGAGTGCGCGTCGGTATTCATGCGGGGAATGATGCGAGGATCAGCGCAGCGCCTGCACCACCTGCTCGGCGGCCTGCACGCCATGCCATTGGGCTTCTTCGAACAGACTGAAGTTGCTGAGATCCGCGTGCGCGGGGAACAGGCGCGGTGCCGGCCGCCACGCCTGCAGCGCCCGTACGCGGTCGAGTGTGCCGGGCACCGGACGGGCCATGGCATGGCCCCAGCGCATGATGTCCAGGCGCAGGATCCGCTCCCCGATATCGAGGTGGGCACGCCGCAGGTCGGCCACGATCTCGTCGCGCCACGCACTCCACGGGCGCTGCTGCAGCCAGCGGCGGGCATCGGCGCCGGGCCATTCGGCCACGGCGTGGTACCAGGTCCACACCGGGTGCCGGAGCGGTGCGCCGAGCCACTGGTGGGCGGCATTCACGTAGCCCAGCGACGGACTGCCATACAGCACGTTGTCCCACGCCAGCGGCGCCCCGCGCTCCTCGGGGAGCCGGTCGAGCACGAGGTTGGCCACTACCCACGGCGCATGGTCGAGGGTGACGGGGAGCGCTACCCCCGGAGCCACCCGCGGCAGCACGCCGAGTGGCGCCGCCCACACCACCGCATCGGCCACCACGCGCGCGGCCGGCGTCTCCACCACCCAGCGTGCGCCGTCGCGCGTGAGCTGGGCCACCGGCGCCCCCGTGAGCACCCGCGCCTGGCCGTCGGCCGCACTCCGACGGGTGAGCCGGCGCTCCAGCTGCGCCACCAGCCACGCGTTGCCCTCGGGCCAGGTGAGCGGACCGTCCTCGTCGCTCGCGCGACCGGCGAAGTAGTGCACTGCGGCCCAGGCGCTCGCCTGCATCAGGGAGGCGCCGTAGTCGTCGCGGGTACCGTACTCCACCCACCAGCGCACCGCCGGCGACGTGAAGCGTTCACGGGTCAGCCACTCGTGCGCGGTGAGCCGGTCGAGTGCTGTGACCTCGCGGGCCAGCCGCGCCGACGCGCCGTCACTGCGCCCCGCGCGCTCTCGCGCCGCATGCCCCACGGCACTCGGTACCGAGAAGCCGCCGCTGTCGCGCAGTTCGGCGATGCGGGCCTCGAAGCGGGTGAACTGCTCGCGGTCAGCTCGCGTCGCGGCATCGAGTGGCGCGAGCCCCTCGTGCCAGCGCCCATGCTGCCACAGGCGCTCCTGTGGTGAATGGCACAGCATGCGCTCGTCGTAGCGGCCATTCACATCCAGCACGCCGAGGTCACGCAGGAGCTGTCGTACGTGCGTGGCGCGTTCGTCCGGCAGCGGGAGGTAGTGGGCGCCCCATGGCGCGCGCTGCCCCTCGAGCCCCGGGTAGTGCGCGGCTCGCGCACTGCCACCCACCCGCGGCGCCAGTTCGAGCAGCACCCAGTCGGACAGGCCGAGGGCGTCGAGGCGCCACCCGGCCGACAGGCCGCCGATGCCGCCCCCCACGATGGCCACCGCCACCCGGCGCACGGGGCGCGCCGGGGGCAGCGCGAGCGTCCCATCGCGCAGGGCATGGCCGATGCCGCTGTCGTCGTCCACGAATCCGCCGCCGATGACGCGCCCCTTGGCGGTGAGCCCCACGAGCGCCGGCGCCGCCGCGAGCGCCCCGAGCGTCCGCAGGGCCTCGCGCCGCGTGGTCACGCCGCCCCCGCGCGCATCCGAGGCTCAGCGGTTGATAGCATCGAACTCGTGCTCGTAGTAGCGCACGAGCACCTGATCGTTGAGGCGGTTGGGCTCCGCCGGAACACGGCGCATGTCGGCGGGAAAGTCGAAGAGCGCGGGGACGGTGGCCGCCGTGAGGTAGCGCAGCCCATCGGGCACAGTGGCCGGTGGCGCGAAGCTCTCCAGCCCGGCCAGCACGAAGCCCCATTCGCCGAAGCTCGGCACGTACACGTGATACGGCCACGTGCGCAGCCCGGCGCCCTCGAGGGTGGTGACAATGCTCCAGAACGACTGCCGCGCGAACAGCGGCGAGGTACTCTGGACCGCAATGAACGCCCCCGGCGCGAGGTGCTGCTTCACGAGGCGGTAGAAGGCACTCGTGTACAGCTTGCCCACGTGGTAGTTGGACGGGTCCGGGAAATCGATCACCACGAAGTCGTACTGCGCCGCGTGGGTGTCGAGCCAAGTGAAGGCATCGGCGTTCACCACCTGCACCCGCGCGTCGTTGAGCGCCTGCGCGTTGAGCGCCGTGAGACGCGGGTGTGTCCGGAAGAGCGCCGTCATCCCCTCGTCGAGATCGACCAGCGTCACCTGCCGCACGTCGAGGTAGCGCAGGATCTCGCGCACGGCGAGGCCGTCGCCCCCTCCGAGGACCAGCACGCGCGCGCGTCCCCGCACCGCTGACAGCCCGGGGTGCACGAGCGCCTCGTGGTATCGGTACTCGTCGCGGGAGGCGAACTGCAGGTGCCCGTTCAGGTACAGCCGCAGGTCATCCTTCCAGTTCGTGAGCACGATGCGCTGGTACCGCGTGTCCTTCGCGAGGATGATGGGATCGGCATACATGCCTTCTTCGGCCAGCGTGGTGATCTCCTGCCCCTTCCACAGTCCACCGCCGAGCACGACCAGCGCCACCAGCCCCGCCACCTGCAGCCAGCCCCGGCGCGGCAACTCGTGACGGAAGAGCCACGTGCTCCACAGTCCCACCAGCACGTTGATCACCCCGAAGAGCAGCGCCGAGCGCACGAGCCCCAGTCGCGGTACCAGCAGCAGCGGAAAGAGCAGCGAGGCGAAGAGGGCGCCGATGTAGTCGAACGTGAGCACGTTCGCGACCACGTCCTTGAAGCTGAACCGATCCTTGAGGATGCGCATCAGCAGCGGAATCTCGAGCCCCACCAGGATGCCGATGAGCAGCACCAGGCCGTACAGCGTGGGGCGGAACGCCTCGGTGTAGGCGAACGCCAGGAACAGCGCCAGCGACGACAGCCCGCCCACCACGCCGACGAGCAGTTCCACCAGCACGAAGCGCGCAATCAGGCCGCGCACCACGAAGCGCGAGAGCCAGCTGCCGATGCCCATCGCGAACAGGTAGGTGCCGATGATGGTCGAGAACTGGGTGACACTGTCGCCCAGCAGGTAGGAGGCGAGCGCCCCGGCGACCAGCTCGTAGATCAGGCCACAGGCAGCGATCAGGCAGACGGACAGGAACAGCGCAGCAGCCACAGCGGACGACCGGAAGAGGGGCGCCGCCGCGCAGTGAATGGCGGCGGCGACGATGATGCCGAGGGCGATCGCCACACAGCCGATGACGATGGCCACCGCGCTGTTCTGCTTGGCGCTGAGCTCATCCCACAGCTTGCCAGGCGTCAGCAGATCGAAGATGAGGAAGGCCACCGCAAATAGAATGACGCCGAGGAAGGCGAAGGCGGCGGAGTTGACGATGTTGCTCAGGATTTGGTCGGTCATGCCGTGATCCTCACTTGCCGCGGAGCGTCCGCCCCGGAACGTAGTACGACGAGCGGTAGGCGCCGGGATTGTCGCGCACCGAACGGGGGTTGGTCTTCGACTCGTCGGAGGACGTGAGCGTCCACCCACGGTACTGCGCCACCCCGAGCAGCAGGAGCACCGCCGTGGCCCACACCGCGTACACGCGGGCCCCTAGCATGCCCACGGCTCCACCACACCAGGGCGGTCGTTACTCCTCATTACTCCCTCCGGATGGCGCATGGTCACTCTCCGCCCAGCGCCGTGTTTCGAAGCTCGACGCCGGGATCACCGCCAGCAGCAGGGGGCCGAGCAACGCCAGAAAGGCGAGGCCGTACCACCCAAAGTGCGGCACGTCGCGCCGCACCGACAGCGTGTAGCCAACGGTCGCCTTGCCGGGCTCCCCGCCCTCCGGTTCGACGCGCAGGAAGTAGCGGCCGGCCGGCACCGCGGCGAGTCGCACGGACTCCTGTCGGCTGCCTTCAGACCACGAGCCATCGCTGTCGACGCCGGAGTAGTAGCTCAGCTGACGCGTGACCTCACGGGTCTCGCCGGTGGCGTCGTTGATCAGCGAGAGGGCGAAGAACACCCAGTCGTTCTCGAGGTTGGCGCCGAGCTCGATGGTCACCCCCGACGCCCGTCCTTGCAGCTCGAACGGCGGCGTGACCAAGGCGGCATTCTCCGCCGCCGTGCGGTCGAACGTGTATCCGGTCGAGAACACCCGCTGATCGCTCGCCAGCATCACGTTGGCGAAGAACATCGCGACCAGCACGACCAGCGCGGTGGCGAACATCGAGAGCATCTGTTTGGGCAGCGCGGCGTACGGATTGGGCTGATTGGCGAACACGCCGACGGGATCGATCAGTCGAGACTCAAGGCCGAACGCCTTCTGGATGAGCGCCGGCGTGGTGTATGTGCCCTGCGACCAGGTGACCTCGTGGTCCGACAGCTCGGCGCTCAACAAGTGCGGCGGGGCGACGAAGTCCCGGCTGACGATCTGATCGCCGACGCGCAGCTCCCACGGGAACTCGCCGAGCGCCGCCGTCGTGCACGCCGTTGCGGTCTGGAAGTGCTTGTAGGTGACGCCGTCGAGTTCGACGGTGGGGTGGGCTCCGTCCCGCTCGCGCCCCGGCCGACGGCGCAGCTTCTCGATGACGTTCCAGTGTCCCTCGTACTCGCTCAGATAGAGAAAGCCGCGGTACGGATTGAAGCACACGTACTCAGTCCACGAGTAGTCCACTTCGTCGACGGTGATGGTCACCACCTGGCAGCCGATCACCTCCCACGGGGCGCCCTTCCAGGTGCCCCGGGTCCCGAGGGGAATACGCGGCGTGAGCCGCACCCGCTCCCCGTACTGCAGCACCCGAAGGTTCTCGTCGGTGGCGTCGAGCTGGGCGCCACAGGCGGCGCAGACCACGCTGACCGCCCACCCTTGCGCATGAAGCTCGATACCGGCGCCGCACGACGGACAGCTCAGCGACGACAGCTGCGGCACCGGCGCCGACGCGACAGGCGTCACCATGCGGCGCTCACCACCCCTCGAACTCCCGCAGATTGCGGAAGGCGAGCTGCTCGAAGGTCAGATACTCGCCGAGGTACAGCAGCGGCGGCGTCTCGGTGCCGTCGATCGTGGCGAAGCCACCCGTGGTGGTCTGCAGGTCGACGAACCGGCACGTCGCCTTATCCCATGTGGTGAACGGCAGGTCGCCCTCGGTGCCGAGGTAGTGGGCCTCGGTGATGCCGACCACCTCGTAGGCGACGTCGTTCCAGAAACAGGTCTCCCCGGGGTGCACGCGCGACAGGTCGGGCATGACCCCGCGCGGGTCGGCCTGAGCGGTCATGGCGTACTCCAGCTGGGCATCGGACAGCCAGGCGCTGTGGCCATCGTTGAGCAGGCAGTGCCACTCGTTCCAACGTCCGCGGGCCCACGCGTAGGTGAGGCGTCCCACCACCACGAATGATCGCCCCTGCCAGCGCCCTTCGGTGCCGATCTGGATGGGCGACCCGGTGACCGGGAAATCCGCCTGCTGACCGACCCGTTCGAGCTGCAGGTCACGGCGCACGAGCACGGAGCGGCAGTAGGGGCACGTGGTCTGCACCGCCTGCGCCCACCGGAAGCGCACGGGGGCGCCACAGTTGGGGCAGGTGGCGCCGTGCGGTTGGGGAACGGTCACGATGGGTCGAGGGTGCCGGCGAGCGGACTCACGTACTCGCGCGGAAGCTGTCGGCACTGCACCTGGTCGGCGCCGAGCAGGGCCTGCAACCGCTCACGCCACGGCCAGGCGGGGCGCGGCGTGCAGCAGAACAGGTTGATGCACGCCGAGCCGTGCTCGGGAAACGTGTGCACCGTGAGATGCGACTCGGCGAGCATCACCATACCGGTGATTCCGCCCGGGGCCGGGAACTGGTGCCACTGCGCCGGCGCCACGGGACGCAGCGCCAGGTCGGCGATGATCGCGTCGAAGAGCGCCTGCAGCGACGCCGGGTCGGCGAGGCGCACGGGATCGCACCCGTACGCCTCGACGATCCATTCACTGCCCTGATGATGCAAGGCCATGCGGCGCGGTCAGCCCTGGGCCGTGCCGCACGACGAACAGAACTTCGCCGCGGCGGGCAGCCGTGTCCCGCATTCGGTGCAGAACTTGGTGGCCGTCTCGGTGGCGGCCGCGCCATCGGCAGGCGCGACCGGCACCGCCATACGCGTGGGGGGCACGGCGGCACCGGGCGCACCGGGAGCGCCGGCCGCACCGCGCATGCTGTCCGCGATGACGCCACCGAGCCCCATCCCGGCGCCGAGTCCGGCGGCGAGTCCGGCCATGCCGCCCTGGTTGGCCGCCGCGATCGGAATGGACTGCGCCGCCTGATACGCCGTGTACGTGCGCATGTCGCCGATGATGTTCATCGAGATGCGCTCGTCGAGCTTCTTCTGCAGCTCGTCGGGGAGCGACAGGTTCTCGACGGTGAACGACTCGAGGGCGAGTCCCAGCGCCTCGAAGGCGGGCTGCACCACGCCGGCAATCTGCGTGGCCAGCTGGGCCTGATTGGCGGCCATGTCGAGGAACGGCACCTGCGCGTTGGCGAAGGCGCCCGTGAAGCCGGCGATGATGGCGTTGCGCAACGCCGGTTCGATCTGCGCCACGGTGTACTCGGCATCGGTGGCACCCACGGTGCGCTGGAACACCGCCGGGTTGGCGACGCGGAACGCGTACATGCCGAAGGCGCGCAGGCGCACGGCCCCGAACTCGCGGTCGCGGATGGTGATGGGCTGCTGCGTGCCCCAGCGCTGCCCCGTCTGGAGTCGGGTGGAGAAGAAGTACACGTCGCTCTTGAACGGGGACTCGAACAGCTTGTCCCAGTTCATGAGGTTCGTGAGCAGCGGCAGGTTGGCCGTGATGAGCGTGTGCAGCCCCGGCCCGAAGGCATCAGCGGCCCGCCCCTCGTTCACGAACAGCGCCATCTGCGACTCACGGACCGTGAGCTGCGCCCCGCTCTGGATCTCCATGTCCCGCATGGGGAAGCGGGACATGAGGACGCCCGGACCCGATTCGGTCCACTGGATGACGTCGATGAACTGCTTGCGCAGGAAGTCGCCCAAACCCATGTGCCTGCTCCGCGTACCGATGACGGTAAAGGAAATGCGAGACGCTACCGAACGAGATGGTACGTGCTCTGCCGACCATACGCCCAACGGACCTTCCCGGTTGCATCGATGATCACGTCCTCTTCCTGGGCCGACCGCACCAGCTGGTTGTTCCACTCGGGGACGGCGGTGGTGGCCTGCAGCTCGATGGAGTACCACATGCCCGGGATGATCTTGTGGTCGCCGCGCCCCGGCACGCCGTCCTGATAGTCCCAGAGGCCGATCAGGGCCCCGGCGCCATGCCCGTGCAGCCCGATGGGGTGCGAGTACTCCGTGCCGTCGATCTTCTCGGCCCGCATGCGCGTCAGCACCGCCTTGAGCACCTCGTTGCCGGTGCGGCCGGGCTTGAGCTCCTCGAGCGTGAGGTCCTGCAGCCGGTTGGAGTTGGCCAGCGCCTTCTTGAGCCCGGCCGGCACGTCGGTTTCCCCTTCGCGCAGCACGTAGCCGTTGTGCTGGGTGTCGGTGTTGAGCCCCAGCGCGGTGATGCCGAAGTCGCAGTGCAGCACGTCACCGCGCAGGATGGTGGGATTCACCCCCACCAGCTCCGGGCTGCCGAACTGCCGCTGCACTTCCACGCTGGGCTGGAACCAGGTGCCCAGCCCGAGGTCGTTCACGCGCTGCCGCATCCACCACAGTACATCGTCGGCCTTGGTCACCCCGGGGGTGATGACCTTGTTGGAGAAGGCTTCCTGGATGATCACCCACGCGACGCGATTGAGCTCGCGGAACGCCGCCTCTTCTTCCGGCTGGCGGGCGGCGATGAGATCGACGGCCAGCGCTTCCGCCGGCACGATGCGGCTGGTCCACGGCGCGCCGAGCGCTTCCAGCATCCCCTCCTTCTCGCCGCTGGACAGGCCGTCGGCGAAAGCGAAGGTGCGCGACGTATTGAGCGCGATCTTCCTGGGCTGCCGCTCCTCGATGACCTGCTTGAGCACCTGCCACTGCTCGTCGCCCCAGAGTTCGGCCTGACGGTCGTTGGAGCGGGTGCCGGCGGCCGGGGCGGCCACCGGCTTCATGCTGCGCACGGCCTTGAACACGTTCCCCTGCGACGTGCCGCCGAGGGCGATGCGTTCGACCCCCTTGTCGGGACCGCGGTCGAAGAACACGTAGATGGTGCGGCGACGCGCCGCGAAGGTCGTCGGCGAGGTGATGGCCCTGAACAGCGGATCCTCGTTGTACTCCCGCATGGGGACCACCCACATGTCCACGCCTTCGCGGCGCATGAGCGCCGGCAGCGTGCGCTCCAGGCGCAGTTCAAGCCAGCGCTGCTGCTGCGCGGCCTGGTCGCGCAGCAGACCGAAGGGGCGCAGACTGTCCACCGCCGTCGAGCCGGAATGCCGGGCGCCCGGGGTGGCCGGCGACGTGATCGGCTGGGCCGACGCTGCCGCGGGCAGGAGCCATGCGAGGACGAGCGCCGGCAGGCACCGGCGGCAGGAACGCACCATCATGAGCTGCTCAGGCAGAAGGAGAGGGGGAGACCCGCTGGTCGATGGCGCGGCGCACCAGTTGCACCACCCCGGCCAGGACGAGGGCGAACAGCACGAGGACGATGCCGCGCTGCCAGAAGGTCTGGCCCGCCATCGCCCACCAGTCATCCCAGGTGGCGGCCCGCGAGCCGAAGCGCTCGCGACCCACGGCGATGAGCAGGGTACTCGTGCCCAATTCCACGACGACCTCGATGACGAAGAACGCCACCACCCGCAGTGGCCAGCGCCGCACCGGGAAGTTGCCGAGGTGCCACGTGAGCATGCCGCAGAGGAAGAGGACCCCGACCGTGAGTCCGCCTACGAAGAGCAGCCAGCTCGAGCTGCCCAGCAGCGCGGCGCACCACAGCCGCAGCACCAGGCCGGTGATGCCGGCCGGCTCGACGGTGCGGATGGCAAAGGCGCGCAGGGGGTGCAACTGCTCCTCACCCCACTGTACCACGTCGCGCGGAAAGAATCGGGACATCCAGACGAAGCTACGCCCGTGCCGGACAGGCGCCAGAGCTTGTGCGGGCTCGCCGGCGCGACGGTGGCCCCACCCGTTACGGCGTGGCGATCTGCGCCAGCAGGAACGTCAGGCTGTCCTCGGCGTGTGTCCGCCAGTAGGTCCAGGTGTGACCACCGAAATACTCCCCGTAGCGGCGCGGCACTTCGGCGGCGGCCAACGCTGCATTGAAATCGCGGTTGTGCCGCAGCCACGGGTCGTCGACGCCCACGTCGATGTACAACGCGGGCCAGGTGGCCTCGCCCCGCTGCACGCGACGCGCGAGGCGGGTCAGCAGCACGCGGGGGTCTCGCGCCGTCCAGGCGATGGAGTCGGTGCCGAACGCGAGCCGCTGCGAGGGCCAGAGCCGGCCGGCCGCCCGGATGAACTCCGCCCGCGTCACGGCGTGTCGCGGTGCGGTGGCGGCGTTGGCCGTGCTGTCGACGGGGAGCAGGCGCGGTGAGAGCACACCGGAGTGGCTCGCGGCAGCGGCGAACACGTCGGGGTAGGCCAACGCCAGCGTGACGGCGCCGTAGCCGCCCATGCTCAACCCGGCGATGGCGCGGTGGGCCCGATCGGCGCGGGTGCGGTAGGTGGCGTCGAGATGCCCGACGATGTCGCGCGCGATATAATCGTCGTAGTGCGGCCACGGGACACAGAACGTCGCCGCCGGCTCGCGGCGTACCGTATCGGCCTGACACCCCGGTACGTCGGGGAGCGAGGCGAAAGTGGTGTACCAGCTGCCGTCGCCATCGGGCATGGCAATGATCGCTTCCGGTCCGCCGGCGGCCACCAACGAGTCCATGGTGCGGTGCAGCTGCCCGGCGTCCACCCAGTTGCGTTCGTTCCCACCCAGCCCGTGCAGGTAGAGCAGCACGGGATAGCGCCGCGAAGGCGACTGCGCATACGACGGCGGCAGGTACACGGTGAGCGCCTTGCGCGTGCCCAGCGACTGCGACCAGAGCGTGTCGGTGCGCACGATGCCGGCGGCGCGAGGCGCCGCCCCGCTGCTCCCTCCTTCCTGACTGCCCCTCCCCCCTGCGTCCTGCGCCGCCAGGGGCGGCGCCGAGGCGATCACCAACAGCGCACCGATCGCAAGGCGACGAACGAGCGGGGGCATCACCGGCGCCGCATCACCGGATGATCGTCCCGATCCGCCCCCACCGGATGTCGGTGAGGAAGGGGAGCGGACGATCGCTCTCATCGGCGCGATACGAGTAGTACACGAACACCGGACGCCCGCGCACGTTCTCGCGGGGCACGAGCCCCCAGTAGCGGCCGTCCTTGGAATCGTAGCGGTTGTCGCCGAGCATGAAGAGGAAGCCCGGCGGCACCACGAGCGGCCCCCAGTCGTCGAGCGTCGGTGAGGCGGGCGGGTCGCCGGCGTTGGTGCCCCGCACCTCAAACGCCTTCTGCCACTGGAAGAGCGGATGCGAGAACCCGCCGTCTCCCACCGGATTCTGCTGCGCTTCGAAGCTCTGCTTCTGCGGCATGCCGTTCACGTAGAACAGGCCGCCGCGCATCCAGATCGTGTCGCCGGCCACGGCCACCAGACGCTTGACCAGCGTCGGCGTGGGGTCCTCGGGCTGGTCGATCTGGTTGGGCGAGACGAACACCACGACATCGCCGCGCTCGGGTTCGTCGTACCCCGGCAGGTTGATGTCGGTGAAGGGCACGTGCGGGCCGTAGGCCAGCTTGTTGACGAACAGCCAGTCGCCCACGAGCAGCGTCGGGATCATGCTCCCCGAGGGGATGCGGTACGCCTCGATGAGGAACGTCCGGATGACCAGGAAGATCGCCACGGTGACGACGATCGCCTTGATGTTTTCCCAGGCCGTCGCGCCGGTGCTGCCGGAGGAGCGGCCGGGGGCCTTGCCCCTGCGGAGGGCGGAGACGGCGGACGGTTCGGACGCGGGCTTCTTCGTGGCCACAGGCAGAACGGGAGGAGAGGCAGAGGCCCCGGATCATGGGGGTCCGGGCGGCGCGAGCGGGAAATCTAAAGGGGCGCGTCCGGTGGGACGCGCCCCTTCAAACATACGGCGGCAGCCGGCGTGGGTTACGACAGGTGGCCCGAGACGAGCTTGGTCATGTCGAACATGCTGACCGACTTCTTGCCACCGAAGACCGCCTTGAGCTTGTCGTCGGCGTTGATCTGGCGCTTGTTCTTCTGGTCCTGGAGGCCGTGCTTCTTGATGTAGGCCCACAGCTTCTTGACCACTTCCGTGCGCGGCAGGCCCTTTTCGCCGACGATCGCGGCCAGTTCGGCGCTCGGCGTGAGGGGCTTCATGAACGCGGCGTTCGGGGCGCGCTTGGCGGCCTTCTTGGCCGGCGCCTTCTTCGCGGCCGCCTTCTTGGGAGCAGCGGCCTTCTTGGCCGGCGCCTTCTTCACGGCGGCCTTCTTCGGCGCCGCCTTCTTGGCAGCGGCCTTCTTGGGAGCAGCCTTCTTTGCAGCCTTCTTCGCGGACTTCTTCGCAGCGGCCATGTCGTCTCCTGGGATTATGTGACCGGGTGGGTCGCGTCGAGCTTTGTCTCTCGCTCTCGACAGATCGCGCGAAGTCTGGGAACGCTTCGCGGACGGCCACAAACTACAATCGCCCATTGGCCGCGCAATAGGCGATTTGGCGTTTCCCCTCTGAAATCGGCGATTTTTTTCGCCATCAGCGTCGGGTTTCCCTCGAAAATACCGGTTTTCCCGTCGCGGAGCGCCCGTCCGCCGTGGCTGGCGTCACACCGAGCTGCTGCCCGAGAAACTCCGCGACCGCCTCGACGACCGCTCGACGGACACGCTGATCGGGGAGGCGAACATACCCCTGCGGATCGCCATCCCCGTCGGGCAGCAGTAGATGATTCGTGCGCGGCAGATGCCGCACCTGCACGAGCGGCGCCCCACTGGCGCGCAGCACCGCGGCAAGCTCGTCGGCATGCTGCGGCGGCACCTGCCGGTCGGTAGCGCCGTGCAGCAGGAGGATGGGCACGCGGACGCAGCGCGCCACCTCGCGCGGGTCGAGCGTGAACCACTGCCGCAGCCACGGTTCGCGCACCGCGAGCGACTCGGCGACCGCATCCGCCGCGGCGAGCACCCTCGGACGTTCGCTCGCCGGCCAGCGCGCCAGATCGCGGCCGACGAGTTCCTGCCGCTGCCACCGCGCGATCTCGCGTCCCGGACGGGCGGGCGCCCCGAGCAGCACCAGCGCGGCCACCTGCCGGTCGGCGCCGGCCACAAGCATCGCCTCCAGGGCGCCTTCGCTGTGGCCGACGATGGCCACCCGCGCCGCGTCGATACCGGGCATCGCGCGCAGACGGGCGACCGCAGCGCCGGCATCGCGCGCAAAGTCCGCCGTGGTCGCCCCGGCAAATTGTCCGGTCGACGCCCCCACCCCCCGCTCGTCGAACTGCAGCACCGCCATGCCGCGCGCGAGCAGTGCCGAGCGCACCTCGCGCCACGGCTGGTACGCCGGCAGGTCGGCCCGGGTGCCTTCACGGTCCTGCGGTCCCGACCCGCTGAGCAGCAGCACCGCAGGCACCGACGTCTTCGGCTGCGACTCCGACGGCGTGGCCGGCGACGCCACCGGCATCGTCACGGTGCCCGCCAGCGTCGTGACCGAGTCCACGGGAATGCGCACGTCGCGCCCGACCGAGGGCGCCGGTGGCTCCTGTGCGTCGCGCGCCGCGCATCCGATGCCGAGGCACCCGATGGCCACGAGGCACACCCACCGACGCCGCACCGCGCGGCGCGGCGCTGACATCACGGCGTGGCGGCGGCGAGTGCCCGCAACGCCTCGATCGACGCCACATCCCAGGCGTCGGGCGTGTCGTCGTCTTCGCCGACCTCGGCGTTCGCCTGCGGTGTCTCGAGGATGAGCGGGATTCCCTGCGCCCGACGGTCGTGCAGCAGCCACCCGAACGGCGCGGCCCCGATCAGCCCCTCGCCGATCACGGCGTGGCGATCCCTGTTCGAGCCGAGGGCCCCTTCGCTGTCGTTGAGGTGGAAGAACGCCGGCGGCTCTCCGATGGCCTGCTCGAAGTCGTCGAGCACCTGCTGCAAGGCAGCCGGCGACTCGGCGATCGGAAACCCCGACGCAAAGAGGTGGCAGGTGTCGAGTCCGTACCCGGTGCGGGCGCGCTGATCGGCAGGGATGCCGTGCAGCATGCGGGCGATCTCGTCGGGGGTACGACCGACGGTGGTACCGGCGCCGGCCGTGTTCTCGATGAGCAGCCGCGTGGTACCCTCAGGCACGGCCGCCAGGGCACGCCGCATCGCTTCGCTCACGCGATCGCAGGCAGCCTCCCGGTCGCCATCGGTGGCGGCGCCGGGGTGAAAGCAGACACCGCCCACCCCCAGCGTCGTGGACCGCTCGAACTCCTTCGCGAGTCCTGCCGCCGCCCGCTCCCACTTCTCGGCGTCGGGTGTGGCGCAGTTGAGCACGTAGGCGGCGTGCACGATGACATGCTCGGGGCGAATATCCGCCTCGGCGAGCGCCTCCCGGAAGCGCGCGAGCCGGTCGGGCTTCACCCCGACTTTGTCGTTGTAGTACTTGGGAATCGCGCTGAAGATCTGGAGGGCCTGCATGCCCGCCCGGCCGGCGCGCCGCGCCGCCATGGGAATGCCGCCGGTGTCGATGCAATGGGCACCGAGGAGATGCATGAGAGGCGAGGGTGAAGCGGTGGACGGCAGCCGGTCACTCGATGACGGCCCGCCGGATCTTGAAGCTCGGAGCGGCGGTGGGCGTGGCAAGGTCGCTCCATCCCACCACCACCGCGCGGCCGCGCACGGTCACGTAGGGATCACGCGCCGCCGTGCCGCCGCTCGCCGTGAGGCGCACCTCGAACAGGTGGCCCGCGGTACGCGAGAGGGCCAGCCCCACCCGCACCCGTTCGCGGCTGTTGGGGTCTTCGAACGCCACC
>JBEILM010000044.1:0-28923 GCA_040379205.1 Gemmatimonas sp.
CCGCCATCAGATACGCCTGTGCGGCCTCCCAATGGCTGCTGCGGAAGTAGCGGCGTGCCTCGGGCCCTTCGACCTGCAAGTCGAGACGCAGGCAGTCGCCGAGACCGAGCCATCCGGCGAAGCGGGTGCGATCCTGCGCCACTGCGCCCCGGTAGGCGGCGCATGCCTCCGGATAGGCCTTGGCTGCCAGAGATTGAAGCGCCACGGCGAGCAGCGAGTCGACCCCGCGCAGCGTCCCGATGCGCACCGCATCTTCAGCGTCAGCGCGCCAGTCGTCCGGGTTGCCGGGCGCAGCCCACGCCGCGCTTTGCGCCGCCCAGAGGGCGGCAGGTGCAAACGCCTGCACCGTATCGCGTGATCGACGGAACGCCTGGGCCGCCGAATCGAGCGCGCCAAGGTCGCGCAGAAGCGCGACGCCACGTGCGTAGTCTCGTAGTGCCGGGAGCGATCGCTCGGTCAGGAGGTCGAGCCCGGGGACCTCGCTCGCGGGTCGACCCGCAAGGGCCTCGCGCACCATCTCCGCGATTGCGGGCATCCACTGCGCAGCAGACACAGGGGCTTCCCGAACCACGCGCCAGACACGCGCCGAGTCCGCACGCACGTCGAGACGCAACTGCACGCGGTCTGCAATGACGACGGCCGATGGCGTGATACGTACGCCGTCATCCGCCGAGCTCACCTGCACACGAACTCCGGGCCACGCTTGCAACTCCTGGTTCACCGCACGCTGCAACGCTGCCGCCAGAGAATCCGTCTCGCTCGCCACCGGCGCCAGTGCCACGGTGAGCGTGTTGGCGTCAGGCGCGCTGAGGGCGAGCTCGTCACGGTTCTCCGCAGGCACCGCTCGCCACTTTAGGGCCGCGGCGGCCGTCACCCCCACCAGCCCCAGCCCGAGTCCCCACCGCCGCCGCGCCGAGCCCGTCGCGACCGCCGCCGCCCGCACCGGCGTCATCCCCCGCCCCGACCGCGCCCCCGATCGACTCGCACTGCTGCCCGGTGCTCGCGGCACGGCCAGGTCGCCGGTGTGCGTCACTCCCAGCGCTGCGAGAAAGGCCTCCACACTCCGGAACCGATCCGCCGGCGCCACGGCCATCGCCACCTGCAGCGCGTCCTCAACCTCCGCCGGCACGCTCGGCCGATGCGACGACACCGGCGCCTGCTGTCCGGTCAACCGGAGCATGCGCAGTCCCTCCAGCGAGGCCGACGCATGCGGCCGCACCCCCGCCAGCATCTCGTACAGCACACACGCCAGCGCGTACTGGTCGCTGCGGTGGTCGATCTGGGGCTCGGCGCACAGCTGCTCGGGGCTCATGTACTGCAACGTGCCCACCGCCATGCCGGTGGAGGTGAGGCGCTGCACCGCCTGGTCGGCCGTGACTCGCGCCACCCCGAAGTCGGCGAGCATCGCACCGCCCGAGCCCAGCAGGATGTTCTCGGGCTTCACGTCGCGGTGCACGATCCCGCGCGCGTGCGCGTGGGCCAGCGCCAGCCCCACGTCGCGCGTGATCTGCAACGCATCGGCCACCGGCAGCGGCCCCTCGCGGGCGAGCCGATCGGCCAGCGTCTGCCCCGACGCCAGCTCCATCACGACGAAGGGCAGCCCCTCGAATGTGCCGGTGTCGTACACATGCAGGATGTGCGCGTGCTCCAGCCGCGCCGTGACCTGGATCTCCTGACGGAAACGCGCCAGCACATCGGGCGACAGCGCATCGTCGCGCAGCAGCTTGATGGCTACCGCCCGGTCGAACACCCGGTCATGTGCCCGATACACAATGGCATGCCCGCCACGGCCGATTTGTGCCGAGACGTCGTACCGGTCGAGCAGCAGGAAAGGGGGCGTGAGCGACACGCCCCCAAATTAGGGGGCGGGTTCGCTCGGCGCCGCTACTCCTCGCCCGCCAACCCGTCCAGGTTGTGCCCCAGCGCCCGCAGCTTGGTCGCCATCTCCTTCTTCTCCACCGCCTTCACATACGCCTCCCCGGCCTCGATGGTCTTGCTCTTCACCAGGCCGAGGAGCGCGTCGTTGAGCGTTTCCATGCCCAGCTTCTTCTGGGTCTGGATGATGTTCGGGATCTGCACCGTCTTCCCCTCGCGGATGAGCGAGCTGACGGCCTTGTTCACCAGCAGGATCTCCCGCGCCGCCACCCGGCCACCGCCGATCTTCTTGCACAAGGTCTGCGACACCACGCCCTTGAGCGACTCGGAGAGCATGATCCGGATCTGCTCCTGTCGGTCGGCCGGGAACTGGTCCACGATCCGGTTGACGGTACCGGCCGCCGTGCTCGTGTGCAGCGTACCGAACACCAGGTGCCCCGTCTCGGCGGTCTCGAGTGCAATGGCGATGGTCTCGAGGTCGCGCAACTCGCCGACCAGCACGATGTCGGGGTCTTCGCGCAGCGCCGCCCGCAGCGCGCTCTTGAACGACTGGGTGTGCTGCCCCACCTGCCGCTGGGTGATGAGGCACTTCTTGCTCTGGTGGACGAACTCGATCGGGTCTTCGATCGTGATGATGTGATCGGACCGGGTACGGTTGATGAGGTCCACCAGCGCGCACAGTGTCGTCGACTTGCCCGAGCCGGTGGGGCCGGTCACCAGCACGAGCCCCTTGGTGAGCTGGCAGAGCTGCTGCACCTCGGGGGTGATGCCCATCTGCTCGACGGTGACCGTCTCGCTGGCAATGGTACGAATGACCGAGGCCATGCCGTTCCGGTCGCGTAGCACGTTCACGCGGAAGCGCGAGAGTCCCCGAATTTCGTAGGCGAAGTCGGTGTCCCAGCTGGCATCGAATTCGGCCTTGTTCTTGTCCGGCATGATCGACCAGAGCATCCCCGACATGGTCGGGTCGTCGAGAACCGGCTCGTCAGGGAGGCGCAGGAGATCGCCTCCCAGTCGGACGATGGGCGGTTCGCCGACCCGCAGATGCAGGTCGGCCGCACCTCGGCGGACCTGCTCGCGCAGAAGCCGCTCCATGGCCTGGCGGGCCGCATCGTGGGTCTCGAACGACCCCAGGGGCTTGTCGGTGGCCCGACGGCGCAGGTGACGCGAGCCTTCGGGGACGCCCGGATCGGCCGGCGCCGCCTTGTCCACCCACTGCCGGATGCGGATCCGCAACGACGAGGCCTCGGCCTCCTGCTGCACCAGCCAGTTCTTGTCGTTCCAGCGATACAGGAACCGGATGCCGGTCGCCTTGGCCACATTGGGCTTGTCGTCGGGGCCGGCGAGCTCGTTGATCAGCGTCAGCACCTGCCCCTGCGTGAGCACCTGCGTGCCGATCGGCTGCTCGCCGTTCGGGGTCACGCAGCGGATCGGCGCATCGGCGTCGAGCAGGATCTGGGAGGCAGCGCCGATGTCGAGGCGCGACAGGAGCTTGTCGAGTTGGGGCACGCTGTTACGGGAGAGGCACAAGGGTCAGGTGGCCGGCCCGGACGACTGTTTCGTCCCGGGCACACGCCGATGGTCGATGGCAGGACGAGCCAGCGGCCATCCACGGCACACGCGAGCGCCGTCACGCAGCCGTTGCCGGACCGATCGCCCCCCGCGACGCAACCGTCGGCGGATCGTTGCCCCGGGCCGCGAGACTGCGGGGCGATCGCCGAAGCCCCGCCGGCTCCTTCTGCCCGATCTGCATGCCAGCCACGCTGCTGTCGCACCAGGCACTCGTGCTGCCGCTCAAGCTCCGATGGCCGCACCGTTTTTCGGGCCTCGCGCTGTGCATCGGCAGCATGGCGCCGGACCTCGAGTTCATCGCCCGCATGTCGGACGACTGGCTCTTCAGCCACACGCTGCACGCCCAGCTCTGGTTCACGCTGCCGGTGACGGTGCTGCTGCACTGGCTCCTGACGGCGGTCCTGCTGCCGGCCCTGCTGCCCTACCTGCGCGATCATCCGACGCTGCGCCTGCACGACCTCGCGGCCATGGCCCCGCCGCGGTCATCCGCGG
The DNA here is from genome assembly GCA_040379205.1 of Gemmatimonas sp. Taxonomy (GTDB): domain Bacteria; phylum Gemmatimonadota; class Gemmatimonadetes; order Gemmatimonadales; family Gemmatimonadaceae; genus Gemmatimonas. Next base: position 3,940 of record JBEILM010000044.1, read on the forward strand.
AATGGCTGACCGTCTGCATCTCAGCGGTGATCGGTGGCGCCTCGCACGTGGTGCTCGACGGTATCACCCACGGCAATCACTCGGGGTGGCTGGTGCCGTGGCTGCCCTTCCTGCGCACGCCCGTACCGCACCCGGGAGGCGAGGTCCCGCTGCACGACGCCCTGCAGCTCTGGCTCACCATCGGACTGGCCATCGTGACGGCCGTCCTGTGGCAGTATATCGCGCGGCATCGGCTGCTCTGGCGCTGGCGGGCGCAGCGCGCCCGGGCCCTGCCACGTCAGCCTCGCGGGCAGGGCCACCGATTGCTGGTGGCGGCGATGGGCTTCGCGGCGCTGGGCGGCGCCTACGGCCTGAGGCAGCGGCATCCGCACCCCAAGGCCGCCGCGGCGGCGGTTGCGTTCGGGGCCATCGATGCGACCCTCGCCGGACTGATGCTTGCCGCGCTCCACCTGCGCCGCCGAACACAGGGGCGTCAGGGCGAACCGGAGGTCGGTGCGGGAGCCGGCTGAGGCGGCGTTGCCGGACTCAGCTCACCACCGGCCACAGTGCCAGCGTGCAGAGCGTCCCCAGCGCGGTCATCACGGTACGCACCCGCCCGTTCCAGGCCGGCAGCAGGCCGCGGCGGGTGCCGGCCACGTCCCACACCAGTTGGGCGCCGCTGCACAGCAGCAGCAGCCCGATGGCCACGCGGGGGGGCGTCTGCGGCAACAGGGCAAACAGCCCCAGCACTGATGGCCCGGCGGCCGCCACCAGGCGCACGAGATCGGGGGCTTGCGGCGCCCGCACCAGCTCCGCGCCCCACCGCGCCCCGCCCAGAAAAGTGAGCGTGAGCGCCGAGTACACGAGAAAGGTACGCACGGCCGCGACCCGCAGGTCGGGCACGCCGTAGGCCAGCGCAAGGCACACGAGGAACGGGACCAGCCCCGATCCGCTGATCAGCCAGATGGCACGGGTAGGCATGGCGCAACGCTACGTCGACATGGCGCGACGCGGAACCGGGCGGTAGTCTCCCGCCCATGCCGACTACCGCCGAACGTCTCGCCGTCTTCTCGGAGTCCGTCATCCGGGGCACCACCCGCCTCGCGAACCAGTACGGCGCCATCAACCTGTCGCAGGGCTTCCCCGACTTCGACCCGCCCGAAGAGCTGCTAGCCGGGCTCGAACGTGCCACCCGCGGCCCGTTCCACCAGTACGCGGTCACCTGGGGCGCCCCCCGCTTCCGGCAGGCGCTCGCGCGCAAGATCGCCCGCTTCACGGGGCTCGACGTCGACCCCGATCAGCACCTCGTGGTCACCTGCGGCAGCACCGAGGCGATGATGGTGGCGATGATGACGGCCTGCAACCCGGGTGACAAGGTCATCGTCTTCTCGCCCTTCTACGAGAACTACGCCGCCGACGCGATTCTCTCCGGCGCCGAGCCGATTTACGTGCCGCTGCACCCGCCCGGCTTCGGCTTCGATGAGGACGATCTCAAGCGGGCCTTCGCGCAGCACCCCAAGGCGATCGTGCTCTGCAATCCGTCGAACCCCAGCGGCAAGGTGTTCACGCGCGAGGAGCTGCTCACCATCCTGCGCTACGCCGAACAGTACGACACGTGGATCATATCCGACGAGCCGTACGAGCACATCATCTATGCGCCGAACGAGCACGTGTACATGAACACGCTGCCGGGCGCGTTCGAGCGCACGATCACCTGCAACTCGCTCTCCAAGACGTACTCCATCACGGGGTGGCGCCTGGGGTACGTGCATGCGCCGGCGTCGGTGATCGCGCAGGCGCGCAAGGTGCACGACTTTCTCACCGTGGGCGCGGCGGCGCCGCTGCAGGAGGCGGCCGTGGGCGCCCTCGAGCTGCCGGATTCGTACTACCACGGCCTCACCGCGCTCTACACGGCCAAGCGCGAACTCTTCCTCGATATCCTGCGCACCACGGGGCTGCCGTTCACCGAACCGCAGGGGGCCTACTACGTGATGGTCGACATCAGCGGCCTCGGGTTCGCGAACGACACTGCCGCCAGCGAGTGGCTGATCAAGGACGTGGGGGTGGCCGGCGTGCCCGGATCGAGCTTTTTCCGCGAGCCCGTCCACCATCTGATCCGCTTCCACTTCGCCAAGCGCGAGGAGACCCTGCGCGCCGCCGGCGAGCGACTCGGCGCGCTCACGGTGCGGGCCAACGCGGGGCGGTAACGCGTGCCAGTGCCGCCGCTTCAACGGCGCCGCGACGAATGGGCGACGCCCCGTTACGGCCGCCCGAGGAAGGCCGCCGCGTCGCGCACCGTGCGTGCGGGATCCTCTTCGTGCGGGACGTGGCCGAGGTCGGGGTACACGATCAGCGCAGCGGCCGGCAGCAGGCGCCGGAAGCGTGCGGCGGTCGACGGCGGAATGAGGCGGTCCTTGCCACCCCAGAGGATCAGCGTCGGGGCGGTCACCGCCGCCAGCAGCGCGGTGTCGGCGCCCGGCGCGGCCTGCGCGAAACGGAGTGGTAACGTGCGGCGATTCCCCTCGCGCAACGCGAGGTCGTAGTAGCGGTCCACGAGGGAATCGGTCACAAGCGCGGGGTCGCCGTACACGTCGCGCACACTCGACTCCACCACGCCGCGCGGCAACAGGCGCGACGTGAGCCACGTGAGCGCCGGCTGACGCGCCAGACGGAAGCCCAGCGGCACCGACGTAGACTCGAAAGGAAATCCCGCCGGGTCGACCAGCACGAGTCGGCGCACACGCGCCGGGGTGCGGGCGGCCACTTCCCACGCGATCTCGCCGCCCAGCGAGTTGCCGGCCAGGTCGGCACGCGGCACCTGCAGCGAGTCGAGCAGCGCGACCACGAACTCGGCGTAACGCGCGATGCGGTAGTCGTCGGTGGGGAAGGAGCCGGTGAGCCCAAAGCCCGGCAGGTCGGCGCGAATCACGCGGCGCGTGCCGCGCAGCGCCGACGCCCACCCGTCCCACGTATGCAGGCTTGCCGACGTGCCGTGCAGCAGCACGATCGGCACGCGGTCGGTCCGCGGCCCCTCGTCGCGCAGGTGCACGGTCAGGCCGGCGACCGGCCGAAACGTCGACGGCGGCGCGGCCCACCTCGGCGACAGCTCGGCCACCGTCCGGTCGGGGACGACGGCGGCCGACCAGGCCAGGGCGAACAGAACGAGCAGCAGGAAACCGCCGGTGAGCCAACGGGCGAGACGCATGCGAGGGAGGTGGTGGCAGACAACGGGATGTGGCGCGGACGGGGATGCTGTCTCCCCGACACGGCGTGGTCACACGGTAGGCGAGGGGTCCGGCTCCGTTGCCGGCCCACCCGGAGTCGCTGAGGACGAATGCCGCGGGCTTCCAAGTGAAGTCACGACGAATCGCGCCCTGGTGGAGCGCGCATGCGTGAGGGGCCGGTCCGAGCGACGGGCGCGCAGGGCGCGGTGGGTGGCAGGTCGCGAGCACGACGACCTGGACAGGCAGGTCGTGTGTCGCCCGCGGCCACCCGTCGCTCATGCCGTCGTGCCGGCTGAGCACCACACTGACAGGCACATAGCGCTCGCGCATTATCGCCAGCAGGCGCAGCACCTCGTGACCGAGCCAGCACCACGCCCCCGTGGTCTCGTCGAAGTTCGCCATCGCCTGTTGCACCGCGGCGAGCGAATCCGGTGCGGCGCGGCCGCTGTCGCAGGAGTCGATCGCCGCCTGCCGCATCGGCACACGGTGGGTGACGAGCGCCTCCTGTCGCGGATCGGGCGCCGCGGGAGGAAGCGCGAGGTGCGGAAAGGCCGCCACGACGGCGTCGGTGATCGGAGTCAGCGCCTGCTGCAGCGCCTGCTGCAGCGCCTGCTGCAGCGCCTGCTATACAGCCCGTTTGCGCTCCGCGAGTGCGAGCGGGAGTCACCGCACAACGTCTCGCCTGCCTACACCAGCGCGGCCCCGGGAGCGGCGGCAGGCACACGTTCGCGGAAGCGGGCGTGACGCGCGGGCCCCGGAAACGATGCCGCTGCCATGTCATGCCTCCCGCTCCAGCACAAAGAAGAACGGCGCGGCTCCCCGCTGGTCCATGAGCCCCAGCACCGTGTCGGCATTCACCCGCCTGAAGCTGTCGGCGATGGGCAGGTGATCGTAGAGCATGGTGGCCGTTACCACGCCGCGACAGGCCACGGCGCGCAAGCGGGCCCGCGGCGTCGCGGTGCGCAACAGCGGGATGCCCACGCGGAAGAGCGCCCGGGATACCGGGTGCGCCCACACCGCACGGTATGGCGCCAGGACCAGCGGCACGCGCCGCGGATCGATGGCGATCCGGTGGCCGTGTGCGCTGCGGAACACCAGCGGGTGCACCGTCTCCACATCGAGGAACGACTTCCCGTGCCAGTCGTATGCCTCGAGCATGCCATCCATGGGGTGCCCGGTGGGCAGGCCACCGCCACGCCAGTGGCCGATCATCTCGTCGCACGAGACGGACGGGAGTTGGTCGAAGGTGGCGAGCGCTTCAGGCAAGGTCGTGCCGCGGCCCCGGGCCTCAGCGAGCCAGGCCTCGATGCTCAAGCCGACGCTCATGCTGACGCTCCTACGTACGCTCCTGCGTACGCTCCTGCGTACGCTCCTGCCTTCGTCTCCACGCACGGCGTATCCCGATGGCGCTCCGCATGGCGCCACACCAGGCACGGGAGGGTGTGCACCAGGGTGTGGGCGCGGGCCGTGATTGCCTCCGCGACGGCACTGCGCCACGCGGTGGGCACCGCATCATCTACCCAAGCGAGCTGGCCGGCGGGGACAGGCCCGGGCCGGTGGCCTGTTTCCGTCATGTCGGGAACGGCACCATGTCGACGGTCATACGGCGGCTGTGCGATGATCCCGCGGCGCAGGCCACCATCCCGCCCGCCGAGCGGCAGGCGGCGATCCCCCCGGGGTCCGAGCATGTCGCGTGGTGCAGAGACGCGGCGCGATGTGGGGGCAAGGTCCTGTGGCGCTACCGGTTTACCGGCAGTGGCACGCCGTCGATGGGCTCGAGCGCCTTCACGCCCAGCAGGCTGGCAAGCGTGGGCGCGAGATCCACCGTACGCACGAACTGTGGGTGCTTGCCCGCGGTAACGCCGGCCCCTGCAAAGATGAGCGGCACATGCGAGTCGTAGGCATACGGCGAGCCGTGCGACGCCACGTTGCCCCCCCACGTGCTCAGTGGATCGAGCGTGAACACGAGCTCCACGTTGGACGTGGCGGGAAACTGGTGTGCCCAGCGGCGCGCGATCTCGTCGGTAAGCGTATCGCCAAGCAACTGGGCGAAGCGATCGGCGCGGGCCACGCCGGGCACCAGTCGCGCCAGAGCGGCGAATCCCTGCACCGTCGAATCGAGCTGGGCCGGCTTGCGGAAGGCGCGGCGGTTCGACAGCAACGTCTGCACGTCGAGCCCGAGTGCGAACGTGTCCACCTTCGCGCCGCGCAGTTGGGCGCGCAGCGCCGGGACGAGCGCCTGCAGCGAGACGCGGCGCGGTGGCGGCCGCATGCTGTCGGGCGCGAGTTCGGGGATGGTGCCCACCCCGTGGTCGGAGGTGAGCACCACGGTGATGCGGCGCGGGTCGCGCAGCACGGCGAGCGAATCGAGGAAGCGGCCGATGGCGCGATCGATGCGCAGCACCTGGTCGTGCATCTCCCGCGAATCGGGGCCATAGTTGTGCCCGATGACATCCGTGGCCGACAGCGACACCGCGAGCAGATCGGTCTGCGGGCCCGTACCGAGGCCCAGCGAAGTGACGCCGTGAAGTGCGAACGCCAGTACGAGATCGTCCATGAACGGCGTGATGCGGATCGCGCTCCCGGCGTCGATCACGTCGTCGGTGAGCCGGTGCGGAAAGGTCACGTTGCGGCCGGCCATCTCGATGGCGACGCTGTCCTTCTCGGTGTAGGCGCTATCGGGGAGCAGCAGGTCCCACGTGCGGCCCGCGTACTCGGCCACCATCTGCCGGGCGTTGAAGTCCTGCACCCACGCCGGCAGGTCCTTGCGGTAGTACGTGCTGGTGAGGAAGCGCCCGTCGATGGAGTACCAGTAGACGTCGCTCTTCGAGCGGCCGATCGGCAGGATGGCGCCCCGTTCCTTCATCGAGACTGACAGGGCGCGTGTGCGCCCGTCGGCGGCCCTCATCCAGTCCACGAGCGTGGTGCCCTGGAAACGGCGCGGAGAGGCGCCGGCGCCGTAGCCGCCGGCCACGAGCGGCGCGTCCTCATCGTCGACGCCCACGGCATTCATCATGATGCCGGTCGAGCGTGGAAAGCGCCCCGACAGCAGCGTGGCGTGCCCGGGGGCCGTCTCGGTGATGGCGTGGTCGTGGTGCGCGTTGGTGAAGTGTGCCCCGGTACGGGCCAGCCGGGCGATGCCGCCTGTCAGTTGATGCCCGAACCGGTCGAGGTAGTCGGCCCGGAACTGGTCGATGGTGATCAAGACGACCAGCCTGGGCTGGGTCTGAATGGCCCGGGCGGCCCTTGGCGTCGCCGTCGGCGTGGCCGGGGCGCGCGGTGGCGGCATCGACGGACGGAACGCGCCGGCGAGGCACACGGCGGACAGGACCAGCGGCACGACGAACGGGGGGCGCGACATCCGGCGAATGTGCGAGGGGGAACCCGGCGTGGCAAGACGACGCCCTGCGCTCACCGATACAACCCCGGCCGGCGATGCAGGGTCCCATTGTGTGCAAACGCCGATGCCCATGGCGCCGCGGCAGCGCGGACACGATAATCCCCGCAACCGCATCTTCTCTTCGACACGTGTCCGCGACGGAGCCCCCGCGAGTGACAGCTGGAAGTTGGCGTTCCGCTCCCGGTACCCGGGTCGTCGTGCGCTGTGTGCTCTACTACGCCGTGCTGGTCATCGGCGCCACCCTCGGCTGGCATCTGCTCCCCCACGATGCCACGCCCATGCCGGCCTCGCTGGAAGCGTTGCTGGGGCTCGGGGCCGATCTCGGCGAACAGCCGGCGGCTGCGGCCCTCGACGAGATCACGCTCGCCGTGACCGTCGCCGTGGCCATGTCGGCGGCCGCGCTGCTGTCGTTGCCGGTGGCGTGGGTGTACCTGCTCACGCGCGCCAAGCGCGGCTACCAGCAGTCGGTCGTGCAGCTGCTGGTCGTGCTGCCGACCGTGGTCTCGGGGGTCGTGCTGCTCGTGAAGTACTCGGTAGCGCTGGCGTTCAGCCTGGCGGGCATCGTGGCCGCGGTGCGCTTCCGCAATTCGCTCGACGACAGCAAGGACGCCGTGTACGTGTTTCTGGCCACCGCCATCGGTCTCGCCTCGGCGGTGAACCTGCCCGTGGCGACGGTGCTGTCGATCGGTTTCAATGCCCTGGCGCTGGCGATGTGGTACACGGATTTCGGCAGCTCCCCGATGGAGCTCGATGGACGGATTGCCGAGCGCAAGCTCCAGCGGGCCAAGCAGCTGTCGCGGACCGGCACCTTTGTCGCCCGCATGGATGAGGAGGTGCTGCGCAACATGAGCAATGAGCAACTTGAAGGGCTGGCCGAACGGGCCTGGCGGCGTGCGAAGGCGAACAACATGACGACCGAGATGCCCGCGGTGGTCGTGGAACGCACGCTGCGCCTGCAAACGGCCGACCCCACGGCACTGCGCCGTGTGCTGGAGCCTCGCCTCTCCGAGTTCACGAGGCAGTGGCGCTTCGGCAGCCTTGACACCGGGGACGACGGCGCCGTGATCGAGTACCGGATTCAGCTGCGCAAGAAGACCGGCCCCGACGAGCTGCTCACTCTGGTGCGAGCAGCCGGGGCCTCCCAGTTGACTTCGGCCGAATTGGTCTGAGATCCACGGACGTCACGTCACCAACCGCCGTCTGCCGGACGCGCGAGGAATGATCATGCGGGCACTCTCCCCAATCCTACGGTCCGTCATCCTGTGCGCCGCCTGGGCGGCCGTGGCCCCGGCGCAGGATACGTCGAAATCGCCCAGGGCTCCGAAGCCCAAGGTCGCCAAGGCGGACAGCGGCGATACGGTCACCAAGCCGAAGAAGGCGCCGAATCCGCGCCTGTTCCGCAGCGAGGCGCCCCTCGAGATCACGCTCACGCTGAACGTGAAGCAGATCAAGCGCGACAAGAACGCCGACGTGCCGTGGCGTGCCGCCAGTATCCGGTACACCGATGCCGATGGCAAGGCGGTCACCGTGCCCGTTCGCGTGAAGACGCGCGGCATCTGGCGGCTCAAGCACTGTGACTTCCCGCCTCTGCGGCTCAAGGTGGGCGACAAGATCGCCGACGGCTCCCTGTTCGCCAACCTCGACGAACCCAAGCTGGTGAGCTACTGCCGCAACCTCGACAGCTACGAGCAGTACGTGCTGCAGGAGGCGCAGCTCTATCGCATCTACCGCCAGCTCACCGACATGTCGCACAAGGTGCGTGTGCTGCGCATCAGCTACGCCGACAGCGCGACGGGCAAGGTGGAGACCACGCGCTGGTCGTTCCTCATCGAAGATCCGGCACAGGTCGCCGCGCGCCTCGGCGGAACGATCGTCGCCCGCAAGGGGGCGGCGGCGGACGATCTCGATCCCGCGCAGTCGGCGCTGACTTTCACGTATCTCTACTTCATCGCGAACACCGACGTGTCGTTCAGCGGCCTGCACAACGGGGAGATCATCGGGTTCCCCAATGGCCGCAACGTGCCGGTGCCCTACGACTTCGATTTCGCCGGTGTCATCGACGCGAACTACGCCGGGGTCGATCCCTCGTTGCCCATCAGGGATGTGCGTACACGCCTGTTCCGCGGCTACTGTGCCCACGCCGACGCGTATCCGGCGGCGTTTGACCTGTTCCGCGCCAGGCGCGCCGCCATCGAGGCGCTGTACACCGACACCGTGGGCACCCTCATCGCCCCAGCCACGGTCAAGCGAACCCTCGCGTACTTCGGCGAGTTCTACGACGACGTCAGGACGCCGGAGCAGGCTCGGCGGCGACTCCTGTCGGATTGCGTGAAGTGAGGGTGTCGCTGGCGCGCGGTAGGCGCAGCACGAACTCCGAACCGCCGCCCGCGCGCGCCCGGTAGCACACGTCACCCTGCTGGGCGCGCGCGAACGTGCGGGCGATGGCCAGTCCCACGCCCAGACGGGCGTCGCCGTCAGGGGTGCCGAATGCCGGGGCGCCACTCGGCAGCGGGGAGAAGAGGCGCCCCGTGTCCGCCTCGGCAATGCCGGGGCCCCGGTCGGCCACGATGATCTCGACGGCATCGCCGATCTCCACGGTCCCGATGTCGATGGGCGCCGAGGTGGGCGAATACCGGGACGCGTTCTGCAACAGGTTGCCGAGGATGCTGGCGCACAGCGTGAAGTCTCCCTCCACGCGCGATGCCGGTTCCGGCGCGGCCACCCTCACCGTGTGCTGGGTGAGTCGGGCCTGCGAGGTGCGGAGTGCCACCTGGATCAAGGCGTTCGCGTCGACCGCCTCCCGGCGCAATACGAAGGCGCCGTCTTCGGTGGCGACCCGCTGCAACGTTCCCAGATAGGCGGCGAGGCGGCGCGCTTCCTCGGCGACCCGTCGCAGCGCGGTGTCCGGGGGGAAACCGGCGACGGGGTCGGAAAGGAGGGCCAGCGTCGACACCGGTGACCGGAGATCGTGTGCGATGGAGCTGAGCAGCGCGTTCTTGAGGCGTCCAGCGTCGCTCAACGCGCGCGCCGTGGCCGCCTCGCGCTCGAGTCGCACACGTTCCGCGCCCAGGCGCTCGATCTCCATGCCGCGCTCGACCTCAAGGCGTGCCGCGCGACGCAGCTGGTCGAACATGCCGGAGATCAGCAGGCCGGTCAGCGCAAAACCGATCAGGACGACCCAGTCGAGTTGGCTCGCCCCACCGAAGGAGAGCCGCGGTGGCACGAAGAGATAGTCGACCGCCAGGTAGCCCAGCAGCACCAAGGCCGCCGACAGCGTCCGGCCGCCCTGTCGGCTCGCGCCGATGATCAGGAGCAGGTACATGATCACGCCGTGCGACACGCGAACGTCGGGGCGCTGCGAAATACCCACCCAGAAGATCGTCGTGCCCACGTACAGCGAGAGCCAGACGAGCCAGATCCGCAGGTTGCGCCGACTCACGCCGGCTCGACGAACCGATAGCCGACGCCCGGTTCCGTCACGATCAGGCGCGGCATCGAGGGGTCGGGCTCCACCTTGCGGCGCAGATGCGTGATGTGCACGCGGACATGAGTGGCGAAGTCGCCGAACTCCCGGTCCCACACGAGGTCCCACAGCTGCCGGGTGGAGAGGGGCCGGCCGGCATGCAGCACCAGCGCCCGCAACAGCCCCCATTCGGTCGGCGTGAGGCGCTGTGGCAGGCCATGGCGCACCACCTGCTGCGCGACCAGGTCGATGACCACGCCCGCGAGCTCCACGCGCGCCCAGCGCTTGCCCACGGCTGCCGACGCGACTCGGCGCATGAGCCCTCGCACGCGCGCCAGCAACTCGGCGGCGCTGCAGGGTTTGATGAGGAAATCGTCGGCGCCAGCGTCGAGAATGGCGATCTTGTCCTCTTCATCGGTGCGCCCCGAGAGGACGATCACCGGGACATCGGTCGCTGCGCGCAGGCGTTTCAGCAGGTCGGTCCCATCGCCGTCCGGCAGGCCGATATCCAGCAGGACAAGCTCCACTGGTCGCCTGGTGACCTCTCGAATGGCCTCGCTGAGGGTGGCGGCGGTATGCACCTCGCCACCCAGGGTGCCCAAGGTGTCGGCCAGCGTCTCGCGCAGCGAGGCGTCGTCCTCGACGACCAGCACGGAGGCGGGCACCACCCATCCCCCGAACAACGCCGGCGACATATGGCCTGATTTCCAAGGGCCGAGGGTGGCCGCGCCGACAGCACGCTAAGGGCGCGTTAAGTATCCCGACGGCGCTTGATCGCCGCAGCGGACTTGGCGAATTTACGTGCGCAATGGATCGACGTGTCAACACCCCCGCCCTCGTGCCGCGGGCAGGGCGTCACGCCTTGGCCCCGGTGACGGTGGTCATCCCCACGCTGAACGAGGTCGATCGCCTTCCGGCGTGCCTCGCGTCGGTGCAGTGGGCTGAGTCCATCATCGTGGCGGATGCCGGCTCCACCGACGGTACGGTGGCGCTGGCGCGGGCATGGGGGGCACAGGTGATCCAATGTGTCGGGCAGAGTATCGGTGCCCAGAAGAACGCGGCGATCGCGCTGGCCACCACGCCGTGGGTGTTGTCCATCGATGCGGACGAACGGGTATTGCCCGCATTGCGCGATGCCATCGTGGTCGCGGTGCGCCGCCCGACCGCGGATGCTTATCGTATCCAGCTCCGCAACCGCTACCTTGGCGCGCCCTATGAACGGGGGAGCTGGGGGCGTGATTGGCATGTCCGGCTCTATCGCCCGTCGTGCCGGTGGACGGAGCAGCGGGTGCATGAGCGTCTGCTGGTCTCCGGCTCCGTCGGGACCCTCGATGGCCGGCTCGAACACGAGTCCTACCGTGACCTGCTCCACCAGCTGGAGAAGTGCCACCGCTACGCGGCGTGGGGAGCCGACGACCAGCGGACCGCGCAGCGTCGGATCTCGCTGCGGCAGCTGGCCGGGCGCCCCCTCTGGAAGTTCGTCAAGCTGTGGGCGCTGCAGGGCATGTGGCGCGAGGGGACGCGCGGCTTTGTGTTCGCCGCGGTGCACGCGTGGGGGTGCTTTGCAAAGTACGCCCTGATATGGGACCGGCAGCGCCGGGAGCGGGCGGCCGAGCCGACGGCCTCGGTGGACTCGGCGGTGCGCGACGCGGCCCGGACCGCCGTGCCCGAGCGGATCGCCGTCGAGCCTGCGTTCGATTCCGCCCACTCGTAGGGGCGGGTCTCAGGCCGTGCGCGTCCCCATCCTCTGCTATCACCGCATCGAAGCGCCGCCGGCCAGCACACCCGACGACACCAACTTCGTGAGCCCGTCGCTCTTCCGCCGGCATCTCGCGGTGCTGGCCAGCCTCGGTTTTCGGGGCGTCACCGTGCGCGACGTGCTGGAGTGGCAGCAGGGCTGTGGCTCCCTGCCGCCGCGCGCCATCGCGGTCACCTTCGATGACGCATACGGCAGCGTGGTCACGCACGGCCTGCCGGCGCTGGCGGCCCACGGCTGGCCAGCGACGGTGTTCGCCGTGAGCGCGTATCTCGGGGGGACGAACGCATGGGACCCGGAGGCGCCGCGCGCCACCATCCTTGACGCCGGCGCGTTGCGGGGGCTGCTCGTCGATGGCCACGAGGTCGGTGCCCACACGCGGCACCACCGCCGCCTGCGGGGACTCCCCGCAGACTGCCTCCGCGAGGAGCTGGTCGGTGCGCGCGAGGATCTCGAGCAGGCGCTTGGCGCACCCTGCGAGAGCCTCGCCTACCCGTACGGAACCCATGACCGCCTTACGCTTTCGCATGTGGCCGCGGCGGGCTATCGCGGGGCCTGCACCCTCAAGCGCTGGGCGAATACCCGGCGCACCAACCCCCTGCGGCTCGGCCGCATGAGCGTCGGCGGGCGGCTGGCACCATGGGCGCTGGTCGCCAAGCTGGCCAAATTGTATGCCACGCCGTCGCTGGCCTGAGCCGGGTCGGCTTCACCTGTCCGTCACCTTCACCACGTCTGTCCATGACCGGCACCGATTCCACCACGCGCGTCGACTCCATTCGTACCGATCCCGCGGCGCTCCCTCTGGGCGCCCGCCTCACCCGTGGTGTGCGGCGCATGCTGGGCGTCGACCGCGAGCGGCGGTGGAACTCGGAATACGCCAAGGGGGGGTGGGAGTGGCTGCGCAACCTCGATGAGCTGGCCCACCACTGTGTGCTGGCCGGCTACGTCGCGTACCTCAAGCCAGGCGGCGCCGTTCTCGACGTCGGCTGCGGTGAAGGCGTGTTCCAGGAGCAATTGCGCGGCGCCGCCGGTCGCTACTTCGGATTCGACTTCGAGGAACCCGTTCGCAAGGCGTCACGCAAGGCCACCGAAACCATCCAGTTCGCCGTAGCGGACATGAATGAATTCGTGGCCGATGAGCAGTTCGACGTGATCGTGTTCAACGAAAGCATCTACTATCTGCACGACCTCATGGCCGGTCTGCTGCGGTACGAGCAGTTTCTCAAGCCGGACGGTATCCTGCTGATCTCGATGCACGGCAAGGAACGCAACGAGCCGCTCTGGGCCCAGATCGATGCCCGCTACTCCGTGCTCGATGCCGTGACCATGGTCAACCGCAAGGGCGTCAAGTGGACGACCAAGGCATTGGTGCCGCCCGGGGGCTCCTTCGAAATGCCGCAGCAGGTCCCGTGATGCCAAGCGCGCGGGAGGCGAGCCGCTGGCCTCCCGCGCGGCCCGACGGTCAGCGGGTGGGCTCGCCGAGCGTCGCCAGATCGATCACGAACCGGAACTTCACGTCCGACGTGAGCATCCGCTCGTAGGCGGTGTTGACGGCCGCGGCGGCAATGAGTTCGATGTCGGCCGTGATGCCATGCTGGCCGCAGAAGTCCAGCATCTCCTGCGTTTCGGCGATGCCGCCGATGAGTGACCCGGCCAGGCGACGGCGCTTCATGATGAACGTGAACGCTCCGGGCGCCGGATGCGGCTCGGGGGAGCCACCCAGGAGCACCAGCGTCCCATCGAGCGTGAGCAACTGCATCTCGGCCTCGAGATCGTGGGGCGTCCCCACGGTGTCGATGATGAGATGCAGCGAGTTGCGGAGCGCCTTCATCGCGTCCTTGTCCCGTGACACCACCACCTCGTGTGCGCCGAGGCGGCGGGCGTCCTCGGCCTTGCCGGGGGAGGTGGTCAGTACCACCACGTGCGCCCCGAGGGCGTTGGCGAGCTTCACCGCCATGTGCCCCAGCCCGCCGATGCCCACGACGCCCACGCGGCTGCCGGGGCCGACCTTCCACTGGCGCAGTGGCGACCAGGTGGTGATGCCAGCGCACAGCAGCGGCGCCACCGCGGCCAGCTCGAGGTTGTCCGGGATCCGCAGGACGAAATCCTCGTTGACGACGATGGCGGTGGAGTAGCCGCCCTGGGTTGGGCGCCCGGTTTGCTTCTCCACGCCGCCGTAGGTGCCGGTCATGCCGTTTTCGCAGTACTGCTCAAGGCCGTCATTGCACGGCACACAATAGCGACAGCTATCGACCATACATCCTACACCAACCAGATCGCCCACCTTCCACCGGGCTACGTCACCACCAACGGCGGTCACCCGGCCCACAATCTCGTGCCCCGGCACCTGAGGGTAGGCGCAGGGGCCCCACTCGCCGCGCACCGTGTGGAGGTCCGAGTGGCAGATGCCGCAGTAGAGAATCTGGAGCTGGACGTCGCGGGGCCCCACGTCGCGGCGCTCGAAGCGCCAGGGGGCCAGCTGACCGGCCGCATCGAAGGCGGCAATACCGAGCGTTGGAATCATCTGGTAAACGTGGGGCCCTGGTCGCACGTTTTCCATGCGGCAGGCTGCAATCCCACCACATTTCTCCTCCATGACTCCCTTCCGTTGTACGCCCCCGTTCGCCAGAGCCGCCCTCGGACTGGTCGCTGCGGGTTCCATGGCGCTGGCCGGCCCCGCGACCGCCCAGCCGCTCGACTCCGCCACCGTGGCCGGCATGCGCTGGCGCACCGTAGGTCCGGCCAATTTCATGGGCCGCCTTTCCGACGTCGTCGGCATCCCGAGCCCCTCCAAGACGGTCTTCGTGGCCGCGGCAGGTGGTGGCATCTGGAAGAGCACCAACAACGGCATCACCTGGCGCCCCACCTTCGACGACAAGCGCGTCATCTCCATGGGCGCCTTGGCCATCGCCCCGAGCGATACCCAGCAGGTGTGGGCCGGCACCGGCGAGCCCAACTCGCGCAACTCCATCGAGCCCGGTGGCGGCATCTTCAAGAGCACCGACGGCGGACTGACCTGGAAGCCCGCGGGGCTCGAGAAGACCGAGCACATCGGCCGCATCGTGGTGCACCCCACCGATCCCAACGTCGTCTTCGTGGCGGCCCTCGGCGCGGCCTGGCGCTCGAACCCCGATCGCGGGCTCTACAAGACCACCGATGGCGGGCAGACGTGGAAGCTGGTGAAGTTCATCAGCGACAAGGCCGGCTTCGTGGATGTGGCCATCCACCCGAAGAACCCCAACGTGGTCTTCGCCACCAGTTGGGAGCGCCGGCGCACGCCGTACTCGCTGTTCAGCGGCGGACCCGGGTCGGCGCTGTGGAAGAGCACCGACGCCGGTGAGACGTGGACGGAGGTGAAGGGCGGCGGCTTCCCCACCGGCTACAAGGGGCGCATGAGCCTCGACATCAACCTCGCCAACCCCGACGTCATGTACATGATGATCGAGGCGGCGGAGAACGCCACCGGCCCGATCGTTGGCCAGCGCAGCCCGAAATACAACGGACTGTACAAGAGCACCGACGGCGGCGCGACGTGGGCGCAGATGAACAACATCAACGTGCGGCCGTTCTACTACTCGCAGGTCCGCAGCGATCCGAAGAACCCGAATCGCGTGTACTTCTCGAGCACCGAGCTGCAGCTCTCGGAAGACGGTGGCAGGACTTCGCGCAACGCCGCGCAGAACGTGCACGTCGACGACCATGGGATCTGGATCGACCCCAACGACCCGCAGCGCTGGTTCCTTGCCAACGACGGCGGCATTGCCATCACGTACGATGGGGGAGGCAACTTCCTGCAGCCGCAGAACCTGCCCATCGCCCAGTTCTACGAAGTCGCGTTCGACATGAACGTGCCGTACAACATCTGCGGCGGCGCCCAGGACAACGGCACGTGGTGCGGTCCCAGCCGCCGTCGTGTGAACCAGACGAGCCTCGGCTACTGGTACACCATCTCCGGTGGTGACGGCTTCTACGCCGCCATGGACCCGACGGACCCGAACATCGTCTACGGCGAATCGCAGGGCGGCAATGCCTCGCGCCTCAACCTCAAGACGGGGGAGCGCTACGCCTTCCAGAAGCCGTCGTGGCAGGCGAAGTACAAGCAGTGGGAGGACAGCATCGCCGTCGTGCGCGGCGACCCGTTGACCCCAGCCACCAGGCCGCAGCTCGCCGCCATCGCGGCGCTGCGCAAGCAGCAGGCCAAGGACTCGGCCGACCTGGCGATTCGCTACAACTGGAACACGCCGTTCTTCATCTCGCCGCACAACCCGGCGGTCATCTACTACGCGGGCAACCGCGTGATGAAGTCGAGCAAGCGCGGCGAAGACCTGCAGATCATCTCGCCCGACCTGTCGAAGCAGCTGACCGCCAAGCTCGACACGGCGCTGCGGCTCACCGGCGGCATCACGCTCGACGCGACCGGCGCCGAGACGTACGGCACGGTGGTGGCGCTCGAGGAGAGCCCGGCCAAGCCAGGGCTGCTCTACGCCGGCACCGACGACGGCAACGTCTGGAAGAGCAGCAATGATGGCGCCACCTGGGAGAACCTGTCGGCGCGCATTCCCGGCCTGCCGAACGGCGGCGAGGTGTACGTCACGCGCATCGAGGCGTCGGCCTTCGACACCAATGTGGTGTACGTCGCGTTCGACAATCACCGCAACGGCGACTTCACGCCGTACCTGTTCATGTCGAAGGATGGCGGCCGGACGTTCACGAGCCTCGCGAACAACCTGCCTGCCGACGGCAACGCGGACTTCCTGCACGTGGTGCGCGAAGATCCCACGACCCCCGATGTGCTGTACGTGGGCTCGTCGCTCAGCGTCTACGCGTCGGTCGATCGAGGCGCGTCGTGGACGAAGTTCGCCGCCGGCCTGCCCAGCGTACCGGTGTACGACCTGCAGATCCACCCGCGCGACAAGGAACTCATCGCCGCCACGCACGGGCGCGGCTTCTGGATCGTGGACGTGGCGCCGCTGCAGCAGATGACGAAGGCGGTCGCCACGAAGCCGGTGCACCTGTTCGAGCCGAAGACGGCGTTCCAGTGGGGTGAAGAGCCACTCCGCGGTGCCAGCGGCAACGGCAACGCGCAGGGCTTCTTTGCGACGCCCAATCCGCCGTACGGCGCCAGCATCTCGTACCGCATCACGCAGGCGGGCTCGCCGGCGCGCATCAGCCTCGTGAATGCGGTGGGGGATACCGTCTCCACCATCACCGGCCCCGGTGGGGTGGGGCTCCACACGGTGACGTGGAACTTCGCGCTCACCGGACGTCCGGCGGCGCGGGCTCCGCTCTCGCCAAGCGAGAAGCGCGACAGCATCCTGCGGGCGGTGCGCATGCCGCAGGTGCTCGACTCCCTGGCCAAGGCCAAGTACGACAGCACGGCGTTGTCGCTCGCTCGGCAGCTGCTCAACCCGCCTACCGGGGGCTTCAACTTCGGCCGCGGCGGCGGTGGCGGCGGTGGCCGTGGCGCGCAGACGCCGTGCGAGCGGCCGCTTACGCAATGGGACGCGTTCTGTGCCCGTCCGGCTGAAGCCACGCCGCGTCCGGCCGCGGCCGGCAGTGGCGGTGCGGGCGGCGGGGAAGGGATGGCGCAGCTGCAGGAGCGCGCCGCGCAGCTGCAGGGCGCGGCCAGCAACCCGGCGGTGCGGAAGGTGTTCGAGTTGATCGGCCTGCCGGTGCCCGCCCAGGGTGGCCGTGGTGGCTTCGGTGGCTTCGGTGGCTTCGGTGGCGGCGGTGGGACCGCGACGACCGGCGACTTCGGGGTCGTTCTGCAGATCGGCAACACCATCCAGAAGCAAACGCTGCGCGTGGAGAATGTGGGCGGCTCGGGTGGTGGCAATCCGTTCGGCTTCTTCGACGACATCGACGGCTGATCGCCGGCACGGCCTGACACGCGGGGACGCGGGCGTCGACGGAGCATCGTCGGCGCCCGCGTCGTCGTTCGGCCAACGCTCAGGCACCGTCGTCCGGAGAACCTTTCGGCACCCTGCGGTGTCCTATCGGCATCGTCTGCCGCCGCCGATCCCTCCCTGCCCTGAGTCTGCCGTGCTGTCTCGCCGACTGCTGTTCGTCGCCGCCCTGGTCGCCGCGGCCTCGTGTGTCCGCGCCCCGGCGCGACTGGCGCAGCCGGCGCAGCGCGACCAACTCTACAGCCAGCTGATCGGCAGCTGGCAGGGCACCCTGGAGTACAAGGACTATCAGGATTCGACGCGGCGCGTCACGCTCCCCACGCGGCTCAAGGTGCTGCCGGCACCGGACCGCGACGGTCTGGAGCTACAGTTCACGTACGACGACGGCCCAGGGAAGACCGTGCGGAGCACCAGCCATTGGCATTTCGACCGGGCGCTCGAGGATGCCGAGTGGGGGAGTGCGCGCGACAGCGCCCTGCAGGCGTTTACCGTCACGGCGCGCGAGGGGGGGCAGCGCGGCACCCCGATCCGTCTGGTGCTCGAGGGGCAGGGGGCCGACGATGACCGTCCGGCACGGATCCGCGAAACGCTCGAAGTGTCGGCGGGCGCGGTGCGGCTCACCAAGGAGACCCAGTTCGAGGGGGCGTCGCTCGCGTTCCGGCACGCCTACACGTTCCGGCGGGCGGAGTAGCAGCGGCCCTGCGGTGCCCCGCCGTCAGGCGAGGTGCCACCCCCGCAGGATCTGGTCGAGATCGAGGTCCGGCGCCAGAAAGCAGCCGTGGCCGTGCCCCTCGAGTATCCGCATCGTGGCCTGCGGCGCCCGCGACGACATGAAGCGCGCCTCGCGTACGGACGGGATGAGGTGATCCTGGTCGGCCGCCAGATACAGGGTGGGCACGCGCAAGCCGGCGAGGTGCGGCCGCATGTCGTACCGGGTGAGGATGTGCAGCCGGTTCAGGTAGCCGTGCTTGGTCGTCGCCGACGTCAGCAGCAGGAACCTCGCAATCTCCTCCTTGTGCGTGTGCGGCGAGTGCAGGCGCCAGGCGGTCAGGCGTCGCACCAGTTGCATCGCGCGCCACGGGATCAGCGAGATCCCGACGATGGCGGCGTGCAGCTTGAGCGCGGGGGAAATCCGTGAGAACGAGTTGAGGATCACCAGGCGCGCCACGCGATGCGGGTGCGCCAGCGCAAAGCTCATGGCGAGCGCGCCGCCGAACGACTCTCCGACCACGACCGCCGGCGTGCCGTCCGGCACCATGCGGTCGAGATGTCGCGCCACATCGGCCACCAGCGTGTCCATGTCGCGCGCCTCGTCGCGCAGCCGGAACGTGATGACCCGAAAGCGCAGGGCGAGCGTCCTCGCCTGGCGGTAGAATAACAGACCGGTGCCGTCCAGACCGGGGATGTAGATCAGCGGCGGCCCTTCGCCCTGCGCATGCAGGCGGGCGGGGTCGTTGGCGGCGGTGGCGTCCGCCTCACCGGCGGAAGGAGCGGCTGATGGCGGAAACGGCATCTGGGTCATGGCGACGAGGCGCCCGGTTCGTGTGGGCCATCGTATCGATCATTCTGCTGGAAACCGTACTGCTCGGACTGGCGATGCTGCCGGTGGTCGGGCTGCTGCACCTGGCGTGGTCGTGGAGTGCGTCGCCCTGGTTCCGGGTGGCGCTGCTCGCCTTTGGGTTCGTCCCGCTCTATCTGCTCTTCGCGTTCGCTCTCCTCTTCTACTCCGCGCTCGCCGCCAGGCTCCTCGGCTGGCGCACCCCGGAGAACGTGGAGCTGCCGATCGCGGAGTTCAGTTGGCCCGTGCTGAACTGGGGACGCTACCTCATGACGATACACGTCGTGCGCGTCTTCGCTGGTCCCGCGTTCCGATCGACCACGTTCTGGAGCTGGTACATGCGCCTCAATGGGGCGCGCCTCGGCCGCCTGGTGTGGGTGAACAGTCTGTCGCTGATGGACCACAACCTGCTCGACTTCGGCGATGGCGTGGTGATCGGATCGGACGCCCACGTGTCCGGGCACATCGTGGAGCGTGGCATGCTCAAGACGGCGCGGGTACGCCTCGGGGCCGGCACGGTCATCGGGGTGGGCACCGTGGTCGGGATCGGTGTGGAGAGCGGGGCGGGCACGCAGGTGGGTCCGCTCAGCGTTGTCCCGAAGTTCACCCAGCTCGACGCCGGCGCCTCCTACCTCGGGGTGCCGGTGCATCGCCTCCACTAGATTCCCCGCCGGCAATCATAGAGGACCGTCGTGCGCGAATATCGTTTTCAGGCCACCACCGACACCATCGAAGCACTGCGCCGCCTGCGCGGCGCCTGGCGCGGCATGGCCGTCGCCGATCATGAAGTCACCATCGTGCTGCGCGACGGGCAGGCCGTGCGGGTCGCGCTGGACACCGCCGACGTGGAGGGGCTCTTCGACGCCTACCGTCTGCGCGCCGAGGTGGAGACATCTCCCGGGGTGTTCGGGGTGCCGGTCGAGGACTTCATCGGCGAAGGCAACGACATCGTGCTGTTCACCGGGGTCACCTGGAGCGAGCCGCACGGCTCCGTGAAGGCCGAGGGGCTCTCCGAGGGTTCGGCGATGCACTTCTCCGGGCATCCGGGGCAGCTGTCGGAGAGCGCCGAGGTGGTGTGCGTGACCACCGACGCGTTCGTGGTGGCGTCGTCCGCCGGGCGCGGCATGCTCATCCGCACCGGCCTTCGCCCCGGCTCCCTCGAAGTAGAGCGCCACCCCGACAAGGTCCGCGCCTTTCTCACCGAGCGCGGCTACGAGGGGTAGCGCCGGTTCGACTGTGCCGCCGGCCGCGAGGACCGGACACCAACGCTGCCGCGCTACCCCTCGTCGCCGCGCGCGGTATTCACTTGGGCGCGCGCACGAAGAGGAGGTAGTCGGCCTTGTCGGCGTGCGGGGCGATGTCGGGGGTGGTGAGGTTGGGCACGGGGATCGCGCTGAGCACCGCGGATTTGGCCTTCGGCGCGCGACGGCGGGCGCGCTCGGCGGTGCCGAGGCCGTAGTCGCTGTGGAACGCGCCGTCGACATGGAACACCACCGTGCCCGCCGGGGCGCGCAGCCAGGCGTCGGCGACCGCCTCGCCCATCGCCTCATCCTTCACGCACTGCGCCTCGTAGAACCGATCGGTCATCTGCGCCATGGCCGCCGCATCGGCCGCCGTCGGCGGGCCGCCGCCGGCGCCGTGCCCTTTCATTGTCTCGGCGAAGCGTGTGTAGTAGGCATCCTTGGGGCAGTTGTGCTCACGGGCCATGAACCGCCGGTCGGCCGCGTTGAGCGTATCCAGCAGCGCCAGTCCGCGCCGGCTCACCGCACTGGCCAGGCGGCGCGGCACATTGGCGGCGAGCACGGGCCAGCCGCGCACCCGCGCCAGCTCCACCAGCGGCCGGTAATCGGTGAGGTAGTTGTCCCAGGGGCGCCCACCGGCGAGGAAATTGGCCTCCAAGATGGTGCCGGCGAGGTACTGGTCGAGCAACGGCTGCACGTCGCGCTCGAACATCTCGAGCGACACGATCACATGGGGCCGCCGCTCGCCGAGCGCCGCCAGCACGGCCTGTTCGGCGGCGTGGGTGGCGGGATCGTCGTGCTGCTCGCCGAAGAACACCAGGTCGTTCGCGGCGACGGCATTGGCAAACTGCGCGAAGCTCACGAAGCGTTTGGCCCCCGTGTCGTACACGCGCAGGGCGGCCGGGGCGTCGGCGGGCGAGAGGGCGGCGCGTCCGCCAGAGGCGCAGGCGGTGGAGAAGAGGGCGACCGCGCCGATCAGCAGCTGCCGGATGGGACGTAGGAATGGAGGGCGCATCGGCGAAAGTTACCCCGCGCGGGTTCGCGCGGTATCGTGGTCGCCATGCTTCCTCTGATCGGCATCCTCATCGTCGTCGTCGGCTTCGCCCTGCGGTTGAACGCGCTGCTCGTGGTGACCCTCGCCGGCCTCGCCACCGGCATGGCCAGCGGCCTGACGCTGCCGGAGGTCGTGGCCGCCTTCGGCAAGGCCTTCGTGGACAGCCGCTACATCGCCATTGTCTGGCTGGCGCTGCCGGTGATCGGCCTGGCCGAGCGTGCGGGGCTCAAGGAGCGGGCGCGGGAGGTCATCCGCCAGTTGCAGGCCGCCACCGCCGGGCGCGTGCTGCTGGTGTATCTGGCTCTGCGCCAGGCCACCTCGGCACTGGGGCTGGTGTCGCTGGGGGGGCACGCGCAGATGGTGCGGCCTCTGGTGGCGCCCATGGCCGAAGGGGCCGCCGAGAACGTGCATGGCGAGCTGCCGGCCCCCACGCGGGAGCGCATCAGGGCCATGGCCGCCGCCAGCGACAATGTGGGCATGTTCTTCGGCGAAGACGTGTTTGTGGCGATCGGGTCCATCCTGCTCATTCGCGGCTTCCTCGAGCAGAACGGCATCCTCGTCGAGCCGCTGATGCTGGCGCGGTGGGCCATCCCCACGGCGCTGGTGGCATTCGCGGTGCACGGCACCCGCGTGCTGCGGCTCGACCGGCAGGTCCGTGACGAGGTCGCCGCCGCCAGAGCCAGCCGCCCCGCCGAGGGCGGCGCATGATCACGCTCGAGACGATCTACCTGCTCATGGGCGCGCTGGTGGCCGGCATCGCCCTCGTGAACGCGCGCGACAGCAGCAATCCGCGGCGCTGGCGCACGACGCTCTTCTGGGGGGTGTACGCCGCGCTGTTCCTGCTGGGCTCGCAGCTGAGCGATCTGGTGAACGGCGTCCTGGTGCTGCTCATGGTGGGCACCGCGGCGGCAGGGCTCGGGCAGGGGACGCGCGAGTCGGTCACCGTCGAGCAGCGGGCGGCATCGGCGGCGCGCTGGGGGAACAGACTGTTCGTGCCGGTGCTGGTGGTGCCGCTGGCCACGTTCGCCGGCAGTGTACTGCTCAAGGGCGTCATGCTCCGCGGTCAACCGCTGGTGGACCCCAAGCAGGTCACGCAGATCGCGCTGGGGGTGGCCACCGTGCTCGGCCTGCTCACCGGGGTGGTGATGCTGCGCCCACCGCTCGGAGCGCCGGTCATCGAGGCCCGACGCCTCATGGACTCGGTGGGGTGGGCGGCGGTGCTGCCGCAGTCACTGGCGGCTCTGGGGGCGCTCTTTGCGGCCGCCGGCGTGGGTCAGGCGGTGGCGGGGCTGGCCACCACCTACCTGCCGCTCGGTACGCCGTTCGCGGCCGTGGCCGCCTACGGGGTGGGCATGGCGCTGTTCACCATGGTCATGGGGAATGCCTTCGCCGCCTTTCCCGTGATGACGGCCGGCATCGGGCTGCCGCTGGTGGTGCAGCAGTACGGCGGCGATGTGGTGATCGTGACCGCCATCGGCATGCTGTCGGGGTTCTGCGGCACGCTCATGACGCCGATGGCCGCCAACTTCAACATCGTGCCCGCCGCGCTGCTCGAGCTGCGCGATCGCCATGGCGTGATCCGCGCCCAGGTGCCCACGGCGCTGCTGCTGCTGGCCGCCAACATCGCGTTGATGTGGCTCTTTGCCTTCCCGCGCCGATGACGCCCACGACTGCGTCTCGACTCGACGACGCCACCGCCTCGCTCTTCGACGCCCAGTTCATCCCCGACCGGATGGCCGCCGAAGTCGCCTACGCCGCCCATCCGGCGCGCGGCGGCTTCGAGCGCCCATACGGGTGGGCGTGGCTGCTCATGCTGGCGGCGGAGCTGGCTCGTCATGACACGCCGGCAGGGCAGCGGTGCGGGACCTGCAGCCGCTGGCCGATGTGTTCGCCGGCCGCTTCATCGACTTCCTGTCCAAGGCCACCTATCCCATTCGGGTGGGCACGCACTTCAACACCGCGTTTGCCCTGCGTCTGGCGTTCGAGTACGCGGCCCAACGTACCGATACCGCGCTGGCCGCGGTGCTCGAGGACACGGCGTGGCGGTGGTATGGCACCGATCGTGACTGTCAGGCCTGGGAGCCCGGTGGCGATGACTTTCTTTCGTCAGCGCTCATCGAAGCCGAGTGCCTGCGGCTGATGCTGCCGACGTCGGAGTTTCGCGCCTGGTTCGACCGCTTCCTGCCGCGACTGGCGCAGGGTGAACCGGCCACGCTGTTCACGCCGGCCATCGTCAGCGATCGCTCCGACGGCAAGATCGCGCACCTCGACGGCCTGAATCTCAGCCGGGCCTGGTGCTGGCGGACGCTCGCCGCGTCGCTGCCCGCGGAGGACCCGCGCGGCCCTCTCGCGCGCGAGGCGGCCACCCGGCATCTGCAGGCCAGCCTGCCGCATGTGGCGGGCGATTACCTGGGCGAACACTGGCTGGCGACATTCGCCCTGCTCGCGCTACTCCCCGACGCCGACGCCGACGCCGACGCCGACGCTTGAACGCTCGTCGCGCACGTCGGCTCCGGTTCGGCAGACGGGCGGTCCCGCTAGTTTAGGAGCATGCACCCGGAGACCGCCCTGCTCGCGACGCTCGCCGGCGCCTTCGGCGTCGCGTTCCTCTTGGGCTTCCTGGCCACCAAGGTCAACCTGCCCCCGCTGGTCGGGTACCTGCTGGCCGGCATTGTCATCGGGCCGTTTTCCCCGGGCTTCATCGCCGACGTGTCGCTGGCGACTCAGCTGGCCGAAATCGGCGTGATTCTGCTCATGTTCGGAGTGGGGCTGCACTTCTCGCCCGGCGACCTGCTCAAGGTGCGCCATGTGGCCGTGCCGGGGGCCGTGCTGCAGATGCTCGTTTCTGGGCTGCTCGGCACGGGGCTCGCGCTGTCGTGGGGATGGAGCGCATCGGCGTCGGTGGTGTTCGGCCTGTCGCTCTTCGTGGCCAGCACGGTGGTGGTGCTGCGTGTGCTCGAGGATCGCGGCATGATGGACTCGATCGACGGGCGCATCGCCGTGGGGTGGCTGGTCGTGGAAGACCTCGGCGTGGTGCTCGCCCTCGTGCTGCTGCCGGCGGTCATGGGCGCCATGGGCGGCGGTACGAGTGTGCCCCGCGGGGAGCTGGTCGCGATCGTGGCGCTCACCATCGCCAAGGTCGCGGCCTTCATTGCGGTGATGGTGGTCGTGGGACGGCGGGCGGTGCCGTGGCTGCTCACGCACGTGGCGCGCACCGGCTCGCGCGAGCTGTTCACGCTGGCGGTGCTGGCCGTCTCTCTGGGCGTGGCCATGGGGGCCGCCACGATCTTCGGGGTGTCGTTCGCGCTCGGGGCGTTCGTGGCCGGCGTCGTGATCAGCGAATCGGACCTCAGCTACCGCGCCGGTGCCGACGCTCTCCCCATGCAGGATGCCTTCGCGGTGC
>JBEILM010000045.1:0-28682 GCA_040379205.1 Gemmatimonas sp.
CTGCTCCGCGCGGACTCGCTGATGGCGGACCTCAAGAAGAATCCGCGGCGGTACATCAACCTCAAGGTGTTCTGATGAGGACGGCGGGGGCAGTGGGCTGTTCCCTCCTTCCTGAGGCTCTCCTTCCTGCTTCCTGTTTTTTGGGTACCACACGGGAGCAGGAAGGAGGAAGTCAGGAAGGAGAGGGCAGCGATGCTGTGTCCTTGTCCCTGAGGCCCTCCTCCCTGCGTCCTGTTTTTTGGGTACCACACGGGAGCAGGAAGGAGGAAGTCAGGAAGGAGGGGGCAGCGATGCTGTGTCCTCCTCCCTGAGGCCCTGCTCCCTGCTTCCTGTTTCTTGGGTACCACACGGGAGCAGGATGGAGGAGATCAGGAAGGAAGGAAAAGCCAACGGCGTCCTCCTTCCTGACACCCTCCTCCCTGCTGCCTGCTTCTTGGAGAACCACAGGGGAGCAGGATCGAGGACATCAGGAAGGAGGGAACCGCCAACGGCCTCCTCCTTCCTGACACCCTCCTCCCTGCTCCCTTGTGGTTCAGGAAAAGAAAGCGGGGCCGCGTCCACGACGCGGCCCCGCCCACCTTCCACTCCGGCAGTTCGCTCAGAACGCCAGTCGCAGGCTCGCCTGGATCTGGTAGAACTGCGTGAAGTTGAGCGGCACGAACTGCGGGTTGAACGTGTTCGCGAAGGTCACCACCGGCACCTGCGTCGCCGGGTCGGCGCTCGACATCGACTGCACCTGCAGCAGGTTCGCGTTGCCGAAGCCGCTGGCCGACCGCACCTTGCCCCACCGTGAGTTCAGCAGGTTCGCGAAGTTGAAGATGTCGAGGCGCATCGTCACGCGCTCGCTGGTCACCGACGGCAGCTGCTGCTCGATGGTCACGTCGAAACGATCGAACATCGGGTTGCGGCACGACGTCGGCGCCATGATCTGGCCGCGCTGGTTCGCGAGGCAGCTGTTGTCGTTGATGAAGGCGTCGAAGCTCGCCGCCTGCTGCGCGGCGGTGAGGGTCTGGCCGCCCACGGTCGTGTTCACGAACTGCAGCTTGGGGTCGTTCACGCCCGTCGGGATGTAGATCGGGTCGTTCGCATTCGAGCCGTCGCCGTTCATGTCGCCACGACCGGCGTTGCCGGTGTACACGAACGCGTACGGCGTGCCCGACTGCCGGTTGAAGTAGAACGTGACGATCGTCTGGTTCGTCTTCCACGGCGCCGTGTAGGTGCCGTTGATGAGCAGGCGGTGCGGCTGGTCGAACACCGAGGCATTCAGGCGCTGCTCCGACTGCGAACCCGAGTAGATGCGGCCGAACTGCCAGTTGGAGAAGGCCACCGACGACGTGAGGTCGGTCACCGCGAAGCTGCGGCTGTACGTGTACGCCACGCCGCCTTCGAAGCCGCCGTCGAAGCGCTTCCGGAGCTGGCTGGTCATGCTGTACGAGTAGTCGCGGCTCTGGTTGGACAGGTCGATGACGTTCTGGCCGTACACCGGGAAGCGCGGCGTGATGGTCGGGACGCCGCTCGCGGCGATCGGGTTGAAGACCGTGCGACCCTGGGCATCGATGCGCTCGTTCTGCGACACGTTGATGTTCGTGTAGAAGAAGTTGTTGATGCTCCGCGAGTACAGGCCTTCGAAGGTCGCGATCACGTTGCCCGGCAGCTTGCGGTCGTAGCCGAGCGTGGCCCGGAGCAGCTGCGGGAACTTGAGGTCGGGCTGCGCGAGATTCACGGTGCCCACGAGCGAGCCGTCATCGAGGCTGCGGCCGGGCTGGCCGTTGGTGCGCGGGCCGCAGCTGCGCGGCGACTCGGGGCTCGGGTTGAACGCGGGCGACGTACCGTTCGTCGCCGACACACCGCCGCCACAGGTGATCTGACCGAGACCGACGCCCGTGTTCTGGAACTGGTTGGACATCCACACGTACGCCGGGATGCCCTGGAAGAGGCCCGCGCCACCGCGCAGCTGGTTCTTCTGATCGCCGGTAACGTCCCAGTTGAAGCCGACGCGCGGCGACCACTGGATGTTGCCCGAGGGCAGGTCGCTGGTGTTGCGGCCGAAGTCGCGCAGCACGTTCGGCGACTGTGACGGGGTGTCGAAGAACACCGGCACGTCCACGCGCAGGCCGTAGGTGGCCGTCAGTCGGGGCGTGATCGACCACTGGTCCTGGATGTAGGCGGCGAGCTGGGCGGCCGTGAACTGGGCGGCCACATCCCCCCCAAGGCTTCCCGAGCCGGAGAACGACGCGGCCGGCCGGCCATCCACGAAGTCGGCGAGCGTGTTGTACGTGTAGTTGCCGAACGAGTTCTGCAGGAACGCGTTGTAGACCGTGTAGATCTCGTTGCGGGTACCGATCGACACCAGGTGGTTGCCGAGCGGCATGGTGAAGTTGTTCTGGATCTCGATGAGGTCTTCGCGCAGCTCATTGCCCTGCGAGCTGTTCTCGGTGCCGGCGCGGAAGCCGATGCCGCTGCCGGTGCCGCCGATGTTCTGCACAAGCACCTGCGGGGCGAGCACGTCCGGGGCGCGCTTGAAGCGCGTGTTGGTCAGGCCGAGCGTGAACTCGTTGGAGAACCCGTTGCTGAAATTCGAGAAGACCTGGGCCACGACCTGATTGGACTTCTCGGTGCGCTCGAAGCCGTTCGACGTGAAGTTGAAGGTGCCGAGCGAGCGCGAGAAGTCGTACGCCGTCTGGTCGTTGAAGATGTTGCGGAGCACCAGACGGTGCTTGTCCGAGATCTGGTAGTCCAGGCGGAGGAACGTGTTGAGCAGCGGATTGGTGTTCGTCTGCAGGCCGGGGGTGCCGGCGTTGATGCCGAAACCTGCCAGCCGCGTGGTGAACGAGTCGATCTGGGCCGTGGTGATGCGGGCCGTGGCGACCGGCGAGTTCTGGATGCCGGTGGGCGACGCGGGGTCGAAGAACGGACCCGCCGACGGCGCGATCTGCTGGCTGGTCTCGACGCTGGCGAAGAAGCGCAACTTGTCCTTGAGGATCGGGCCGCCGAGCGTGACGCCCAGCTGGCGGCGCAGGAACGGCTGCGTGCGCAGGAACGCCGTGTCAGCGCCCATCTGCTGGTCACGATAGTACAGGAAGGCCGAGCCCTTGAACTCGTTGGTGCCCGACTGCGTCACGGCGTTCACCAGCGCGCCGGTGAAGTTGCCCTGGCGCACGTCGTACGGCGACAGCAGGACCTGGAACTCCTTGATGGCATCCAGCGGCAGGGCGCGGCCGCCGACCTGGGCACCCACCGTGGGCGAGTCGCCGAGGCCGAAACGGTTGGCCAGCGACACACCGTCGATCTGGATGTTGTTGAAGCGGTTGTTCTGGCCAGCGGCCGAGATGCGTCCATTGGTGGACACGTTGACCTGCGGCGTATTGCGGACGAGGTCCGCCACGTCGCGGTTGAGCGTAGGCAGGCGGCGGACCAGGGTATCCGAGATCACCGTTTGGGCGCCCTGGCGCGTCGGAGCGAACTCCGCCGTGGTGGCGGCCGCCCGCGTTTCCACGCCCGCCAGCGTCACCGCCTGCTCGGCGAGGACGAAGTCCACCCGGGTCGTCTGGGTAAGGCTGACGATGACGTCGTTGCGGGTCTGGGACGCGAAGCCGATCCGGCGAACCGTGACGGTGTAGGTGCCGACTTCGAGGTTCGGAATGAAGAAGCGCCCGTTGTCGCGGGAGACCTGCGAGGCACGGGTGCCGTTGGCGCGGTTGACGACTTCGACGGACGCGCCGGCGACAGGGCTGTTGTTGCGGGCATCCGTCACCAAACCGGTGACGGCACCCGTCGTGGTGCCCTGGGCACGGAGCCGGTCCGGCGCGGCCAGCGCGAGACCGGCGACGAGGGCAAGGCTGACCCAACGGAAGAGACGCATGGGAGCGAAGGGAATTTGAGGACGAAAGGGACCAGCAGACACCGGATTCTCGCGATACCGTCGCGAACAAATCCGGTGGAAGGTAGGACCAGCGGAAAACGGTGGCAACCGGCGGTGCGTTCCGGGAGTCGGAGGTGGGCCGAGACGCGCAACAGAACGGTAACGGCGGCAGCGCCCGTCCCTGACCTGTCCCTGCCCCGTCCCGGCTGTCCCCCGAATCCGCTAGAATCCGAGGGCGGTGGTCCCCCTCCCCGGGCCCCGGCGCTGCCTGCGGCGCCGACCCGACACCGCCCGATCCTTCCCGTTCATCAGGAGTATTTCATGCGATCAGGCGTCCGACGCGCAATCCGAAGCTGGATTGCGCTCGCCGTGGCCGTGTCGGCCACGTTGGCGGCCCGTCCTGCTGCTGCTCAGGTGACCACGTCCGCCATCCGCGGCACCGTGGCCGATTCCGCGGGGCGTCCCGTGGAGAACGTCCGTATCCATGCCGTCCACCAGCCGTCGGGCACGCGCTATGCGACCGTGACCCGGGCCAACGGCGGCTTCCTCATCATCGGCATGCGTGTCGGCGGTCCGTACACCGTCACCGCCAGCGCCTTGGGCTACGCCAAGGAAACCCGCGAGGTGGCCGCGCTCGCGCTCGGCATCACGACCGATGTGAACTTCAAGCTGGCCACGGCGGCCGTGCAGCTGCAGGCGCTCACCACCCAGGCCGATGCCAACGCGCTCAGCACCACGCGCACCGGCGCCGCCACCCAGGTGAGCAAGCAGACGCTCGAGGCGCTGCCCACCATTTCGCGCCGCATCGGCGACTTCACGCGCCTCACGCCCCAGGCGAGCGGCAGCTCGTTCGCCGGCCAGGACAACCGCCTCAACAACATCACGGTCGACGGCTCGTACTTCAACAACTCGTTCGGCCTCGGCGGGCAGCCGGGTGACCGCACGAACGTCGCCCCGATCTCGCTCGACGCCATCGAGGCGATCCAGGTGAACGTGGCGCCGTACGACGTGCGCCAGGGCAACTTCGTGGGCGCCGGCGTGAACACCGTGACCCGCTCGGGCACCAATACCTTCCAGGGCTCGGTGTACCACATCTGGCGCAATGCGGGGCTGGTGGGCCGGCAGGCCGGTGCGGTGCCCTTCAACCCCGGCACGTTCGACTTCGGCCTGATCGGCGCCCGCGTCGGCGGTCCCCTCATCAAGGACAAGCTGTTCTTCTTCACCAGCTTCGAAGACGACAACAACACGCGCCCGGGCGAACTGCGCCAGGCGAACACGGGCAACCAGCAGCTCACCGGCAACACGACCCGCGTGCTGCAGTCGGACTTGGATAGCCTCAGCACCTTCCTGCGCGACCGCTTCGGCTACGAGACCGGCCCGTATTCGGGATACGACTTCGAGACGCCGTCGCGCCGCTTCCTGACGCGCCTCGACTACAACCTGAACGACAAGAACAAGTTCAGCCTCCGCTACTCCACGCTGCAGTCGAACGCCGACATCGGCCTGTCGACGTCGGGCTCACTGGGCTTCGGCCGCACGAATAACAACCAGTTCCTGAGCTTCCAGAACTCGAATTACCAGATCAAGGAGAACATCCAGAGCATCGTCGGTGAGTGGAACTCCATCATCGGCGACCGCATCTCGAACAGCCTGATCGCGGGCTACACCTATCAGGACGAGAGCCGCACGTCGCGTGGCACCGTGTTCCCGTTCGTGGACATCCTGCGCGATGGCGGCACCTACACGTCATTCGGCTTCGAGCCCTTCACGCCGAACAACGAACTGCGCTACAGCAGCTTCCAGCTGCAGAACAATCTGACCATCTCGCGCGATCGCCACGACTTCACCTTCGGCGCCAGCCTCGAGCGGTACGAGTCGGAGAATGTGTTCTTCCCGGGGTCGCAGAGCGCGTACGTATACAACTCGCTGCAGGACTTCTACACCGACGCGAACGACTTCCTCGCGAACCCGAACCGCACCACGTCGCCGATCACGCTGCGCCGCTTCCAGGTCCGCTTCGCGAACATTCCCGGCCAGACCAAGCCCATCCAGCCGCTCGAAGTGCTGTACGGCGGCGTGTATGCGCAGGATGAATGGCGGGCTCGCGACAACCTGCGCATCGCGTATGGCCTCCGGATCGATGTGCCGCGCTTCGGCAACACCGGTTTCGAGAACGCGCAGGCCAACGGTCTGTCGTTCCGCGACGAGAACGGCAATACCGTGCGGTACCGCACGGAGAAGCTGCCGAATGCCAACCTGCTGTGGTCGCCGCGCCTCGGTTTCAACTACGACGTGACGGGTGACCAGAAGACCCAGATTCGTGGGGGCACCGGCATCTTCACGGGTCGTCCGGCGTACGTCTGGATATCCAACCAGATCGGCAACAACGGGGTGCTGACCGGCTTCGAGCAGTTCGACAACAGCCGCAACCGCCCGTTCAACCCCAACCCGGATGCCTACAAGCCGACGACGGTGACCGGTGCGCCGGCCGCGTCGTACGAACTGGCGCTGACCGACCCGGGATTCCGCTTCCCGCAGATCTGGCGCTCCAACCTCGCCGTCGATCGCCGCCTCCCCTGGGGGCTCACGGGCACGGCCGAGTTCCTGTACAGCCGCGATGTGAACGGCCTGTACTACATCGACGCCAATCTCCCGGCGGCGACGACGGCCTTCGTCGGCGCCGACACCCGTCCGCGCTACACCGACACCTGCCCTGCGGCCGGCACGCAGACCCGCATCAACTGCAACATCACCAGCGCCGTGGTGCTCAAGAACCAGAACGTCGGCACGTCGTGGAACACCGCCTTCTCGCTCGAGCGCGGCTTCCGCAACGGGTTCTTCGCCAAGGCGGCGTACAGCTACGGCATCGGTCGCAACACCGTGGACGCCGGCTCTATCGCCTTCGGCTCGTGGAACGGCAACCCGCACGCGGGCAACCCGAACAACCCGGGCGTCGGCTTCTCCAACTTCAGTGCCGGCCACCGCTGGTTCACCACCGCCACGTACGAGAGGCAGTACTTCGGCTTCGGCAAGACGGGCATCTCGGTGTACTTCGAAGGGCGCACCGCCGGCAACACCAGCTACATCTTCAACGGTGACCTGAACGGCGACGGCGGCACGAACAACGACCTGATCTACATCCCGCGCAACGCGTCGGAGATGAACTTCGAGCAGTACACCACGGGTTCGGGCGCGACGGCGCGCACCTTCACGGTGGCCGAGCAGCAGGCGGCGTTCGAAGCGTTCATCGAGCAGGATGCCTACCTGCGCAAGAACCGCGGCCGGTACGCCGAGCGTGGCGCGGTGTTCCTGCCCATGATCTACAGCGCCGACGTGAGCATCACGCAGGACCTGTTCACGAACATCGGCGGGCAGAAGAACACGCTGCAGCTGCGCGCCGACATCCTGAACTTCGGCAACCTGCTCCGCGACAACTGGGGTCAGGGCTTCCGGGCCATCAACAACCGGCCGCTGGTCGCCCGCGGGGCCGATGCGCAGGGCCGCGCGCTGTACCGTTTCGCCAACCAGGGCACGGAGCTGCTCAAGGAGAGCTTCGAGCGGACGGCGCTGACGAACGACGTGTGGCGCATGCAGCTGGGTGTGCGGTACATCTTCAACTGATGGTCAGTCCTGTCCTGAACTCCCTGCTTTCATACCCCTAGGCAACAGGGAGAAGGGGGTCAGGAAGGAGGAGGCAGGACAGCAGTAAGGAAGCGCCCCGCCGGCATGCCGGCGGGGCGCGTTCCGTATTCCACAGTGCACTGCTCCCTCCTTCCTGATCCCCTTCGCCCTGTTCCCGTCGAGGGGCCTGCGTCGCAATAGACGAAGGCTAATCCCGCGCTCCCGTGTTGACGCCACAGGGCGCAGGAAGGAGGGGGTCAGTGAGGAGCAAAATCCCCCCTCACCGCTTCCGCCCCACCGTGGCATAGAACACCGGCACCCCCAGCAGAATCACCCCGAACACTCCCAGCGTCGGCACCCGCTGCGCCGGGTCCATGAGGGCGTTGCCCAGCAGGAACAGGACCGCAAGGCAGAACAGCGCGGGCACGAGGGGATAGAGCGGGGTTCGCACCGGCGGATTCCAGTCGGGGCGCCGGCGCAGCTTGAAGATCGCCCCGATGCTCAGGATGTAGAACACGAGCGAGGCGGTCACGAAGATGTCGGCCAGCTGCTCGAACGACCGCAGCAGCACGAACGCCACCCCCAGCGCGCCGGTCATGATGATCGCGATGTACGGTGTCTGGAACTTCGGGTGGACCGACGCGACCTGGCGGAAGAACAGCCCGTCGTCGGCCATGGCGAAGAAGATGCGGGGGCCGGTGAGCAGCGAACCGTTCACCGACCCGAACGTCGAGATGAGCACGGTGAGCGACACGAGCGTCACGCCGACCGGACCGATCAGCCGCTGGGCGACGTCGGCGGCCACGAGCGGCGCCCGCCGCATCTCCTCGACCGACAGCACCGACAGGTACGCGAGATTGGCCAGCAGATAGATGGCAATGATCGCCAGCGTCCCCAGCACGATGGCCTTCGGGAGTGTCTTGCGCGGATCGGCCACTTCGCCGGACACCTTGGCCAGATCCCCCCACCCGTCGAACGCCCAGAGCACCGACACCAGCGCCAGGCCGAACGCCGACACGGAGAAGCTGCCCGGCGGCGTGGCCGGGGTGAAATGGCCGCCGGTCTTGGGGAGGCCGAGCGAGAAGGCCAGCAGGACGATGATGACCAGCCCGCCGTACTTGGCGGCGGTCGTGACGTTCTGCACCAGCGAGCCCCACTTGAGACCGACCACGTTGATCGTGGCCATGAGGATGAGCGCGGCGGCAGCGAGGTAGTGGGCGTAGGCGTCGTAGGGGGCCAGCGCGGGGTCGAACCCGAGTGCCCGCAGGGCGTACTGGGCAAAGGTCAGCGAAATGCCGCCGAGTGCCGCTGCGCGAATGAGCGTGAACTCGGCCCACCCATAGAGAAAGGCAGGCAGGCGCCCCCAGGCCTCCCGGATGTACACGAAGTAGCCCCCGGTCCGTGGCATGGCGCCGGCCAGCTCGGCCAGCGTCAGGGCCCCGCACAGGGCAAACAGGCCGCCGGTGGCCCAGACGGCCATCAGGGGGAGCGGGCCGGGCAGCTTGTCGGCGATGCCCGCCGGCGACCGGAAGATGCCGGAGCCGATCGTCGTCCCGACGAGCACGGCGATGGCGCTCCAGAGGCCGAGCTGGCGAGGGAGTTCCGCAGGGGCCGAGGCCGGGGCGCCGGACCGGGCAGGAGGAGGGGAGGTAGCCATGGCCGCTATGGTAGTGCGCGGGACGGGGGTTCACCACCTCGGTCCACCGTCTAGTTTTCACCGGGACATGTCTCCCTTGACCGATTCCTGGCTCTCCCCGGCCGTGGCAACCGCGCTGTTCTGGGCGATGGTGGTGGCCTGCGCCGTGTCGCAGCTGTTCATCATGCGGGCGGTCTTCCGCACGTTGCCCGACGCCCCGACCAACAGCGCGGTACCGGCGCCCCGCCAGTGGGCCGAGATCGTGCAGGTGCTGCTGCCGATCGCCGGACTGGTGGCGCTTTTCCTCGGCGCCTGGCGCGCCCTGCCTTCGTAACGCGCTCATGACGCCCACCGTGCCGGCCAGCGCCGCCAATCTCGAGCCACCCGTCGGTCCCGCCGCGTCGGCCACCCCGCCGGTTTCGGACACGCCGCTTTCGCGCGACCTCATCGCCCTCACCAAGCCTCGCATCATCTCGCTGCTGCTGGTGACGACCGCCGCGCCCATGTACGCCGCCGGATCGCCGTCCATCTGGACGGTGCTGCTGGTCATGCTGGGCGGGTACCTCATGGCCGGCGGCGCGAACGCGGTGAACATGTACATCGATCGCGACATCGACGACGTCATGGCCCGCACGCGCCTGCGCCCGATTCCCAGCGGCCGCATGTCGCCCACACAGGTGCTGGCGTTTGGGATCTTCTGCGCGACACTCGCCACGTGGATGCTCGCGCACTTCGTGAACGTGCTCACCGCCGGCCTCGCGCTGGCGGGGTTCTACTTCTACGTCTTCATCTACACGCGCATCCTCAAGCGCACGAGCCCGCAGAACATCGTCATCGGCGGCGCCGCGGGCGCGTTTCCGCCGCTCGTGGGGTGGGCGGCCGTCACGGGCACACTCGATGTGACGGCGCTCTGCCTGTTCCTCATCGTGTTCTACTGGACCCCGCCGCACTTCTGGGCGTTGGCGCTGCTCAAGCAGGTGGACTACGGCCGCGCCAGGGTCCCCATGGCCCCACTGGTGTGGGGCGAGCGCGAGACGATGTGGCAGATGGTGTGGTACACGGTCATCCTGCTCGCCCTCACGGTGCTGCCGGTGCTCTATGGCGCGTTCGGCCTCTTCTACCTGGCCTCGGCGCTGATCCTCGGCGGCCTGCTCATGTGGGGCGTGCTCAAGGTGCTGTGGGCCGCGCAGAAGTCGCAGCCCTGGACCGGACCCGCCTGGTGGGTCTACAAGTACTCGCTGCTGTACCTGGCGCTGCTCTTCGTGGCCATGGGCGTGGACCGGGCGCTCGCGCGCTGACGGTGGCAACCAGGCGTCCGTGACCGGCGTCGTTGGAGATGTGAGACGGTGAGTGGGAGAGCGGAGACGACGATAGCGCGTTGAGACGCTGAGCCACGCAAGACGCCGCGAGCACCGAGCGGTGGCCTCCGCCTCGACAACAGCGCGCAGCGCTCTGCCTGCGTGCGTACCGCGCGCCAGGCGCCGCGGAGGCCACCGCTCGGTGCTCTCAACCCTCTTGGGTGGCTCACCTCGCAACGCGCTATCGTCGTCTCGGCTCTGCCCACTCCCACTCGACTCTCACCCCCGAGATCTCAGAAGCGAGCAGACGGATCAGAACGTGAGTTCCACCCGCGTCTGTACCCCGGCGTCGATGCGGAGGCTCGTGCGGGTGACACCGAGCCGCTCGTGCCAGACCACGAGCCGGTAGCGGCCTGGCGGGATGTCGTCGAACTGGAAGGCCCCGTCGGCCTCGGTCACGGCCACGAATGGATGCGGGGCGACGGCCAGCCAACCGCGAATCCACGGGTGCAGGTCGTCGCGCACTTGCACGAGCGCCGGTGACGCGGTGGGCTCCGCCGTAGGCACCAGCTGGCCCGCGTCGCTGAGCAGCACCGTGGCGCGGGGCTGGGCTTCGCCGACGGCCACGAAATGCAGTCGGGAGAGCATGGCATCGCGGCCGCTCATGAGCAGGGTGCTGCCCACCGGCACACGCTGCACACGCGGCACCAGGCGACAGCCGTCGAGGGAGAGGCGCACTCGGCGCGATGTGGTGTCGCGGGGGCCGGTAGCCACGCCCACCAGCCAGACCACCGCGTTGCCCACGCCCCCATTCCGACTGGGCACGAGGGACTCGGTGAATGGGCGGCACACCGTCTGATCGTGCGTGGGCACGATGCTCGTGTCCACCGGTTCGCCACCGCCGATGTGCCCCATGAGCACACCGGGCGTGTCGGAAGCGCGCACCGCGTAGGTGCGGCCGTCGGGGCCGCCGGCGGCACGGGCCAGCGACGCGGGACCCAGGTCGGCGACCACGGCAGCGGATGGTTCGGAAGACACCGACGGCGAGGGTGGCCCGGGTTGCGTGTCGCACGCGGCGCCAAGGGCCGAGAGTCCGAGCGTGACCGCCACCGACCACGAGCGATGAACGCCGGTGAGTCGCGCGGCCGGCGCCCACCGTGGTGCACGTCGCCCCATCAGACGACGAACAGGTCGCGCTGCGGCGTGGCCGGAGTGATGAGCAGGGCGTCCTCGCCCACGTACGCGTTCACCTCGCTGCGCACACCGAGTTCGCCCGGAAGGTAGAGGCCCGGTTCGATGGAGAAACCGACCCCGGGAATGAGCAGGCGATCATCCCGCGATTCGAGGTTGTCGATCTGCGGACCCGAGCCGTGCAGTTCGCGGGCGTCGATGCTGTGCCCCGTGCGATGCCAGAAGTGCGGACCGAAGCCACGCGCCTCGATCACCGCCCGTGCCGCATCATCGGCTTCACCGCCGCGCACCGGTTCCCCGGCGGCGATGCGCGCGGTGAGCAGGTCGAGTGCGGCATCCCGCGCGTCGCGCACCGTCTCCCAGATCGTCACCACCCGATCCGAGGGCGCGCCGAGCGACGCCATCCACGTCTGGTCGGCATACACCCCGCCACCGGCCTCGCGCGCCCACAGGTCCACGAGCAGCACATCACCGCGCTGCACCAGGCGCGGGGCAGCCGCCGAGGGTGCGTAGTGCGGATTGGCCGCATTCTCCGAGGCCGCCACGTCGGGGCCGTGATCGGTCTCCAGGCCGGCCCGCGCGAACGCGTCGAGAATGCGCGCCTGCAGTTCGTGTTCAGCGGCGGGTGTGCCCGCGGCCACCATCGCCCCGGCGTGCCGGATGGTGTCGTACGCAATGGCGGCGATGTGTGCCGCTGCGCGCTCGTGCGAGGCCAGCTGCGCCGGGGTCCAGGTGGCGTACACCTGCGAAACCAGCTCACCGGAGCTCACGACCGTGGCCCCCGTGGCCCGCACCAGCTCGAGCACACCTGCCGGGACGCGGTCGAGGTAGGGAATCGCATCGCCCGGCGAGTACTCCATCGCCACGCGCTTGTCTCCCACCAGCGCGGCCACCTCGGCCTCGAGCGCGCGCCAGCCACTGTACACCCGCAGCGGCCACGCCGCGGGCCACTTGGCCCACGGCCCTGGCTCGATCGTGTGGGCGACGCCGATCGGCAGCCCCTCGCGCGGCACGAAGGCGAACACCCGGCGCGAGCAGAGCCCTTCGAAACCGAGCAGCCCCGCGGCAATGGCGTTGGTACCGCGGAAATCGTAGAGCAGCCAACCATCGAGGTCGGCGTCGGCGAGCAGGCGCTGCAGGCGGGGCAGCAGCTCGGGCGTCAACATGAGCGGACGAGGAGAAGAGCGGGAGACTCAGGCCGGCACAACCGACGACGACACCGTCCGGCCGGGGATGCGTACAATCAGCGCCGACGCCACTCGGCGCGCCACTGGCAGCGCGCGTCGCCACGTGAGCGGCACAGCACATGTTCGACGGCCCCATCGGCGTCGACGAGCAGCAGCAGCGACTCCCGGAACGCGGCCTCGTACAGTCCGCACCCCATGCCGCGCGGTGCGGCGTCGGCGGAGACCGGCGACGTGACCTCCAGCAGCAGCGTACTGCCCTGGCGCACGAGGGTGCCGTTCATGAAGCGCCGACAGAGCGTCCGCAGCGCACTCAGCGCGATGGGCCGCGCGACCAGCGACGGCAGCGACCGCGCGGCGCCCCGCCTGGCCGAGCTGACGCTCTCCACGAACGCGCGCGCCCAGCGACGCCCGGCTTCGCGGAAGGCCAGGTCGGCATCCGGACGGCGCCCGATGAGGCGGGCGAGCGCCAGCACCTCGTCGAACCCGATCCGCTGACGACTGCGTACGGCGTCCGAGTAACGGCGGATCTGCTGCAGGACCGTGTCGCTGAGTCCGAGGCGCTTGTTGCGGAGCTCGTGGACAAAGTCGGCGTCGAGCTCGGCGGCGGGCGTATCGATGGCCTTGACGGCCTCCAGCAGCGCCAGTGGGAGCCGGGCATCGAGTGGCGTACCAGTCAGGGCCAGCGGCGCATCGACGGGCGGCGTGGCACGGATCGACCGGCCATCAGTTGGAAGAGACACGGGCTGCATGTATACCCGGATGCTAACGTGTCGTGGGTCACCCATTCAAGCGCACCGGACCGTCACAAGAGATGGCGGGACACCTTGCCTTCCGGCGGTCCGCTGCTCAGCATGGCGGGTGCGACTCCTCCCGATGCCTCGGCCAGCCTTATGGCACTGCTGATGTTAGCTCTGCTTGGGCCGAGCGCGGCGCCGCCGGACATCCTCGCCGTCAGCCTCGCCACCGGGCTCGCAGGGGGCATTGCGCTGGCGGCGTTCCGTGCCGGCAGCCTGTCGGGCAGCGGCGCGGTGGCCGCTAGTCTGGTGGGCGCGATCGCCATGACCGCAGGGCCACCGTGGGGGCTGTTTCTCGTCCTCTGGTTCGTGGCGGCCTCGGTGGCGTCGCGCATCGGACGGGCGCGCAAACAGTTGCACACGCGTGAGGTGATCGAAAAGGGCGACGCCCGCGACTCCGCGCAGGTGGCGGCCAACGGCGGCGTCTTTGCACTGGCGGCGGCGGTGGCGCTGGGCTGGCCCCAACACGAAGCGGCCGCGGCCCTTGCCGCCGCCGGGGCGCTGGTGGCCGCCGGCGCCGACACGGTAGCCACCGAGACGGGCACACTCTGGCGCGGGCGTCCGCTGTCATTGCGCACGTGGACGCTGGTGGACGCCGGCACATCGGGGGCGGTCAGCCTGCCCGGTACCGTGGGCATGGTGTGCGCCGCCGTCCTGCTGGCTTGGCTGGCCACCATGGTCGGGCTGGTGCCGGCGGCCGCGTGGGGCGGCGTAGCGCTCGCCGGCGTGGCCGGTGCGCTTGCCGACACCCTCATCGGTGCCTGGTGGCAGGCGCGGCGCTGGTGCCCGGCCTGTCAGCGCGAAACCGAGCAGCGGGTGCACCGGTGCGGCGCCCCCAGCCTCCCGCACGGAGGCGTCGGCGTACTCACCAACGACGCCGTCAACGCCCTCTGCACCGCCGTGGGGGCCTGCACCGCGATCGTCTGGCGATAGCGTCACCCGGGACCACGGGACCCTCCGGCCTGCGCCGGGAGTTACGTTCAGGTACAGGCACTCTCTCCGTTCGCGAAGGTGAATCCTCCGATGCATCCCGTCGACAAGCACTGGCAGGTGATCGTGGTCGGCGGTGGTCCGGCCGGCAGTGCTGCAGCCTGGCACTGTGCGCAGGCGGGGCTTTCGGTGTGCCTGCTCGACCGGGCGCGGTTTCCGCGCGCCAAACCGTGCGCCGAGTACGTGAGCCCCGAGGGTTCGCGCATTCTCGAAGCGATGGGCGCGTTGAGGACACTCGAACAGGGCGCGGCGTCCCAGCTCACGGGCATGGTGGTGCACGCACCCTCCGGGGCGCGCATTCATGGCGAGTTCGTCGCCCGGCATGGGTTCCGCGGCTTTCGCGATCGCGGCCTGGGGGTGCGGCGCGAGATACTCGACACGCTGCTGCTCGACCGGGCTCGCGTGGCGGGTGTGACGGTGCTCGAGGAGGCCAAGGTCGAAGCACTCTCCATGAGCGTCGACGGCGCCGTCAACGGGGTGCAGGTGCGTACGCCGCACGGGCCGCTCGCCTTGCGGGCCTCGCTCGTGATCGGGGCCGACGGCCTGCGCTCGATCGTGGCCCGTCGGCTCGGACTCGCCCGGCAGGCGCGGTGGCCGCGGCGGGTGGCGCTGGTGGCGCACTATCGCGGCGTGGCCGACATGGGCACCCTTGGCGAGATGCATGTCACGGCGCACGGGTACGTGGGCCTCGCGCAGGTCTCCGGCGGCCTGACCAACGTGGCGCTGGTGGTGCCCACGTCGCGGGCCAGGGGCATGGCTGGCGATACGTCGGGCTTTCTCTCGGCGTGGATTGCCGCGCAGCCCTCGCTGGCGCCTCGCTTCGCCGGTGCCACCCGGGAGACCCCCGTGCGGGCCACCGGTCCGTTTGCCTCGCGCGCCCGCCGGGCCTGGGCACCTGGGGCCATGCTCACCGGCGACGCCGCCGACTTCTACGACCCGTTCACGGGCGAAGGCATTTACGCCGCGCTGCGGGGCGGCGAACTGCTGGCCCCCTTCGCCGCCGAGGCCGTGCGCGCGGGCAGCGCGACGGCGCGGCAGCGCGCGCTCGCGGCGTACGAGCGGGCGCGGCACGACACCTTCGGCGGCAAGTGGCGCGTGGAGCGGCTGATCGGCATGGCAGTGGCGTCCCCGCTGCTGCTCAATCACGCGGCCCGCATACTGTCACGCGACCGCGATCTCGCCGACCTGCTCATCGGCGTCACCGGCGACTTCGTGCCGCCGTCCGCGGTGCTCCGGCCGCGCACCCTGCTGCGTTTTCTCTCCTGATGTCCTGTGATCTCCCGATGGTTCCCCGTTGCCCGGCTCCATGATCGACTGTGACCTCTTCCGTGCCGTCCTCGGGCGCTTCGCCAGTGGCATCACCGTCATCACGACGCGCGATGCCGATGGGACTCCGCATGGCATGACGGTGAGCGCCTTCTCGTCGCTCAGCCTCGACCCGCCACTCGTTCTCGTGTGCATCGCCAACGAGGCCACGATGACCCCGCTCATGGCGCGCACGCCTTCGTTCGCCGTGAACATCCTCAGCGCCGGCCAGGAGGCGGTCTCGCGACGCTTCTCGGGCAAGTTCGACGATCGCTTCGCCGGCATCGGCTACCACGACGGCGAACTCGGCGACCCCGTGCTGGAGGACGTGCTGGCCTGGATGCAATGCCGCATCGTGGCCCGCCACGATGCGGGCGACCATGTCATCGTGGTCGGGCAGGTGGAACAGGCGGGCGCCACCGACGGCAAGCCGCTGCTGTACTATCGCGGCGGATACGCCACGCTCGAGCGCTGACCGGCGCGTGTTCACCCCGGCGCGGCAGCGCGGCACCGAGACGCTGGACAATCCGCATGCCGATCCCGCGCTTGCCCTGCGCTCGCTGCGTGATGTGGCGCTGGCCAACCGGTTCTTCGGCGGCCGCCGGGCCGTGTTGCGGGCCGTGGCGCCGCTGCTCGGGCCCGCGCGTGCAACCACCTCGGCCCTGACGCTGCTCGATATCGGCACCGGGCTTGGCGACATCCCGGCGGCGGCGCAGGCCATGGCCCGGCGCGCCGGGGTCGTGCTGCATACCATCGGACTCGAACGGGTGTCGCCGCTGGCCCGCGCCGCGCAACGCCAGTGCGCCCAGGCGCTGGCCGGGGATGCCCTGGCGCTCCCGTTTGCCGACCGCAGCATCGATGTCGTCACCTGCTCGCAGGTGCTGCATCACTTCGATGGCGCCGAGGCGGAGTGCCTGCTGCAGGAATGCACGCGGGTCGCCCGACAGCGCGTGATCATCGGCGATCTGCGCCGGAGCTGGCTCGCAGCGGCGGGGCTGTGGCTCTCTTCGTGGGGACTGGGGTTTCATCCCGTGAGCCGCCACGACGGGGTGGTGTCGGTGCTGCGCGGCTACACGCCCGACGAGTTACGCACCCTCGTGGCGCGCGCGACCGGCATCACGCCGGCCGTGCACGCCGGGCTCGGGTTCCGCATTACGGCCGCGTGGTCCCCGCGCTAAGCTGTCTGGGTCGCCTCCTCTCATCCTGCCAATGACCACACCGTTCGTTCTGGGGCCGCCACCGACCGACCGCCTCGTCACCACCGTCGACGAGCAGGTCGTGCGGGCGCCGGTGGCTCGCATCTTCGAAATTGCGGCAGCGGTCGAACACTGGCCGGCCTACCTGTCCCATTACCGGTTCGTGCGCTTCCGCGACCGGCGCAGTGACGGCGGCGGCATCGTGGAGATGTCGGCCAACCGGCCCTTCGGCCTGTTCAACTGGCCCACCTGGTGGCTCTCCGAAATGGCGGTGAACACCGAGGTGCCGTGGGTCCGCTTCCGCCACATCGGCGGCGTGACCACGCACATGGATGTGGAGTGGAGCTTCACGCCGGTCGAGGGCGGCACGCTCACCCGCATCGTGCACGTGTGGAACGGACCGGGGTGGCCGCTCATCTCCGCGTTCGCGGCGACGCAGGTGATCGCCCCGGTGTTCGTGCATGGCATTGCCTCGCGCACGCTGGCCGGACTGGCCCGGGTCGCGGAGCGTGGCGTATGAGTGCCCTGCGACGCCGCGTGGCCATCACCGGTATCGGCTGCGTCACGCCCATCGGCACCGGCGTGGAGGGACTCTGGACCGGGTTGCGCGCCGAGCGGTCGGCGGTGGGTCCAGCCACCCGATTCGATGCGTCCATCTACCGGTCGCAGTGCGCGGCCCAGATCGACGACTTCGACCCGACGCGCTGGATCGATGCCAAGCGCGTGAAGCGGCTCGACCGCTTCAGCCAGTTCGCCGTGGCCAGCGCGCACCTCGCGCTGGAGGACGGCGCGCTCGACCTCGCGCAGGTGCATCGTGAACGGATGGGCGCCATGATGGGCACGGCACTCGGCGGCGTGGGGTATGCCGAGGAGCAGGCAGCGCGCTTCATGACCGGCGGCCTGCGCGATGTGGATGCGACGCTCGCCCTGGCGGTGTTCGGTGGGTCGGCCAGCTGCAACATCGCCATCGAGTTCGGCGTCTCCGGCCCCAACAGCACGAACGCCATGAGCTGCGCGTCCGGCTCGATGGCCATCGGTGAGGCGTTCCGGCAGATCCGCGACGGCTACGCCGACGTGATGCTCGCCGGTGGCTCCGAGGCGCCGCTGGCGACGCTCTGCTTCGGCGCGTTCGCGCTCATCCGGGCCATGAGCACACGCAACGACGAGCCGGCCCGCGCCTCGCGCCCGTTCGACCGCGATCGCGATGGATTCGTGATGGGCGAAGGGGCCGCCGTGCTGCTGCTGGAATCGTGGGAGCACGCCGAAGCGCGCGGCGCGCGCATCTACGCCGAGCTGGCCGGCTACGGCACCACCAACGACGCGCATCACATGACGGCGCCGCTCCCCGACGGCGCGCAGGCGGCGCGCTGCATGCGACAGGCGCTCGCCGATGCCGCCGTGGCGCCGGAGGCTATCGAGTACATCAACGCCCACGGCAGCGGCACGCCGCTCAACGACCCCACCGAGACGCTCGCCATCAAGCAGGTGTTCGGCGACCACGCGTACCGGGTGCCGCTCTCCAGCACCAAGGGCTACTACGGACACGCCCTCGGCGCATCCGGCGCCTTCGAGGCCGCGATCAGCGCGCTGGCGATCGCCCGCGGGTGGATCCCCCCGACGCTCAATCTGGACACGCCGGATCCGGCGTGCGACCTGGACTATACCCCGCGCGTCGGGCGCGCACTCGCCCCCGAGGTGGTGCTGTCGAACTCCTTCGGCTTCGGGGGCATCAATGCGGCGCTGGTCCTGAGAAACGGCGAACAGCGGTAGCCGTAACGGCGGTACTTCAAACGGCGTAACGTGTGGGGGCGTTAGCGGGCGCGATGAAGGTGTACATCGCGCCCTCCCGATCACGTCGTCACACGTGACGTCGTCAGCCGTACCGCCGTTACGGCTGCCGCCGTCCGCCGTTACGAAGCGCCGTAGGTCTCCGTGTATCGGTCGATGCTGCGCCGGATGATCTCCACCGCCCGATCACTCTTCTCCCAGCCGAGGATCTCGACGCGCTTGCCCTCGAGGTCCTTGTAGATGCCGAAGAAATGCTCGATCTCGCGCAGGTAGTGCGCGGGCATGTCGGCGATGTCGAAGATGTCCTGGTGATACGGGTCCTCGCTCGGCACGGCGAGGATCTTCTCATCGGGCTCCCCGCGGTCGAGCATGCGGAGCACGCCGATCGGCCGGCAGGAGATCTGGCAGCCGGGGAACGTCGGCTCGTTGATGCGCACCAGGATGTCGAGGGGGTCGTTGTCCTCGTGCAGGGTGCGCGGAATGAAGCCGTAGTCGCCGGGATAGTGCACGGCCGAGTAGAGCACCCGATCGAGCTTGAAGTGTCCGCTGTTCTTGTCGAGCTCGTACTTGTTGCGCGAGCCTGCGGGGATCTCGATGATCGCCGTCACCAGCTCCGGCGGATTCGGACCGGGGGGCAGATCGCGCCAGGGATTGTGCATGGCCACAGCGAGGATTGAGAGAGACGACGTCAGCGC
The DNA here is from genome assembly GCA_040379205.1 of Gemmatimonas sp. Taxonomy (GTDB): domain Bacteria; phylum Gemmatimonadota; class Gemmatimonadetes; order Gemmatimonadales; family Gemmatimonadaceae; genus Gemmatimonas. Next base: position 19,564 of record JBEILM010000045.1, read on the forward strand.
GCGCGCAGGACTGCGGCGGCGTCGATCGCGAAATAGGTGATGATCAGATCGGCCCCGGCGCGGGAGATGGCGACCAGCGACTCCATCATCGCCCGTTCGCCATCGAGCCACCCACGTTCGGCGGCGGCCTTGATCATGGAGTACTCGCCACTCACCTGATACGCGCAGAGTGGCAACCCGGTCTCGCGCTTCACGGCCGCGATGATGTCGAGGTAGGCGCCGGCGGGCTTCACCATGAGGATGTCGGCGCCTTCCTGCACGTCGAGGCGCACCTCGCGCAACGCTTCGCGCGCATTGGCCGGATCCATCTGGTAGCTGCGGCGGTCGCCGAAGGTGGGCGTACTCTCCGCGGCCTCCCGGAACGGCCCGTAGAAGGCCGATGCATACTTGGCCGCGTAGCTCATGATGGGCACGTGCGAGAAGCCTTCGTCGTCGAGCGCCTCGCGGAGGTGCCCCACCCGATGATCCATCATGTCGCTCGGGGCGATGATATCGGCGCCGGCTTCGGCGTGCGCGAGGGCCTCGCGGGCCAGCAGCACGAGCGTGGCATCGTTGTCCACGTCGCCGGCGCTCGTGAGCACGCCGCAGTGTCCGTGGTCGGTGTACTCGCACATGCACACGTCGGTGATGACGAGCAGCTGCGGGAACGCCTGCTTCACCGCGCGCACCGCCTCCACGACCGGCCCGTGCGGGTCCCACGCGGACGAGCCCACGGCGTCCTTGCTGTCCGGAATACCGAAGAGGAGGATGCCGGCGATGCCCGCGTCCACGGCCCGCTGCGCGTCCTTGAGCAGTTCGTCGATGCTCGTCTGATACACGCACGGCATGCTGCCGACGGGCGTGCGGATCCCCTGCCCCGAGCGCACGAAGAGCGGCCAGATGAACTGCGCGGGGTCGAGCCGGGTCTCGCGGACGATACGGCGGATGGCTTCGGTGCGGCGCAGACGGCGCGGCCGCACCGGATTGGGGCGCGCCATGCCGAAGGCGGCGGGGTCGAACTCCTCCACGCTGAAACTGCCGTCGCTCACTGGGAAATCTCCGGTTGGGACTCGACACGGGCCGCGCGCGCCGGGTGCGGTGGCGCGGCCCGCAGCTCCTCGAGAATGCCTGCACCACCGGCCGCGTGCAGCTGATGCGCGAGGTCGCGGCCGCTCGCGGCCGGATCGTTCAGGTTGAGCGGCAGCCCGCCGCGCACCACGCTCGATCCATCCACGCTGGCCACGAGTCCGTGCAGCATGAGCCCGTACTCCGCTTCGTGCAGCGTGGCAGCGCCGATCGGCACCTGACACCCGCCCTCGAGCGTGGCAAGCAGCGCCCGCTCGGCGGTCACGCTGAGCCGCGTGGCGGCATGATCGAGCTGCCGAAGAATGGCGAGCATGGGTTCATCGGTCGCCCGGGCCTGCACGGCGATAGCCCCCTGCCCCGGCGCCCCGAGCCAGTCGGGCGCGTCGAGCAGCGACACGATGCGATGCCCAAGCCCGAGCCGGCGCAGGCCAGCCGCGGCGAGCAGCGCCGCATCCACCTGCCCCTCGTCGATCTTGCGGAGGCGCGTCCCCACGTTGCCGCGCAGTTCACACACCTCGAGGTCTGGGCGCAGCGCCCGCAGCTGCGCGCGACGACGCAGGGAGCTGGTGCCCACCTTCGCGCCCTCTGGCAGCTCGGCGAGACTCGTGGCCGTGATCCCCGGGCGTGTCACGAACGCATCACGCGGGTCCTCGCGTTCGAGCAGCGCGACGACGATCAGCCCGGCCGGATCGGCGGTGGGCAGATCCTTGAGCGAATGCACCGCACAGTCGGTGCGCCCCGCCAGCAGGTCGGCCTCGAGTTCGGCGGTGAACAAGCCCTTCTCGCCGATCGCCGCCAACGGCTTGTCGAGAATGCGGTCACCGATGGTGGTGTACGTGACCAGCTCCGATTCCACCCCCAGCGCCGCCAGCCGGGCGGCCACCTGACGGGCCTGGAAGAGCGCGAGTTCCGAGCTGCGGGTTCCGATGCGCACAGTAGCAGACATCCGCCCAACTTAAGCGATCGGCGGCGCGATCGTGACGGCCCACGCGCGGCAGGGACGCGGCGGCACCGGTTCTAGTGCTGGGGCGTCGCGGGGCTGGGCCGCGCCCCTACCGCGCGTAGGCCGCCACGATCGCCTTGACCCACCCTTCCATGGTGGCGGCTGTGCTTTCCAGCTTCACGGGGAACCCCGCCACCCGCGCCGCGCGCGCGGTCACCGGGCCGATGGCGGCCACCGGCAGCCGGCTCGCGTGCTCGGCAGGGAGAGCGTCCAGCAGCGAATCCACCGCGCTCGGCGCCGCCACCGTCACCAGATCGAGTTCACCCGCCCTGGCGAGAGCCCGAATGCGGGCCTGCCCGTCAGGATCAGGGGCGCTCCGGTAGGCAGGGATCACATCCACCGTGGCCCCCAGCGCGCGCAGCCCCTCGGGGAGCACGTCACGAGCCCCGGCCGCCGCCGGATACAGCATGCGAGCGCCTTCGACATCCGACCGCTCGGCCATCGCGTCCACCATCCCCTCGGCCTGCGACTTCTCCGGCTGCACCGTGGGCGCTCGCCAGCCGTGCGCCTCGCACGCCGCCGCCGTGGCACTGCCCACCACCGCCAGCCGCCGTGTGGCCATGGCCGCCTCGGCTCCGCGTGCCGCTACCACACGCGCCAGGTGCTCCACCGCGTTCACGCTCGTGAGCAGAATCCAGTCGTACTCGGCGAGGCGGGAAACCGCGGCCTGAAGCGGGGCCGGGTCGAGCGTCTCGATGCGCGTGAGCGGGATCTCGTGCACGGTGGCCCCCACACGCCGGAGCGCGTCGGCCAGCGGCGTCCCGCGCTCACCGGCGCGCGTGACGGCGATGCGCAAATCCTTCAGCAGCGGTGGCAACGGCACGCCCCGACTCGCCGATCCCTGCACCCGGCCCTCTCAGCCCTGCTTGGACTTGGCGATGCGGCGAGCCATCAGCAGGACGTACCCGCCGTAGCAGGCCAGCGTGACGATGTAGCCAGCCCACATGTACCCCTCGCTCGCCGGAGGCCCACTGGGCTTGGCCACGTACGCCACCGTGTCCTGCGCGGCCGTCAGCAGGAACAGCCCCAGCCCACTCACGCCGCCTCCAGCGCCGCGCGCGCGTCACGCAACCCCGCCCAGCGGTACCGCAAACGCAGCAGCGCGAAGAACAGCAGCAGGAACGCGATCGACGCCAGCCCGAACGTGGAGAGCATCTCCCCGGGCATCGACGGCTTCTCGGGCTTGATCACCACCGGCTGCGGATGCATGCCGCGGAACAGCTTCACCGTAAGATGGATGAACGGCACGAGCAACGCCGCCAGCGAGCCCATGACCGCCGATAGCCGAGCGCGATTCTCCGGCGTTTCCACCGCGCCGCGCAACACCAGGTAGCCCAGCACCAGGAGCCACAGGAACAGCGTGCTCGTGATGCGCGCCTCCCACACCCACCAGGTGCCCCAGCTCGTGCGCGCCCAGATGGGCCCCGTCACCAGCACGATGCCCATGAACAGCAGCCCCACCTCGGCACTCGCCTCCGCCAGCCGGTCGAGCCGCTCGTCCTTGATCCACAAGTACCCGATGCTGGCTACCGCGAGCAGCCCGCAGGCGATGTACAGCCCCGCGATGGCCGCCGGCACATGCACGTAGAAGATCTTCTGTGCCGCGCCAAGCATGGCGTCGACCGGCGTGAACCAGATGGCCCGCACGCACGCCGCCACGACGGCCACGAGCGCCACCACGAGAAACCCGTCGAACGCCCGCACCTCGGGAAGCTTCCCCGGGGCCGTGGCCATGCCCGACACCGACGCCATACGTCCTACTCCTCGATCGTGTACGGAAAGACGACGATACACGCCGTCACGAAGACCAGATCAAACGCCAGCAGCACCTTCAGCCACGCCATCGCATCGCCGACCGGCTGCCCTCGCAGGACCACCGCCGACGCCTGCGCCGCCGGAATCACCAGCGGCACGAAGAACGGCAGCGTCATCATGGGCAGCAGCAGCTCGGCCAGCCGCGTGTTGGCCGCAATGGCCGCGAACAGCGTGCCCACCGCCGCCAGTCCGAGCGCGGCCAGCAGCACGATGCCGATCAGCATCCCCCACGCCGCCCCCACCTGAAGATCGAAGAACAGCGCCACCGCCGGAAGCGTCAGCGCCTGTACCCCGGCGACGAACGCCAGATTCGCCAGAACCTTTCCCGTGAAGATCGACTCCCGCGAGACCGGGGAAGCCAGCAGACCGTCGTAGGCCCGTTCGGCCAGCTCCAGCCCGAACGAGCGATTGAGTCCGAGCAGCCCTGAGAAGGTGAAGATCACCCATAGCACTCCGGGGGCGAGATCCATGGCCGGGATCGCCGTCGGGTCCCACGTGAAACGGAAGATCACCACCGCCAGTACCGCGAACACCGTTGCCGCCAGAAAGGCGCTTCGGGTCCGGAATTCGATCAGCAGATCCTTGCGGGCGATGCGCCAGGCGTCGCCGAAGTACGACGGCGGCCGGTATAAGGGGCCGGTCACGCCAGCCCCTCGTGCACCAGCGCTCGGTAGCGCGCCTGAAACGACGGCAGGTCGAACCCCTCAGGCGGCAGCGGTTCGTCGTGGACGAACGCCCCGTCCCGTATGATCACGGCCCGCGTGGCCAGCGAGAGCCCTTCGACCAGATTGTGTGTCACCAGCACCAGCGTGGCGCCCCCGGCCTTGAGGTCGCGCAGCGCGTCGGTGAAGGCCAGCGCCCCCACCTCGTCGAGCCCCGTATACGGTTCGTCGAGCAGCACCAGCCGCGGCCCGTGCACGAGCGCCCGCGCGATCGACACCCGCTGCTGCAACCCGCGGCTCAGGAAGCGGACCGCCATGTGTTCGCGGTCGCGCACCCGCAGCCGCTCGAGCACGCGGGTCGTCGCTCCATCGGCGTCGGGCACCCCCTGGCACTCGGCGGCGAAACGCACGTTTTCGCGCACCGTGAGCGCCGGGTACAGCATGGCGTGATGGCTGATCAGCCCCACCAGACGCCGCGTTTCCGCCGGCCCCGGCAGCGGCGTGCCATGCAGCCGCGTGATCCCCCGGGTGGGCTTGAGCAGCCCGCCGAGCAGGCGCAGCAGCGTGGTCTTGCCGGCCCCGTTCGGGCCGAACAGCGCCAGGCAGTCGCCCTCGGCCAGCGCCAACGACACCCCATTCACCGCCTTGCGGCCACCGAAGGCCCGCACGAGCCCGTCGGCGTCGAGCGCGGGCACCGCGGACGACAGGACGGGACCGGCCGCGACACCCGTCGCGGTGGTTTCGGTGGGGATCGGCATCGCTCTACATTAGCGGGACACGCGATGGCTCGCGACACGGCCCCGTGGCCCACCTGTCGACGAGCGCCTGCCGTTTTCTCCCGCCGGCCTGACCAGCATCCCCATGAGCGATATCAGCGTCCTGCTTTCGGAAACCCGTTCGTTTCCGCCGTCCGACAGGTTCCGGGCCCGCGCCCACGTGCGTGACTCACAGGTACACGAGGACGCCGCGCTCGACCCCGAGTTCTTCTGGGCCAAGGAGGCGGAGTCCCTTGACTGGATGAAGCCGTGGGACACGGTACTCGAGTGGATGCCGCCCTTCGCCAAGTGGTTCCAGGGGGGGAAGCTCAACGTGTCGGTGAACTGCGTCGACCGGCACATTCACGGCCCGCGCCGCAACAAGGCCGCGCTCATCTGGGAAGGGGAACCCGGCGACCGTCGTACCTGGACGTACTGGGACCTGTACCGCGAGGTGAATCTCGCCGCCAACATGCTCAAGCATCTCGGCGTGCAAAAGGGCGATCGCGTGGCGATCTACCTGCCGATGATCGCCGAGGCGGTCATCGCGATGCTCGCCTGCGCGCGCATCGGGGCCATTCACACGGTGGTGTTCGGCGGGTTCTCGCCGGAGTCGCTGCGTGACCGCATCAACGACTGCGGCTGCAAGGTGCTCATCACCGCCGACGGCGGCTTCCGCCGAGGCCAGATCGTGCCGCTCAAGCGCAACGCCGACGAGGCGCTCAAGGAGTGCCCCACCATCGAGCACGTGCTGGTGGTCATGCGCCGCCGCAGTGGCGTGGGCGACGAGACCTTCGCCGAGATGCAGGACGGCCGCGACCACTGGTGGCACCGCCTCAAGCGGCAGGTGCCCAAGTTCTGCGAGCCGGAGCCGATGGACGCCGAGGACGTGCTCTTCATCCTCTACACCAGCGGCACCACGGGCAAGCCCAAGGGCATCGTGCACACCACCGGTGGCTATCTCACCGGCGCGGCAGCCACGACCAAGTATGTGTTCGACCTCAAGGACGAGGACGTGTACTGGTGCACCGCCGACATCGGCTGGATCACCGGGCACACGTATCTCACCTACGGTCCGCTCGCCAACGGCGCCACCTGCGTGGTGTACGAAGGCGCGCCCGATTGGCCCGACAAGGATCGCTTCTGGCAGATCTGCGAGCGCTACGGCGTCACCATCTTCTACACGGCGCCCACGGCCATCCGCGCCTTCATGAAGTGGGGCGCGCAGCACGTGGAGAAGCACGACCTGTCGCAGCTGCGCCTGCTGGGCTCCGTAGGTGAGCCCATCAACCCGGAAGCATGGATGTGGTACCACAAGGTCGTCGGTGCCGAACGCTGCCCCATCGTGGATACGTGGTGGCAGACGGAGACCGGCAGCATCATGATCACGCCGCTGCCGGGCGTGACCGCCACCAAGCCCGGCTCGGCCACGGTGCCCTTCCCCGGCGTTCGTGCGGCGCTGCTCGACGCGCAGGCCAACGACATCCCGCAGGGCGGCGGGCTGCTGGCCATCACCCATCCATGGCCCAGCATGCTGCGCACCATCTGGGGCGACGACCAGCGCTACGTGGACACCTACTTTTCCAAGTGGCCCGGGCGCCCCGATCTGTACTTTCCCGGCGACGGCGCCAAGCGCGACGAAGACGGCTACCTGTGGATCCTCGGCCGCGTCGACGACGTGCTCAACGTGGCCGGCCACCGCATCGGCACCATGGAAGTCGAAAGCGCGCTCGTCGATCACCCGGCGGTGGCCGAAGCGGCGGTCGTGGGCAAGTCGCATGAGATCAAGGGCCAGGCCATTGCCGCGTTCGTGACGCTGCGCGCCGGCTTCACCCAGAGCGGCAGTCTGCGCGACGAACTGCGTGACCATGTGGCGCAGAAGATCGGCGCCCTCGCCCGCCCCGACGACATCCTGTTCAGCGCCGACCTGCCCAAGACGCGCTCCGGCAAGATCATGCGTCGTCTCCTGCGCGACATCGCCGAGGGGCGCGCCCTCGGCGATACCACCACGCTGGCCGACCCGTCGGTGGTGGCATCGCTCAAGGATCAGTACGAGGCGCAGGAGTCGTAGCAGTCTCTGCGTCCTCCTTCCTGACACCCTTCTCCCTGATGCCTGGGGGTTGGCCGTTTCGCGTACCGAACTGAACCCCCAGGAAACAGGGAGAAGGGTGTCAGGAAGGAGGGTGCAGTACCCGCTACGTGCTGTCCGGGACGAAACGGGCACCCGCGCGTCCCCGATGGGGTACATCGGTGACACGGCTCACGGCGTGAAACATCGCCAGGCGCTATTTCGTCATTCCTCACATGTCGATGCTGAGCAAGCTGTTCCCCGAGACGCTCTTTCCCCGCAAGCTGACGGCCGATGCCGAGCAGCGGCTGCGGCTCGCCCAGGCGCGCGCCGAAGAGGCGCTGGTGCGCACGCACGTGGAGAACGCGCTGATGTTCGTGGACACGCTCGCCCCCGAGGTCGGCTACGAGCGCGCGCTCGACATCTACGTGCGCGAGATGAGTGTGCCCGACCCGCTCGCCGCGGTGGTGGCCACGCGGGCGCTGGTGTCGCTGGGCGAGGCGCTGGTGCCGAAACCGGTCCCACCAAAAGAAATCGGCACCGCCGAGGCGGTGCCGATGCCGGAGCTGCGATTGGACGAGGCGGCGGCGCGGCGACGCCGCGCCTGACCGCCTGAGGCCAGCCGGTCGCCTTACGGCTGCGTTGCCGGAGCGGCCGCCGCTGCCGGTGCCGCCGCCGTCAGCGAGTCCACCAGCTTCTTGATCTGGTCGAAGGGCAGCCCGCCCGGATACATCTTGTTGTTGATGATGAGCGTCGGCGTGCTGCCGACCCCGCGCTCCGTCCCCGCCTTGGCGTTGGCCTGAATGCGCGCGACATGCTTCTGCGTATCGAAGCACTGGCCATAGGCCGCCATGTCGAGGCCGATCTGCGCCGCATAGCCGTCGATGATCTTGCGCGGATTGCTCGTCGCCTGGCTGCTCCAGTCGTACTGCCCGGCGAAGAGCGCGTAGAGCTTGCCGGGTAGATAGCGCTCGGCCGCCGGGAGTGGCGTCCCAGCCGCCAGTTCGAAGGGCTCCAGCTCGTTCTGCATGGTGGTCCAGACGGCGGCCGCGCCGGCCACGAGAACGGCCGCTACCACCTAAAGTGGCCGTAGCTACGCCTTTTTCCGTAGGGCCGCCTCTAGCGGAGACGTACGGTGGGGAACAAGCCTGCAAGCGACACTTGACAAAAACACTCATCGACATTGCGTTCGCTAACGTTCCTAGGAGGCTTTCGATTTACCGAGGACACGACGAATGCGCCATTTCATGTTTTCTGCTTTCTTGCTGTTCGTAGCGTGTTCCGAGAACAACTCTTCAAGCACGACTGATTCACTTCAGTCGCCAGATCGCCGATTGGGCGGGCTTCGTGCAGCTTCCGCCCTCCGGCCCATTGCGAAGATACCGCTGAAGGAGCCCGAGTCCTTGCGAATTGTAGCACCTTCGGGAATCGCTGTCTCGAAGGGCGGGGGGTTCTTTATCGCTGACGCTTCGGAAGGAGTGGTTCATCACTACAATCGCGACGGGTCGTTTGTCGGCGCGATCGGAAGGCGAGGAGACGGACCAGGGGAATTCAGGACCCCAGCCTATCCCTCGATCGGGCCGGACGGTCGTCTGTACGTTACCGACTTGGCGAGAGGACACGTCGCAGTTTTTTCCTCGGACCAGAGATTCCTCCGGTTCGTAGCCTTCCCAACTGTGTCCAGAATAGATCAAGTCGCCATCGATCCCAACGGTCGATTCTGGATCCTTGGGAATTCTCGCGATCGACTC
>JBEILM010000046.1:0-28065 GCA_040379205.1 Gemmatimonas sp.
CGCCGTCCGTCTTCGACTTGAGGCTCAGCGTGAGCGAGAACCCCGCGAACTTGCTCTTCACCTGAACGGGCACCCGCTGCGCATCATCGCTGAACCACACCTGCGCCTCGCCGCCCTCGGCAAAGAGCCCGGTGGTGCGAATCGTAGGACGCACCACCGTGGTGGCGAAGGTGCCGGCGTCGACCTTCACGGTGTCGCGGCGCAGGCCGGTGAGGATGACCGGGTTGCGGTCGGGGCGAAAGTACCGGTCGTCGCGGCGCGTCTGCCCCGGCTGGACGCCGGCCGCGCGCACGGCATAGATGAACGAGCCGTCGTCGAGCGGATTGCCGACACTCGGTTGCAGGGCTTCGTCGTTCTTCCGGTATTGCGCGCGGTCGGGGAAGATCTCGTAGGTGGTGTGGCGCTTGTAGCGCCCCTCCGAGATCTGCTGCACGTGCCGCAGCGACGAGAGCGTCTCGACGTCCAACCAGCTCTCGTAGCGGTCGTTCACGCGGAAGAGCGGCAAGCCGCCCTCGATGGAAAAGATGACGTGGTAGGCCTGGCGACCGCGTACCGTTTCGATGCCGGCCACGTGCATGCGGGCCGTGCCGGCCGGGATGCCGCCGAACGTGGCCTTGTAGACGAGCATCTCCCCCACCGCGAACGGGACGCGCGCGCGCACCGCGACCGGTGGCGTGGGGGCGGCCTCGGCCGCGGCCGCCGCCACCGCCGCCGCCCGCTGCGCCGGCAGCGCGTGTACGGAGAGCAGCGTCGCGATCACGGACCCGGCAAGCACGCGGAGCCGGGTGCCGGTGAGACAACGGGCCATGAACAAGCCGCAGCGCTGGAACACGGGGTGACGGCGCATGATCATCTGGCGGTACCGCGTGGCGAGGGCGCGCGTCACGCGAGCGCCGCCAGCACCCGGAAGAACTGCTCCCGGTCAGCCGTCTCGACGCGGCCGGCGAGTTCGCGCTGCAGCGTGGCGATGGCGTCGGCCCCCGCGGCCTGCCGGGCGCTGCCCAGTGGCGTGATCATGGCTCGCACGGCGCGGCGGTCGGCCGGGTCGTTCACCCGCTGCACGAGGCCGTCGGCCTCCAGGCGGTCGACGAGTTGCGTGATGTTGGAGCGCACGCACTGCAGTTCACCGGCCAGCTCGCCCAGCGTGAGCGGCGCACCGGCGCGCACCAGCGCCTCGAGAGCCATGAACTTGGCCGACGACAGGCCGATGGTGTCGAGCGTGTGCTCCAACCGCTCCTGCAGGCGCCGTGCGACGCGCAGCAACGCGAACACGGGCGCTTCGCCCGCGTCGGCGGGCATCAGGGGTTCGTCCGCACGACAGTAGTTCATGGACTGTACAATACAGGAATAGACTGTTCATGGCAAGCGGGACGGCTGCGCCGCGGCCGCTACGGTCGCTATCCGGTGGCGGCCTGCGGCGGGCAGAGGTGTCGCGTGAGCCACGCCCGGGCCAGCAACGCTGCCTGCTCCTGCACGCCGGGCTCCACAAACTGGTGACTGGCGCCCAGGATGACCTCGATGGACCGCGGCCCCTGCAGGTGACGGAACGCCTCCTCGTTGATGCGGCGGGTCTCGGCGTCGTGGGCGCCCACGAGGAGCAGCGTGGGCGCGGCAAGCCGCGGGAAGAACGGCCCCGCCAGATCGGGGCGGGCGCTACGTGCCACCACGGCGCCGACCAACTCGGGGTGTTCGGCGGCGGCATACAGCGCCGCAGCGGCCGCGGCGCGGTTGCCGACCACGCCCACCGGCAGATGCTGCGTCTCGGGACGTGCGCGCAGCGCCGCGACCACCTCCAGCAGCCGATCGACGAGCAGGCTGACATCGAAGAACGGTGCGCCGATGGCGTGGTCCCCGTGGGCTTCGTCGGCGGTGCACAGGTCGGCGCGCATGGTGGCCATGCCCGCGTCGTGCAACATGTCGATGAGGGTGGCATGCGCCGGATCGAGGCGCCCGTCGGCCGCGTCATGCAGCACGATGGCCACGGCGACGGCCTCGGCGGGCACCGCGAGCGTCGCGCGCAGCGCGGCGTGGCCGGCGGCACACTCCACGATGGTGGTCGGGATCGGTGACGCGGACGACGCCGCAGCAGGCGGCATCAGCGGTGGAAACACGGAACGGTCGGTCGTGCGAGCCATGATGCCCCCGGGCGAGAATGACGGATACCCACAGCATGTGGCCAATGGGTCCGCGTCGCCAGCGGGCAATGTCCGAATGCAGGAGGGGGAATGCCCGACACGGGCTCAGCGGTGCGCGCTGAGCGGCGTGGGGATGACTCACCCGTGATGTCGGTCCCGCGCCTCATGGTGTGTGATGGCCCACGCCGCGTGCTCCCGCACCATTTCGTGCTCGTGCTCCAGCATCGCTTCGAGCACCGCGAGGTCTTCCACGGTGCCGATGTTGCCGAGCACCACACACGCGTTGCGCTGCAACATCCACAGCTTCGCGCGCTTGATGGCCGAGCCCTTGAATGCGGCGGCGTACTCGGCGTGGCCCATCATGAGAATCTCGCGGGCGAGGGCGCGCGTGCCGTCGCGCGTCTCCACGCCATCGAACAGTGCCCGCGGCGCGAACTCGGGCACCATCGCCTCGCGTGCGAACTTCCGGTTCCATGGGCACACATCATTGCAGATGTCGCACCCGTACAGCAGCGCACCCATCGGCGCCCGCAGGGCCGCGGGAATGGCGTCGCGCCACTCGATGGTCAGCGCGCTGATGCAGCGGTTGGCATCGAGCACGCGCGGGGCGGGCAGCGCGCCGGTGGGACACGCATCGAGGCAGCGGGTGCAGGTGCCGCACCGGTCGGCCTCGAACGGGGCGTACGGCGCCAGCGCCAGCTCGACGAACAGCGACGCCAGAAACACGAACGAGCCGGCGTGCGGCGTGATGAGCATGGTGTTCTTGCCGAACCATCCCAAGCCGGCGCGCTGGGCCAGGTCCCGCTCCAGCACCGGGCCGCTGTCCACGTATGGTCGCGCATTGACCGGGTACCCGAGCTCCGCCTCGAGCCACCGGTGCAGCGCGCGCACCCGCTCGCGGAGCACCTCGTGGTAGTCGTCGCCTCGTGCGTAGCGCGCCACCGGGCCGGACGGCTCCCGCCCGCCATACGATGCGGCCACCACCACGGCATGGGTGGCGCCCGGATGCGGCCGACGGGCATCGCGCCGCAGCTCGGCACCGTGCCCCGCGAGGTAGGTCATGCCGCCGTGTCGGCCAGCGTCCAGCCAAGCGTCGAAGTGCGCCCGGGTGGCCGGTTCGCCCAGCGCCGCCACCCCGAAGGCATCGAAGCCGAGGCCGTAGGCCGCGGCCTCGAGCCGACGGGTCAGCGCGGCTGGCGCCCCACCCATTTCGCGAACGCGATCACGTCGTCGGCCGGGGGGATGGCGGCTTCGTCGCCGTAGGCGGTGTACATGCGCCACCGCACGTAGCTCTGGGCCGGCAGCGGCAGGAAGGGAAAGCGCCGGTACCAGTGCCGATGCCGGAACCGCCACGCCACCCGCAGCAGGTCCACGGCGAGCAGGGGGTTGAGGAGCGCACGGAGCGTGAGGGTCGTTGCCAGGCGAAGCCAATCCATGGGGGCAATATAGCCGTCCCCGGCCCATGGGCCGGCGGTGTCGTGGCCCGGGACGAACCTGCCAGTCGAGCCGCAGCGACCGGGAGCCGACACGCTCCTGAGGTAACCGACGTCGGTGCCCACCAATCCCCGCTGCACCGTCGCGTCATGTCGTCGATCCCCACTGCCGAACACCCCGCCGTCCGCCGCCTGCGCGCCTGGTGGGTGGATACCCTGCGGCTGGGCGCGGCAACGATGCTGGCCGAGTTGGCCCTACACGAGGCGGTGGTGCTCACGCTGGCGCCCATCTCGCTCGGGGTGCGCGGCCTGCTCGATGCGACTGGCCTCGCCGTCATCATCGGCCCGCTGTTCGGCTGGACGCTGTACCGGCGCCATGTGGACGCGAAGTATGAGCGGTTGGCGCCGAACGCCGCGCGCTTCCCGGGCAGCCCGCACCACCGGGTGCGCATGGCTGTCCTCGGCTCCCTCGGTGTCCTCGCCGTGCTCATCGCCGCATCGCTCTGGGTGAACCTCGCCGGCACCCGCACGCTCGCGCTCGAGGCAGAGCTGCTCGACCGGATGGGGCGGCTGCGTCTCCAGGGGGAGCGCGTCGGCCGGTTGGCGACCGTGGCACCGGGGCAGCCGGTCGACGCGGCGTTTCTTGCGCAGGACATCCGGCAACTCGACGCCGAGGCCAGCGCGATGCGCGCCGTCGCGGCGACGCCGGAGTACCGGGCGCTGCCACAGAGTATCGCCGTCGACTCCACGATCGGTCGCACTGTCGCGGCCGTCGCGGCTTTCGGGCAGGAGGCGGCGGCGTATTCAGCTGCGGTGTCGGACACCGAACAACGGGTGGCGCTTTCGGCACTACGTCGGCAGGCGGGCGATGTGCAGGCGATGGCCGAGCACGCCGTGACCGCCCTGCAACGCTTCCAGGCCGAGGACGTACGGCGGAGCGCGCGGTCGGCGCGCGGCGCCACAGTCCTCGCCCTCGCCCTGCTGCTGGGTATCGCCCTGCTCGTGGTGGAGCCGGTCGTGCTGCTGCTGCGGCGCCAGCATGCGGCGGTCACGGTCCGCGGTCGGGAGTTCGAACAGTTGGCCATGGTGGCGGAGCGCACGAGCAACGCCGTGATCATCACCGATGCCCAGCGGCGCGTGACCTGGGTCAACACGGCGTTCACCAGCATGTCCGGGTACACGCTGGCCGACGTGTTGGGCAAATCGCCCGGTGCCGTGCTGCAGGGCCCGGCGACGGACCCGGCCACTGTCGCGCGCGTGCGGGCGGCGCTCAACGACGGCGAGTCGATGCGGGCCACCATCCTCAACGTGACGAAGGGCGGGCAGCCCTCCTGGCTCGACAATTGCACCGAGCCGCTCCGGGAGCACGGGACGATCACCGGCTTCATCGGCCTGACGGCGGACATCACCGAGCTGATGACGGCCAGCGAAGCGCTGCAGCGCGAGCGTACCGCCCTGGCACAGACCACGGTGCAGCTCGAGGAGGCGCAGCAGCTTGCCCGCATGGGTAGCCGGGTCTACGACGTGGAGTCCCAGGCCATCGAGTGGTCGGCGGAAACGTTTCACCTGCTCGGCCGCGATCCGGCCGCGATCCGGCCGCGGGTACGCCGTCAGTACGGCTGCTGTACGACGACCATCACCCGGACGAGGGCCGCCTCCTGCGTGCGGCCGTGGAGAGCGCTGTCCGAACCGGCACCCCGTACTCGCAGGTGCTGCGCACCGTCGGCACCAATCCGGCCGTGCGCCACCTGCGCGCTGATGGCCGGGCGCGGCGTGCACCCGACGGCACCGTCACCAGTCTGTACGGCACGATCACCGATGTGACCGAGTCCGTGGAGCGGGAGGAGGCGCTGCGTCAGGCCCAGGAACGCGCCGAGGAGGCGAGCCGCAGCAAGAGCGCCTTCCTGGCGAACATGAGTCACGAAATCCGTACCCCGCTCACGGCGATCCTCGGTTTCACGGATCTGCTGCGCGACGAAGCCATGCGTGATGGGGCGACGCCCGAGCAGTTGCAGTCGACGGAGACCGTGCAGCGGGCCGGTGGACACCTGCCCTCGGTGATCAACGTCATTCTCGATATCTCCGAGATCGAAGCGGGCAGGCTGGCCATCGAGTCGGTGCCGGCGCCGCTGCCGGCGATCCTGCTCCATGTCGAGAGCCTGATGCGCGCCCGGGCGTCCGCGCGTGGCGTCGGCCTCGAGACCAGGCTGCTCACACCGGTGCCTGATCGCATTCTCACCGATCCGACGCGCCTTCGACAGATTCTCATGAACCTCGTGGGGAACGCCGCCAAGTTCACCGAGCGCGGGCGTATCCTGGTGGAAGCGAGCATCGAGGACACGCATCAGGGCGAGCTGCTCGTCATCGCGATCGAGGACACGGGCTCCGGCATGACCGAGGCCCAGGCGGCGCACCTCTTTCAGCCGTTCACGCAGGCGGATTCGTCGGTCACGCGGCGCTACGGTGGGACCGGGCTGGGACTCACCATCTGCCGTCGTCTCGCGCATCTCATGGACGGTGAAGTGGAGCTGGTGCAGACCTGTCCGGGTCGCCGCTCGCGCTTCGAACTGCGACTGCCGCTGCAGGAGCCCGCTGATGCCACGCGCATCGACTCCCTCACATCGGGCGAGGCGGTCCCCACGGCGCTGCCGGCGCCGTCCGGCACGATCGTGCTGCGGGGGCGCATCCCGCTGGTCGAGGATGGGGAGGACAATCAGCGACTGATCTCGCTGCTGCTGCGTGCCGCCGGCGCCGAGGTCACGGTGGCACCGAACGGACGCGTGGCGCTCGAGATGTTGGAGTGGGCGGCCAGCGGCGGGGCGCCCTTCGATCTGCTGATCACGGACATGCAAATGCCGGAAATGGACGGGTACACGTTGGCACACACACTGCGCGCAGCCGGGGCCACCATACCCATCGTGGCGCTGACCGCGCATGCGATGGCCGACGACCGGGCGCGGTGTCTGGAGGCGGGGTGTGACGACTACGCCACCAAGCCCATCGATCGACGTGGACGGATCGCGGCCTGCGCCCGCTGGATGGCCCACGAAACCGACATCTTCCCGGCGGCCGACGTGCCGGTGGCCACGGCACACGAGGCGCGTGGCCTCGAAGTCTCGCGCGGTGACTCGGCGGCCTGGCCTGCCCTTCTGCCCAGCGACCTGGAAGACGATCCCGAGGTGCGCGAACTGGTGCGCCAGTTCGCGTCTGCGCTGACAGCGTGGGTGGAGGCGATCGCCGCTGCCGTCCGGCCACAGGACTACGATCGGGTGGCATGTCTGGCCCACCAGTTAAAGGGGGCCGCCGGCAGCAACGGGTATCCGCTCGTGAGCGACCTCGCGCGCCGCTTCGAACAGGCGAGCGAGGCGGCGGACGCCGCCGTGATGGACGCGCTCCTGGCGCTCCCGCCGGAGGCGCAACAGGTCCCGGCGCTCATGCACCTGGCTGATGCGCTTGCCGCCCGGGCCGGGGCCGGCTTCACGGGCACGGTGGCTCGGGAGGCGCCGCTACCGGAGGCGCTCGTCCTGCTGGGGCTGTCGGTGACCGACCACGAGGCGGTGGAGTCGGAGTGGCAGGAGCTGTTGCCCCAGGCCGCCGCGATGCTCGCGGCCTGAGTGGCGGCGCGGCTACCTTTGGCGCATGACCCTCGACGAATATCAGGAGCTGGCGGCGCGCACGCTTGGCCGCGATCGCACCCACGAACAGCAACTCGCCAATGCCGCGCTGGGCCTCACCGGGGAATCCGGTGAGGTGGCGGACCTCATCAAGAAGCACCTCTTTCACGCCACCCCGCTCGATCAGGATGCGCTCGTCAAGGAACTGGGCGATTGCCTCTGGTATCTTGGCGCGTTCGCCACGGTGCTGGGGCTGTCGCTCGACGACATCGCGCAGCGCAACATCGACAAGCTGCGGCGGCGCTACCCGGAAGGCTTTGATCCGGAGCGCAGCCGGAATCGCACCGAATAGCGGCTCACGCCACCTGACAGCTCACACCGTAGCCAGCGCCGGGAGTTCGCGCGCCTGCGGGAGCAACACGTGCACCGTGGTGCCGCGCCCCGGTGCACTGCCGATCACGATGCGTCCGCCCGGCGCTTTCACGGCGCCGTAGGCCATGGAGAGGCCGAGCCCCACGCCTTCACCGGGGGGCTTGGTCGTGAAGAAGGGGTCGAAGGCGCGCCGGCGCACCTCGTCGTCCGCGCCAAGGCCGGCGGCCACATTGCACGTCGCGGCGGCGATCTGCCCCGGTTGCGGCGTGGCCCGCACCGCGTCGCGGGCGTTGAGCAGCAGCGCCGTGAGCACATGCTGCAACTGATCGCTGGCGCCGAACACGGGCCAGAGATCGGTCGCCAACGCCGTCTGCCACCACGTCTCGGGGGCCAGCGAAGAGACCGCGAGCCGGGCGGCGTCCTGTACCACGTCGTTGAGATCGAGCTCGGTTCGCCGGACCACGGTGCGTCCGGTGAAGGCCAGCAGTTGCCGGACCATGCCGACCACGCGATCGGTTGCGGTCACGGCATCGGCAAGGTCGGCCTGCACGCGGCGCTCCGCTGGCAGGTTGTCCCGCAACTCCTGCTGGGCGAAGGTGAGATTCCCGCGCACTACGCCGAGCAGGTCGTTGAATTCATGGGCAATACCGGCGGCCATCTGCCCCACGGCCTGCGTCTTCTGCCCACGCGCGTTGTTCATGGTCGCCGCGAGGGCGACTTCCGCGTCGGCGTGCGCCTGCCGGAGGGAGGCCTCGTACTGTTCCCGCTCCCGCACCTGCAACATGGCCAGCTCGATGGTCTGGCTGCCGAGCGGTTGTACGGCGTTCAGGATGACCGCAACGGTGTGGCCCTCCACGTGGCGCAGCGTCACGAACGCGCCATCCCCCGTGCGTCCGAACGCCAGCAGCGGGCGCAACTGCATTTCGAAGAACAGCAGGCTCGCCGACGTCAGGACTTCGGAGAACGACTGCGGCGGCCGCGTGGCGGGGTGCCCGAGCCACCGGCACACGGTGCGGTTGGCGCGAACGAGCTGTCTGTTGATGTGACACGAGAGGAGCGCACACGCGGCCTCGTCGTAGGCCGGATCGGTCGGCGCGACCGGCGGGTCGCTCATGCGCGGGCGAGATCGTGCTCGTACACCGATGAATCGAGCGGGGTGTCGAGACAGGCGCAGATGGCAGCGCTCGTCTCGTCGGGATGGGTGAGATTCGGGCAGTGCCCGGTGGCCTGCATCGCCAGGTGCGTACTGTGCGGCAGGTACCGGTGCACCCAGCGCCCCACAGCCTCGGGAGCGATCGCATCCTGCGCGCACTGCAGGATCAACGATGGCACGGGCACATGGGGCACCGCACACCGGTAGTCCGACAGCAATGTCGCTTCGGCAAAGCGATACGCCATGACGGGGTCCGTGGCACAGAAGCTGGCCTCGAGTTCCGCGGCGTGCTCGGCGCGGTCCGGATTGCCGACGATCACGGGAGCCAGCGCACCAGCCCATCCCCGGTAGTTCTTCTGCATCATCTCCATGAGGCCAAGCAGGTCATCGCGCTCGAAGCCCCCGGCGTACCCGGGCAGATCATTGAGGTAGTACGGAGACGGCCCGACGTGGATGAGCCGGGCGAAACGGGCGGGTTCCCGAACGGCGGCGAGCATGCCGATCGTGGCGCTCACCGAGTGCCCGACGAGAACGACTTCCTGCAGGTCAAGCGCCGCACAGACGTCGAGGATGTCGGTGGCGTAGCCGTGCAGTATGGCATACCGGTCCGGATCGTGGTCGCTGATGGCCGACTGGCCGGCGCCGACCTAGTCGAAGCGCACGACGCGATAGCGATCCTCGAAGGCCGGCGCGACGAAGCGCCACATGGCCTGGTCACAGCCGAAACCATGGGCGAAGAGCAGGGGATGCGTGCCGTGGCCCGTCACACGGACGTTGTTGCGGGCGAGCACCGAGTCGGACATCAAACGTCGCGGATGAGAAAGATCACACGAACCCAGCGTCCGTGCGTGCCGCGCCCTACCGCAGAAACGAGCGCCCGTCGAAGAACGTATCGGGCGCGATCGCCAAAAGGTCCAGCGCGCTGGGCACGACATCCGCCGTGCGATGCGGCGGGCGCGATACGGGCACATCCACGAGCAACGGCACTAACATCTGGTCGCGCAGGAGCGCGCCGTGGGTGGAGACGTGCGACACGGGTTCGAAGCGGGCGCGCAGATCCCAGTCGGCGCTGGCCGAGACGATGACGTCACCGGCGCGCGCCGCGGTGCCCAGCCAGGAGAGCTGCACCAGCGCATCCGGGTACCCACTGGCACTGGTGGCTTCCCACGCCGCACAGGCGTCGAGGTCATGCAGCGACGTGCCGAGGGCCAGCGGATCCCCCGACGTGACGCGGTACGTCCAGCGTGGCCCCTGCGGCCCCTCGCGTCGTTCCACGACGGCTGCACCGCGGGTGGCGTGCCGGAGTTCCACGGTGGTCGGTGTGGAGGCGATGGCCAGGAGGTCAATCGAGGGGCGCGCCAGTAGCGCCTCGAGCAGGGTGCCCCAGCGGGCCTGATGCGCCGGCCACCAGCGGCGCTCGCGGTCACCCGGTGCCACATACAGGTGTGCCATGGCGTTGCCGCCCACCATCAGCGCCACGTCGGGGTCGCGCACGTTGAGCCGCGGGTGCGCCAGCACCCGGAGCCCTTCGCCTTCCAGCCATCCCTGCAGGTCGTCATGCTGCGAGACCGGGGCGTGTCCGTGGTCACCCACCACCCACACGTGCAGGGGGCTGTTCCATCCGTCGCGCGCGGCGATGGTCTGGGCCTGCGACACGGCGGCGTCGATGTCGCCGATGGCGGTGCGTACGGGGGCGGAGTCGCTGCCGTAGGCGTGCGCGAACTTGTCCGGGCTGGTGATGGCGAGGACCGAGACCCGCGGGCGTACGGCGGCGAACCGCGAGAGGAAGGCTCGCGTGGCCTGCTGTTCCACACGGCGCCAGCCGAGCAGGTCACCGCGGAAGTGCGAGGGCGCGGCGCGCAACATCCACGCCAGCGAGCGACCGATGCGGCCGTGGCTGGCCCCGCGCCCCAGCATGCTCATGCCGGCGAGCGACGGACGCGCCAGCTCCAGCAGCGTGGGGGCATCGGCCTGCACATCACCGTCCACATGCCAGATGTCGATGCCAGCGTAGCTGCGCGCCTGCGCCGGCGACCAGGAGAGTGAGCGTGCCCGGTCGTACCAGCGCAGGCCGGGTAGTCCCACGCGGGCGGGATGCCGCCCCATGAGAAGGGGCACATACGCGGGTCCCGTCACCGAGGGAAACGACGACGTGACCGCATGGAAGCTGCCGCGCTCGCGCACGGCTGCCAGTGCGGGCGTGCGCCCGGCGTCCATCTCCTGCGCCATGACGTCGGGACGCACGCCGTCGGCCACCACGAGGAGCAACCGCGGGACCCGCGTGGTATCATGCGTCATGGGTGCCCGCTCACGACGCCCACGGTTTCGACCCTTCCCGATCCCACACCCGCCCTCCGATGGCGAAATCCCGTCCTCCTGCATCCGGTACGGCAACAGGCAAGAAGGCTGCTCCCGTCACATCGACCGGCTCCAAGCCGCTGTCGTTGCGCGGGGCCAAACCGGTCCAGCGGCGCGATCCGGCGCTCGTCGACGAAGACATCCGTGATCGGCCAATACTCACGGAAGACGAAAAGTTGCTGCAGCACACCGTCGAGGAGTCGGCGGCATTCACGACCTCCGACCCGTGGCGGGTCATGCGTATCATGTCGGAGTTCGTCGAAGGCTTCGACGCACTCGCGGGCATCTCCAAGGGGGTGACGATCTTCGGCTCGGCCCGTACCGGTGCCGACGATCCGCAGTACGCGGCGGCCCGCGAAACGGCGCGGTTGCTGGCCGAACAGGGCTTCTCGATCATCACGGGGGCCGGACCGGGCATCATGGAGGCCGCCAACCGGGGCGCCCGTGACGGCGGCGGTCACTCGGTGGGGTGCAACATTGAGCTGCCCTTCGAGCAGGGCGCCAATCCCTTCGTCGATACCCTGGTGAACTTCCGCTACTTCTTCGTGCGGAAGACGATGTTCATCAAGTACTCGAACGCGTTCATCATTTTTCCGGGCGGGTTCGGGACCCTCGATGAACTGTTCGAGGCGCTGACGCTCATCCAGACCGGCAAGATCTATCAGTTTCCGGTCATTCTCTTCGGCCGGCACTATTGGGCCGGGCTGGTGCGGTGGATCAACGCGCGGATGGCCGGCGAGGGAAAGATTTCCCCCGGTGATCTGGATCTGGTGCTCATGACCGACGATCCGGCCGAGGCAGCGCAGGCGGTGATCGACGCCCATGCGGCGCAGGCGGCGACGCGGGAGCGGGGGCGGAAGCGGTAGACGGGCGGTGTCGCGACTGACGTGAACCGCACGGGAGCAGGAAGAAGGGAGAAGGGAGGAAACAGCTGCTCCCTCCTCCCTGACGCCCTTCTTCCTGCTTCCGTGGGGTTCGCTAGGCGGCGAAGCGCCGTATCCTGCCTGCCCGCTACTCCCCACCCGCTCCCCGGCGGTTATAATTCGCGTCACTCACGCCCGGCCCGAACGGCCGGGCGTTCGCCTTTTGTCCGGACTCAGCGGGATCTCGCGCATGTTTCAGGAACTCATCGCCCAGATGGCTCGTGAAGTCGAGAAGCTCACGTACGAGCTGAACGTCACGCTGCCGCACGAAATCCGGAAGGCGGTCGAACTTGGCGACCTGAAGGAGAACAGCGAGTACAAGGCGGCGCTCGAGCGCCAGCAATTCGTGCAGGCGCGTCTGGGGCAGCTCACGCAGCGCGTGACCAAGCTGGCCAACATCGACATCGCGCAGATCCCGGCCGACAAGGTGGGGCTGGGCTCGCGCGTGGTGGTGGAGGACGAGCAGACCAAGGCGCGCGAGAGCTACGAGCTGGTGTTCGGCGAT
This sequence comes from Gemmatimonas sp., assembly GCA_040379205.1. GTDB lineage: Bacteria > Gemmatimonadota > Gemmatimonadetes > Gemmatimonadales > Gemmatimonadaceae > Gemmatimonas. Next base: position 12,494 of record JBEILM010000046.1, read on the forward strand.
GCGGGGGAACTGCAGGACGGACACGTGACGATGGGTTCGCCCATCGGCCGGGCGTTGCAGGGCAAGACGGTGGGGGAGCAGGCTGTCCTCAAGCTGCCCACGCGCGTGCGCCGGCTCGTCATCGTCGAGCTGCACACCATTCACCAGCGCAACGCCGACGAGCTGGTCTGACGTCGTCGGCGGCGCGAGCCACACCCCCGGAGCTACCGATGCTGCGAGCGGAATACTCGGTCCGCGGACCGGTGCCGCAGGACGTGATCGACTGCGTGGAGCGGGAGATGCCCGCGCCCGGGGCGGGCGAGGTGCTGCTCGCGATGCTCGCGGCACCCATCAACCCGTCCGACGTCCTCACGCTCACCGGGCAGTACGGGGCGTTGCCGCCGCTCCCGGCCGTGGGCGGCAACGAAGGGGTCGCGCGCGTGGCGGCGCTGGGGGCGGGCGTGACGACCGTGGCGGTGGGCGATGTGGTGCTCATGCCGGTGGCCACCGGCACCTGGACCACGCACACGGTCACACCGGCGGCGACGTTGCTTCGTCTGCCAGCCGGCGGCGACGTGCAGCAGCTGGCCATGCTCACCGTGAACCCGCCCACGGCGTCGTTGCTGCTGTCGGAGTTCGTCTCGCTCAAGGCTGGTGACTGGGTCATCCAGAACGCGGCCAACAGCGGCGTGGGGGAGTACGTCATCCAGTTGGCCCGCGCACGCGGACTGCGCACGGTGAATGTGGTGCGTCGCGCCGACGCGGTTGCGCCGCTGGAGGCACTGGGCGCCGACGTGGTGCTGCTCGATGGGCCCGACCTCGCGCCGCGCGTTGCCGCCGCCACGGGCCGCGCCGCCATTCGGCTCGCGCTCGATGCCGTGGGCGGCAGTGCGACCGACCGGCTGGCCCAGAGCGTGTCGGTCGGCGGCACGGTGGTGAACTACGGCGCTCTCTCGGGCGAGGCATGCCGCATCGCCCCCGGGGCCCTGGTGTTCCGCAACCTCGCGCTGCGCGGCTTCTGGCTGGCCACCTGGTTTCGCCAGAGCACCCCGGCGCAACAGATGGCGCTGTACGGCGACCTCGCCCAGCGCATCGCACGCGGCGAACTCGCAGCGCGCATTCACGCCACGTATCCGCTTGCCCGCGTGAAGGAGGCGGTGGCGGCTGCGGCTGCCGGCGGGCGCGACGGCAAGATCCTGCTGGTCCCGTAGACGGCCGAACGCGGCGCCGTCCGCTCAGCGGTCGTCGATGGAGAACAGCCGCGCGGCGTCGTCGTCGTAGGCGGCGAGCTGCGCGGCGAGGGTGGCCTCGCTCCAGCCGAGTCGGGCCTGCATGACGGGGGCGATGCGCCGGGCCGCGGCGCGCCCGTTGTCGCGCGTTTCGAACGCGAGGTGCGTGCGGCGCACCAGCACGTCGGCGAGGGTGCACGCCAGCTCGTGGTCCACCGCATAGGCAACCTCGGCCAGCAGGTACGGCAGCGGCTCCAGCACGCGCGGCGCCAGCGCCGGCTCGCGCGCCACGTACGGCCACACCTCACGCCATCGGCTGCCGTAGGCGAGCGCCAGCCGTTCGCCCACCGCCGCGTCGTGCACCGTGGCCCGGGCCTCGGCGACGGTCGCCTCGCGACTCACGACATCGCCGCCGGGAAGCGGGGTGCGGAGGCTCGCGCGGGCATCGGGAGCGCTGCGCGGGTCACCGCCCGAGCTGGCGAACTCGCGTCGCGCCTGCGTCAGCACGTCGGCGGCCATGGCGCGGTAGGTGGTGAGCTTACCGCCGGTGACGCTGACCAGCCCGTCGGGGCGGTGCGTGATGGCGTGTTCGCGCGAGGTGGCACTGGCGCTCTGTTCACCGGCGCGGGCCATCGCCAACGGCCGGATGCCGCACCACGCCGACACCACGTCGTGCATGCTGAGGGCGGCGTGCGGAAAGCAGCGATTGACCGACTCCAGCAGGTACGTGACATCGGTGCGCGTGGCCCGGATATCGTCGGGACCCCGCGCGGCCGGATGCTCGGTGGTGCCGATGATGGCGTGCACGCCAGCCGGGATCACGAACATCACGCGTCCGTCGAGTGGCGAGACGAGCGTAATGGCGTCGTGATTGCCAAGACGCTGACGCGGTACGGCGATGTGCGTCCCTGCCGAACCGAGCACCTGCGAGCCGGCCGCGTCGCCGGTGAGGGCGGCCGTAGCGTCGCTCCACGGGCCGGTAGCGTTGACGACGACGCGCGCCCGCACGTCGAGCTCCACGTCACCGAGTCGGTCGTGCACGCGCACACCGGCGAGGCGCGCGCCCTGCCGCACTGCGCCCACCACGGCGGCGTGATTCACGATGGTAGCCCCGCGCTCCTGTGCCGCCAGCGCACTGGCGAGCGTGAGGCGGGTATCGTCGGTGGCGGCATCCCAATAGCGCGCACCGCCGCGCAACCCCTCGCGGGACAACGCGGGTTCATACGTCAGGACACCGTCCGGGCCGAGCCCTTCGTGGCGTTGCACGTTGCGGAACAGCGCGAGGGCATCGTACAGCAGCAGTCCGGCGCGCACCTTCCAGCGCGGTACCCGGGCGCCGCGATACACCGGCCAGGTGAAGGCCAGCGGCCGCACCAGGTGCGGCGCCAGCGACAGCAGCAGACGTCGTTCGCGGCTGGATTCGAAGACGAGCCCGAGGTGCCCATGTTCGAGGTAGCGGACCCCGCCATGCACCAGGCGCGAGGAGCGGCTGGAGGTGCCGCTGGCGAAGTCGTCGCGTTCGATGAGCGCCGTGCGGTAGCCTGCCAGCGCCGCTTCGCGGGCGATGCCGGCGCCGGTGATGCCGCCGCCGATGACGAGCAGGTCGAACCGGTCTGCGGCCAATGAGGCCAACGCCGTCTGTCGGGATTCGATCGCCACCGCCATGCCCTCACGATGCCGTGTGGACCGGGCGGTCGCCACCCCCGCCCTCGACCGCTAACTTGGAACGATGCCCACCTTCGGAAATGGACGGCGCGTGGCCATCGTGGCCGGCGTCCGGACCCCCTTTGCCCGCTCGGGAACCGCCCTCCGCGACTATTCCGCCATCGATCTCGGGCGCCTCGCCGTGAGTGAACTGGTGCAGCGTACCGGCGTCGATGGCGCGGCCGTCGATCTGCTTGTCTTCGGGACGGTGGTGCATTCGGTGGTGGCGCCGAACCTGGCGCGCGAGGTCGCGCTGCTGCCGCACTTCCCGCGCACGTTGCAGGCGTACACGGTCAGCCGCGCCTGCGCCTCGGCCAATCAGGCCATCACCGATGCCGCCGACCAGATCGTGCTCGGCCATGCCGACATCGCCATCGCGGGGGGCAGCGAGTCGTTGTCGCAGGTCCCCATCCTGCATTCGCGCGGCATGAGCGACATCCTCGTGGCGGCGTCCAAGGCCAAATCGATGTCGCAGCGCGTGGCCACGCTGGCCAAGGTGCGCCCCAGGGACTTCGTGCCCATCACGCCGGCCATCGCCGAGCCGAGTACCGGCGAAACGATGGGGCAGAGCGCCGACAAGATGGCCAAGATCAACGGCATCCAGCGTGAGGCCCAGGACCGGCTGGCGCTGCGCTCGCACCAGCATGCCGCGCGCGGGCTCGACGACGGCCGCCTGACGGCCGAGATCGTGCCGGTGCCGGTTCCGCCGGCGTACCGGGAGATGCTCGCCACCGACAACGGCGTGCGGCGCGATTCCAGCTACGAACAGCTGGCCGCACTCAAGCCGGTGTTCGACCGGCAGTACGGCACGGTCACGGCCGGCAATGCCTCGCCGCTCACCGACGGCGCTGCGGCCGTGCTGCTCATGAGCGAGAGGAAGGCGCGATCGCTGGGGATCACGCCGCTGGCGTTCATCCGCTCGTATGCCTACGCGGCCGTCGATCCCGGTGAGCAGCTGCTGCAGGCGCCGGTTCTGGCGGCGCCGGTGGCGCTCGCCCGCGCCGGCCTCTCGCTGGCGGACATCGATCTGGTGGATATGCACGAAGCGTTCGCGGCGCAGGTGCTGAGCAACATCCAGGGGATGGCCTCGCCGATGTGGGCAGCGCGCGCCGGGCTGTCGAAGCCGGTGGGCGAGGTCGATCCCGACACGCTCAACGTGCTTGGCGGCTCGCTCTCCATCGGACATCCGTTCGGGGCCACGGGGGCGCGCATCGTGACCACGCTGAGCCATGAACTGCAACGACGGGGGGCGCAGTTCGGCCTGCTCACCGTCTGCGCGGCGGGCGGCATGGGGCACGCCATGGTGCTGGAGCGGGCGTGAGCATCATCGCCACTCAGGTGACCGGCACGATACGGCTGGAGGACACGGCCACCGGTATCGTGCTGTCGGTGCACGACGGTGTGGCCGAGTTGCGCTACGACCAGCCCGGCTCGCCGGTGAACACGCTCAACACGCGGGTCGCACCGGTGTTCGCCCAGTGCTTCGATATCGTCGAGCGCGACGCAAGCATCGTAGGGGCCGTGCTGGTGAGCGGCAAGACGGACACGTGGATCGCCGGCGCCGACATCGAGGAGCTCACCCACATCACGTCGGCGGAGCAGGGCGAAGCACTCTCGCGCGGCGGGCAGCAGCTGCTCGACCGGCTGGAAGCGCTGGCCAAGCCCGTGGTCGCCGCCATGCACGGGGCGGCGCTCGGCGGTGGTCTGGAGGTGGCGCTTGCCTGCCGCTATCGCGTGGCCACCGAGCATGCCAAGACCGTGCTCGCCCTCCCCGAGGTGCAGCTTGGACTGATTCCCGGCGCGGGCGGCACGCAGCGCCTCCCGCGCACCGTGGGATTGCAGGCGGCGCTCGACATGATCCTCACGGGCCGGAACATCCGGGCGAAGAAGGCGTGGCAGATGGGGCTCGTGCACGAACTGGTGCACCCCGCGATCCTGCGTGACGTGGCCATGCGCCGCGTCCGTGAACTGGCCCGCGGCGAAACGCCCCCGGTGCGCGTACGCACGCCACCCGCCGGCACCTGGCTACTCGAGGACAATCCGCTCGGCCGCAGCCTGGTGTTCCGCAAGGCACGCGCGTCGGTGCTGGAGAAGACACGCGGGCACTACCCGGCACCACTCGCCGCCATCGACGTCATCCAGCTTGGCTTCGCCGATGGCATCGCCGCCGGCCTGCGCGAGGAAGCGCGGCGATTCGGCGTGTTGACCGTGTCGCGCGAGTGCCGTCAGCTCGCCTCCATCTTCTTTGCCACCACGGCGCTCAAAAAGGACAACGGCCTTCCCGAGGGCGTGACGGCCACGCCGCGCCCGGTTCGTCGTCTTGGCGTGCTCGGGGCCGGCTTCATGGGCGCGGGCATCACGACCGTAGCCGTGCAGGCCGGGGTGCCGGTACGGCTCAGGGATGCCTCGCTGGAACGGGTCGCGGCCGGCTGGCGGGCCGTGCGCGACGTGGTGCGTGAGCGCTTCAAGAAAAAGCAGATCACGCGCGTGCAGTTGGATGACACGTTGTCGCTGGTGGGCGCGACCACCGACTATCGTGGCTTCACCGGTGTCAACCTCGTGATCGAGGCCGTGTTCGAGGATCTCGCGGTCAAGCATCAGGTGCTGCGCGAAGTGGAGACGGCCGCACCGCAGGCGATCTTCGCGTCGAACACCAGCACGATCCCCATTCGCGACATCGCGTCGGCGGCGGCCCACCCAGAGCGGGTGGTGGGCATGCATTTCTTTTCGCCGGTGCACAAGATGCCGCTGCTCGAGGTGATCGTCACGCCACAGACGAGCCCCGAGACCACGGCCACGGTGGTGTCGTTCGGCCGGACCCTGGGCAAGACCGTGATCGTGGTGCAGGATGGCGCGGGCTTCTACGTCAACCGCATCCTGGCACCATATCTCAACGAGAGCGCCCATCTGCTCGACGAAGGCGCCCGCATCGAGGCCGTCGATGACGCCCTGGTGGCGTTCGGCTTTCCCGTGGGGCCGTTCACCCTACTCGACGAAGTGGGGCTCGATATCGCCGGCAAGTCGGGACCCGTCATGGCGGCAGCGTTCGGCCCTCGCCTGCAGCCGCCGGACGCGCTGCCGCGTGTGATCGCGAGCGGCCGCCTCGGGCGCAAGGCGCGGCGTGGCTTCTATCGCTATGCCGTCGATGGCAAGCGCGAAGGTGCCGATGAGGAGCTCTACGCGCTGACCGCCGCCGGCGTCACGCGCCACCAGATGGCGCGTGACGCCATGCAGCAGCGCGCGGTGCTCCCGATGCTCAACGAGGCGGTACGCTGTCTCGAAGAAGGGATCATCCGCTCACCGCGCGATGGCGACATCGGCGCCGTATTCGGCATCGGCTTCCCGCCATTTCTCGGTGGCCCGTTCCGTCATCTCGATACGCTCGGCGCAGCCGCCGCGGTGCAGCAGCTCGAGACACTCGATGCCCGCCATCCCGGGCGCTTCGAACCGGCCGCGCTGCTGCGCGAGATGGCCACCGCCGGCCGCCGCTTTCACCCCTGACGCTCCACGCACCGAGCCCCCATGTCCGATCAGCCGCTGCACCCCCGCATTGCCGAAGTCGTCGGTGCGCTCCGCGACGCGCAGCACGAGATGCAGGTGCTGCTCGACCAGGTGCCAGCGGCACTGGCTGAACAGCGCCCCGCCAACGATCGCTGGAGCGCGGCCGAAGTGGTGGAGCATCTCGCGATGGTGGAGGAGGGCACCGGGCGCCTTATCGGCACGCTGCTCAAGCAGGTGGCCGGCACCAGCGATCCGGACACAGCGCCCATCACCCCCACGCTCGAACGCTTTGGTGTGGCCGACGCGACGACACGCCCCATCGAGGCCCCGCCCTCGGTGACCCCTGGGGGCACACTCACGCTGGCCGACGCCCTCGCCCGTCAGACAGCCGCGCGCGACCGCATCGTGGGCGCACTCATGGCTGCATCGGGTCGCGCCCTCGGCTCGGTGACTTACGCGCACCCTGTGCTGGGCGCGCTCGACGGCTATCAGTGGGCGCTGTTTCTGGCGCAGCATCAGCGCCGGCACGTTCCACAGCTCCGCGCCATCCTCGACGCGCAGTCCTGACCTTCCCTTCGCGAATCCCCCCCATGCAGCTCACCTACTACGGGCACGCGTGTTTCGCCGTCGATGTCGATGGGACGCGCCTGCTCTTCGATCCGTTCATCGCCCCCAATCCCCTGGCGTCGGCCATCGACGTGCAGGCCATCGCCGCCGATTACGTGCTGGTGTCGCACGGACATGGTGACCACGTGGCTGATGCCGCCGCGATCGCGACGCGCACCGGCGCTACACTGCTGTCGAACTTCGAGATCGTGCAGTGGTTCGCCGGCCAGGGGGTGCCCAACGGGATCGGCATGAACATCGGCGGCAACGCCCGGCTCCCGTTCGGGACCGTGAAGTACGTGACGGCCGTGCACAGCAGCACGCTCCCCGATGGCACCCCGGGGGGAAACCCGGGCGGCTTCGTGGTGAACGGCGGCGGCAGGACGTTCTACTTCGCCGGGGACACGGCCCTCACGTACGATATGAAGCTCATCGCCGACGAGTTCACGGTGGATTTTGCCGTGCTGCCCATCGGCGACACGTTCACCATGAATGCGGCCGACGCGGCGAGAGCCGCGGAGTTCGTGGGCACAAAGACCGTCGTGGGCGTGCATTACGACACGTTCCCGCCCATCGCCATCGATCACGAGGCGGCGCGCGCCGCCTTTGCCGCGCGTGGCATCACCCTGCTGCTCCCCGCCATCGGCGAAACGGTGACGCTGTGACACGCCTGCTTGCTGCCACCCCGCTGCTGCTCGCCGCCTGCGGCGGTCCGGCGCCCACGCCGGCGCCCGCGCCGACGGCGCTGCCCCGCACCCGTGCCGAGCGCACCAACTACACCGAGACGTCGTCGCACGCCGAGGTCATCGCATTCGTCGATTCGTTGCGGGCGCTTGGGGCGCCGCTCACCGTGTCCGAACTGGCCCGGTCGCCCATGGGCAAGACGGTGCCGCTCGTCGTCGCGGCGCGCCCCATGGTGGCCTCGCCCGCGGAGGCCCGGCGTCTCGGTCGTCCCGTGGTGTACGTGCAGGCCAACATCCACGCCGGTGAGGTGGAAGGGAAAGAAGCCGTGCTTGCCCTGTTGCGCGACTGGTCGTTTGCGGGCAGGCCCAACGTGCTCGATTCGCTGGTCGTGCTCGTGGTGCCCATCTACAACAGCGACGGTAACGACAAGCTGGCGCCGCAGGCCCGCAACCGCGGCGCCCAGAATGGCCCGGAGATGATCGGTGAGCGTCCCAACGGCATGGGGCTCGATCTCAATCGTGACTACATCAAGGCCGAAGCCCCCGAAACGCGCGGGACGCTGGCAGCCCTGAATGCGTGGGAGCCCGACGTGTTCATGGACCTGCACACCACGAACGGCAGCTACCACGGCTATGCGCTCACCTACTCGCCCTCGTTGCACCCGGCGTCGCCGCTGTCGCCGTATGTGGCCGACACGCTGCTCCCCGAGATCCGCCGCCGCATGAAGGCGAGGCACGGTTTCGAGGTGTTTCCCTACGGCAACTTCACCTCGGCCGATGGCCGCGAGACCAACGCCGCCGCCGAGAAGTCGGGGTGGTGGACCTACGAACACAAGCCGCGCTTCGGCACCAACTACTACGGGTTGCGCGGCCCCATCAGCATCCTCAGCGAAGCCTACTCGCACGACCCGTTCGCGCGGCGCGTGGCCAGTACGCGGGCGTTCGTGCAGGAAATCCTGTCGTACGTGGCCGAGCAGCGCGCCGGGATCGCCGCCCGGGTGCGCAGCGGCGTGGCCACTGCCACGCTGGGGGAACGCAGCACGCGAGCGGTGCCGCTGCGGTCGCGGTTCATGTCGCGCCCCGACAGCCAGACGGTGCTCGTCGAGCGCCTCGATCGCACCGGCGACTCCACGCGTACTGAACCCGGGGTGCCGATCGGCATCCGGCGTTCCGGGGTGATCACGGCCCAGCGGATGCCGGTGGTGGACCGCTTCGAAGCGGCGCTGACGCAGACGCCGGCGCCGTACGGCTACCTCCTCGGCCCCGAGTGGGCCAAGGCGGCGGATCTCCTGCGGGCCCACGGTGTGACGGTCCAGACGCTCGACGCACCGGCCACCGCCTCGCTGCAGGTGTTCGTGGTCGATTCCATGACGCTGGCGGCGCGTCCGTTCCAGGGACACCGGGAGGCCACCGTGTCCGGAAGCTGGCGCGAGGTCACGCGGTCGGTGCCGGCCGGCAGCTTCCGGGTGATTCCGGACACTGCGAGGGACCTCCTCGCCGTTCTGCTGCTGGAGCCGCAGAGCGACGACGGGCTCCTCACCTGGAACGTCTTCGATGCGGCCCTCGCGAAGGGGACCGAGGCACCGGTGGCGCGTCTGGTGGCCCCCCTCCGTTAGTATTCCGCCATGCTACGCTCGTCCCTGCTTTATCTCTCGCGCCAGCAGCGCATTTTCGATTTCGTCAAGAACGTCGGCTTCGCGCGGCAGATCGCCTCGCGCTTCGTGGCCGGCGAAACCGTCACCACCGCCATCGAGGCGGTAGCACGACTCAACGACCAGGGCATCACGGCGTCGCTCGACCTGCTCGGCGAAAGTGTCACCAGTGAAGCCGAGGCGCGCGACACCGGGCGCCAGTATCTCGAGATCCTCGACCGCATCGCGGCCCGGAAGCTCAACGCCAACGTGTCGGTGAAGCTCACGGCCCTCGGCCAGGACATCTCCGATGACCTCTGCGTGGAGGTGGTCCGCGAGGTACTGACCCGCGCGAAGCACTACGACAGCTTCGTGCGGCTGGACATGGAGTCGAGTGCCTATACCGACCGCACGCTCGACACCTTCGAACAGCGGCTGTATCCCGATTTCCGCGACCATGTCGGCATCGTGCTGCAGAGCGCCCTGCGCCGCACGCTCGACGACGTGGATCGCGCCAACCGGCTGCAGGCCCGGGTGCGCATCTGCAAGGGCGCCTATCTGGAGCCCGCCGAGGTGGCGTTCCCCGACAAGGCCGACGTCGATCGCAATTACGTGGCCGCCATGCACCGGCTCATGGAGCATGGGCGCTATCCCGGCATCGCGACGCACGACGAAGCGATCATCGCCGAGGCCAAGCGTTTCGCCAAGGAGAAGGGCATCGCCCCCGACCGCTTCGAGTTCCAGATGTTGTACGGGGTGCGCCGCGACGTGCAGGAACAGATCGTGAAGGAAGGCTACCGCATGCGCGTGTACGTACCCTATGGCGCCCAGTGGTACCCGTACCTCATGCGTCGGCTCGCCGAACGCCCCGCCAACATCGCCTTCATGGCCAGCAACATCGTGAAGGAGACGTTGCATCGCTGATGCCCGCATGAGCGAGCATCCAGGACATCATCACCCGCCCGACCACGGGGCCGGCGATGAGCGCACACTGGGCGGCTACATGGCCGTGCACAAACGCCCCGCCGCGTTCGAGGGGGTGGATGGGCGGTCGTATTCGGTCGACATCCTCACCGACACCACCGGCGACCGTCACGCGCCGTGGGGGGCGTACCTGTTCTTCGTGCGCTGGGGTCCGGGAGAGCCGGAGGTGCAGGGACACCTCGAGACGGGGTTTCTGGTGAGCGGGAGCAGCGAAGCGGTGGTGCGGCACCAGCTCGGCCAGATGCAGTTGGCGACCGTGAAGGCGACGCTCGACAGTCTCATTCGCAGCGTCACCGCATGACGCGCCCGATGTCGCCGGCGGCCGACCGCTTCGTGCAGCTCGGTCCACCACCGCCGCCGAACCACGCGGTCGAAGGCGTCGTGGTGCAGGGCACCGGCGGCGTGTGGGAGGTCCGCCTGGCGAGCGGCGCGGTGGCGTCGGCCTCACTCAGCGGCCGCCTCAAGCACGAGATTCGCGCCGCGCTCAAGTTGGCTGTCGGCGATCGTGTCACCCTGACATGGGACGACGGCGAGCCCGGCGCGTGGCTCATCACCAGCATTCACGAACGGCGCAGCAAACTGGCCCGTCGCGCCCCCGGGGGGGCCCGCGGCGAGCGTGTGGTCGTGGCCAACCTCGACCAGGTGCTGGCCGTGTTCGCGGCGGCGCGTCCGGAGCCACATCCGCGCATGCTCGACCGCTTTCTGGTCATTGCCGAGGCCAACGGCCTCGACGCCCGCATCGTGGTCAACAAGTGCGACCTCGTGTCGCCCGAGCAGGCGCGGGCACTCTTCGCCGACCACGTGGCGGCCGGCTATCCCGTCCACTACACCAGCGTGACCACCGGCGAAGGCATCGAGGCGCTGCGCGACGAACTCGCCGGACGCATCTCGGCACTCTCCGGCCCGTCGGGCGTGGGCAAGTCGTCGCTCATGAACCGGTTGTTTCCCGGCCTCGACCTGCGCACCGCGGCCATCAGCGACAGCGTGAACAAGGGACGCCACACCACGGTGGGCGCAGTGCTGCATCCGCTGCCCGGCGGCGGGTATCTCGCCGACACACCGGGGCTTCGCGAAGTGGGGCTCTGGGGCATCGAGGCGCGGGAGATCGCCGCGTGCTTTCCGGAGTTCCGTCCGCTGCTGGGGACGTGCCGCTTCGCCGACTGTACGCACCTCGTCGAACCGGGGTGCGCCGTGCGGGAGGCCGTGGCCGCCGGTGCGGTGTCGCGCGGGCGCTACGAGAGTTATGTGAAGCTGCGCGAGGAGCTGGCGGCGTAGCGGGCGGGCTTACTTGGCCCGCACCGTCCCCAGCCCGCCGTCCACCCCATACACCTGGCCGGTCACCCACGAGGCGTCGGGGCCGAGCAGCCACGCCATACAGCTGGCCACGTCGTCCGGCTTCCCCACCCGCCCCAATGCATGCATGGCCTGCGAGGCGGCCAACGCCGGCGCCGAGCCGGTGATGCGCGCGGTGAGCGGCGTGTCCACGAGCCCCGGTGCCACCGCATTGACCCGCAGGTTGCGCGCGGCGTAGGTGGCTGCCGCCGACAGCACGAGTCCCTGCACGCCACCCTTGGCGGCCGCGATGGCCTCGTGGTTGGCCAGGCCGATGCGGGCCGCCGCCGTGCTGCACAGCACCACGCTCCCGCCCTGCGGCATCACCCGTGCACCGGCGCGCACCACACCGAACGCCGACGTGAGATTCTGGGCGATGACCTGCTGGAACTCCTCGAACTTCGTGAGGTGGGCCGGCTTGAGCAGCAACGAGCCCACGCAGTTGGCGATGCCGCCCAGCGGGCCGGCCTGCGCGACGGCCGCATCGGTCACCCGATCGATCTCGCCCCAGTCGGTGGCGTCGGCCGCGGCACATGGCGCGCCAAGTTCGGCGGCGAGGGCGGCCAGCGGCTCCTCGCGACGGGCGCAGAGGAAGACCGGAGTGCCGGCCGCCGTCAGGCGCCGGGCGAGCGCGGCGCCGATGCCGCCGGTGGCGCCGAAAATGAGAACCGCGTGCGATGTCTGGGACATGCACGCGGAACCCGAGCGCTGCGCCTTCGGTTCCCGGATCGCTCGCCCGGGTTCGTACCTCGTCGTCGCCGAATGGGTCGGAACCCGACGCCTCAGGGCGACAGGCGCCGCTTCACCCAGACCCCCGCCTCGCGGCGGAACTGCACCCGGTCGTGCAGGCGACTGGGGCGCCCCTGCCAGAATTCGATCTCCTCGGGCACCACGCGAAAACCGCCCCAGTGATCGGGGAGCGGCACGTCACCGCCGCTGAAGCGGACCTCGTTCTTGGCCAGTTGGGCCTCGAGCTCCGCGCGCGACGCCAGCACGCTGCTCTGCGACGACGTCCAGGCGCCGATGCGGCTTGGCAGCGGCCGCGACTGGAAGTACGCGTCGGCTTCGTCGCGGCTCACCCGCTGCACCGCACCGTTGATGCGCACCTGACGCTCGAGCTCAGCCCAGAAGAAGCAGAGCGACGCGCAGGGGTTGTCGGCCAGTTCACGTCCCTTGCGGCTGCGGTAGTCGGTGTAGAACACGAAGCCGCGCTGATCGACGCCCTTGAGCAACACGATGCGGGCAGACGGGTACGCGTCGGGCGTGGCAGTGGCCAGGGCCATGGCGTTGGGTTCGACCACCTCGGCCTGGATGGCCTCCTGAAACCACGCGCTGAACTGCGCGATCGGGTCGTCGGCCACGTCGTGCTCGGAGAGTGCGTGGCGCTGGTATTCCTTGCGGATGTCGGCGATGGACATGCGATGCCGGTCGAGTCGAAGAAGACGGGGCGAGCCCTGCAGAATTTCGTCTCCTTAACGTACACTCCAGCCCATGGGATCCACGACGACTGCGCGCCCGATCGCGCTCGAACTCTACGCCGATCTGGTCTGCCCGTGGTGCTGGATCGGCGATCGCCGCCTCTTCGCCGCCATCGCGCAGGCGCGGGCAACGCACCCCGAGGTGACGTTCGAGATAACGTGGCGCCCGTTCCGGCTCGACCCCACCGTGCCTGCGGAGGGACGACCGTGGGAGGAGGTCCTCGAGCAGAAGTTCGGCGGCCGCGCAAGCGCCGAGCCGATGTTCACCCGCGTGGCCGAGGCCGGGCAGGGCGACGGCATCGGGTTCGCCTTCGAGCGCATCACGCGCGCGCCCAACACGGTCCGCGGTCACGGGCTCGTGCTGCACGCGCAGCAGACGGGGCGCGACCCGTGGCCGCTGGTGGAAGCGCTGTTCGCCGCGTACTTCGCCAACGGCGAGGACCTTGGCGACGACGACACGCTCGTGCGGATCGCCGCCGCCCACGGCATGCCGGAGGCCGAATCCCGTGAGGTGCTCCGCCGCGGCCGGTACGACCTCGACGTGCAGCAGAGTCAGCGCGAAGCCGCCCGGCTCGGCATTCGTGGCGTGCCGTTCCTCGTGCTCGACGGGCAATACGGGGTGAGCGGCGCGCAGCAAGTGCCGGTATTTGCCGAGGCGCTGGCTCGGGTCCTGCGGACGGCGTAAGCCATGAATGCGGTACGGAAAAAGGCGTAACGTGTAACGACGTGATCAGCGGGCGGAGATGGTCTCCCCCGCTCACGTCGTGAGTCGTTACGTCGTTCTTCCGTACCGCTGTTCCAGCTTCCGCCGTGAGCAGTTGATCGCGACTCTCACACCTCGACCAACGGCAGCGGCGCGCGTGGGTACTGCTCCGGCACTCCCGTAAACGGATCGCCGGCGTACGCCTCACCGTCGGGCGTCTCCAGCACGAAGCCGGCGTCTTCGATCATGCGCAGGTCGTCGCGCGCCGTCTGCCCCTGCGTCGTGAGATAGTCGCCGATGAAGATCGAGTTGGCCGGGTAGAGCCCCATCACCTGCATGCTGCGCAGGTGCACTTCACGGCCGCCGGAGATGCGCAGCTCCTGCGTGGGGAGCAGGAAACGGTACAGGCACAGGATGCGCAGGCAGCGGCGCGGATCGAGGGCGTTGGAGCCCTCGAACGACGTGCCGGGCACCGGGATGAGGAAGTTCACCGGCACACTCTTCACGTCGAGCTCGCGCAGCGACAGCGCCAGTTCGATCACGTCGTCGTCGCTTTCGCCCATGCCGAGGATGCCGCCGCTGCACGTCTTCATGCCGGCGGCCTTCACCGCTTCCACCGTCTGCACGCGATCTTCGAACGTGTGCGTGGACACGATCTCCGGCGTGAAGTTGGCCGAGGTGTTGAGGTTGTGGTTCACCGTCTCCACCCCCGCTTCCTTGAGGCGCAGCACCTGCTCCTCGTTGAGCAGGCCGAGGCAGGCGCAGATCTTGAGGTCGTGCTTGGCGCGCACGGCTTTCACCGCGTCGAGCACCTTCCCGAACACGGTTGCACCCGGTGACCGCCCCGAGATCACCATGCACATCGTGCCGGCCTTGAGCGCCGCCGCGCGGTCGGCAGCCTCCATGATCTTCTCCTGCGCCAGCAGCGGATACTTCTCGATCTCCGCCGCCGAAATCTTGGACTGCGAGCAGTAACCGCAGTCTTCGGGGCAGAGGCCGCTCTGCGCGTTGAGCAGGAAGTGCAGCCGCACCCGGTTGCCCCACGTGGCGCGGCGCACACGATACGCGGCCGCCAGCTGCTCGAGGAGCGCCTCGTCAGGGGCCGTGAGCACGGCGCGAGCCTCGTCGCGGGTGAGCAACTCGCCCGCAAGGGCCTTGTCGGCGAGGTGCTGCCAGTCGGGAAGCGCGTGGGAGATCATCGGAACCGGTGTGACGGGTGAAGACGAAGAATTCGGCGGCGCACGGCAGGACGCCGTCGCCTACGGCAACAATACATCGAGGCCCGCCGCTTGGGCGGCCATCGCCAGGGCTGCGAAATCGTCGAGGCGGTCCACCCACGGAAAGCGCAGGATGGTGTGGGTAGGCAACAGCTGGCGCAACGCCTCATGATTGGTGGCCTCGGCCACCGAGAGGGCATGGGGGCCGAGTGAGGTCAGCACGATACCCGCGAGCGAGAGCCCGGCGGCTTCGGCCGCACGCACCGTGAGCAGCACGTGGTTGAGCACCCCGAGACGGTTCCCC
Organism: Gemmatimonas sp.; assembly: GCA_040379205.1. Lineage (GTDB taxonomy): Bacteria > Gemmatimonadota > Gemmatimonadetes > Gemmatimonadales > Gemmatimonadaceae > Gemmatimonas. Next base: position 27,845 of record JBEILM010000046.1, read on the forward strand.
GCCACGAGCAGCAGGTCGCACTGCCAGCGGCTGAAGAGATCGGCGTAGGACAGCGTGGGCGTGATGGGCACCAGCAGCCCGCCGGCCCCCTCCACAAGCAGCAGGTCGCGCTCCCGTTCCAGCTCGGCGCGCGCCGCATCGAGTGCAGCCACCTCGATCGTGACACCGGCGCGCTGCGCCGCCACCAGCGGAGCCAGCGGTTCCTCCAGCACGTAGGGACG
>JBEILM010000047.1:0-27687 GCA_040379205.1 Gemmatimonas sp.
GCTACGGGTGTCGCTGGCCGCGGCAGCCGGCGATTCGCGCGCCTGCGAGGTCACCATCACCATCGACCTGCGCGCCGGCCTTGGGGTGAACCTGTGGGGCTACGGCCTGACGGCCGGTGGAGGAGCCGGCCTGGCGGGGCTTTTCGGTGCCGTGGCCGGCAAGGCTGCCCTCGGCATGGCCGGCCTCGCCCTCCTGGCCCCGGCTGCCGCCGCGGCGGTCGTCGGCGGCGTGGCCCTCGCCGCCCTCAGCGGTCCGCTCTACCGGTGGGAAATCGGGAAGGCCGAGGCCGAACTGAACGCTGCCCTCAACGCCATCAATGCCGGCCTCCGCGCGCTCGACGTCTTTGGTGACCTGCCCAACACCAAGCCCCCGCTCACCACGGGAGGGGACGACTTCTTTATGATGAGCATCTAGCCAACGAGCTGCCCTACCGGCGACGGCCGTCATCGTCCCGAGCACCGCGGCCAAGTCGCCCACCGTTTCGACCGCCAGGCTGGCGCCCGCGCGCTCGGTGTAGCCCCCGCTGGCGAAGACGTCGGACGCCGCCTGCAGCACGCACTGGCGGGTCAGCTCCCCCGGGAGGATTCGGCCATGGGCAGCATCCGGAGGGGAGAGGGCGGGACCATGGAGTGACAACGGAGCGCCCCCTGACCCCCTGTCGACCCCTTGCACTAACTCACTACTGAGATAGCTTTCAGGCATCCTCTCTCTGAGCCGCCATGTCCATTCGTCCCGTCAAGCGTATCGTCACCGCCCAGCCCACCATGGAAGGGGCGGGGGTGCACCTGCATCGCGCCTTCGGCTTCGATGAGACGTCGGAAACCGATCCGTTCCTGCTGTTCGACGATTTCCGGAACGATGTGCCGCAGCAGTACCGGAACGGATTTCCCTGGCACCCGCACCGCGGCATCGAGACCATCACCTACGTGCTGGCCGGCAACGTGGAGCACGCCGACTCGCTCGGGAACCGCGGGCTGCTTGGTGCTGGCGACGTGCAGTGGATGACGGCCGGCAGCGGCATCGTGCACCACGAGATGCCCAAGGGCGATCCGCAGGGGCGCATGCACGGCTTCCAGCTGTGGGCCAACCTGCCCTCGGCGCTCAAGATGACTGCGCCGCGCTATCAGGACGTGCAGGCGAAGGACATCGCCGAGATCGTTGACGATGACGGGACCACGGTGCGCGTGATCTGTGGCGAATTCCGGGGACGACGCGGACCGGTGGACGGCATCACCGCCGACCCCTGCTACCTCGACGTGTTCGTCCCGGCGCATGTGCGCACGTCGCTGCCGGTGGACGCCTATCGCAGCACGTTCGCATACATATTTCAAGGCAGCGGTTCGTTTCGCCACGCCTCGGACCCGATGGGCGTGCTCACCGAGCGCACGGCCGGCAACGACGACGACCTCGTGCGCGACCGGTCGGGCAATCGCTCGCTTATCCTGTTCGACACTGGCGACGAAGTGGTCGTGCGCGCTGGCGAGGAGGGCATACGCTTCCTGCTCGTGAGCGGTACGCCCATCAAGGAACCGGTGGCGTGGTACGGTCCCATCGTGATGAACACCCAGGCCGAGCTGCAGGAGGCCGTACGCGAGCTGCGCGCGGGCACGTTCATCAAGCACTGACGGCTTCACTCCCCGCACGTCATGACTGCTCGCATTTCCCGCCTTGTTGCCAGCCTGTTCGCGATGGGGCTCGCAGTGCCCGCCGCTCACGCGCAACCCTCGGCCGGCGCCGCAGGGACACCAGCGGCGTCCTCCGCGCCCGCCAAGCCGGCGCAGAAGAAGCCGAAGCGCTTCGATTTCAACGGGTCGCTGGGCTTCTCACAGGCGAGCGGCAATGCCAATGCGCTCACCACCAACATGACCAACCGGCTCACGTACACGATGGCCGGCTGGAAAATCCAGCAGGATCTCGCGTTCTACTACGGTGAAGCCAACGAGAAGGTCAACACGAACTTCTGGAACGGCGGCCTGCGCAGCGAGCGCACGGTGGCCGAGCGCGTCGCGCTGTTCATGGCGTCGCGCTATGACCGCAACGTGCTGCAGGGCGTGAGCAACCGCTTCCAGCAGGGGTTCGGCGTGACGGTGCTCGCGGTCGACAACAAGCGGAACCGGCTCAACGCGGCGCTCGGCGGCTCGTTCTTCTCGCAGCAGCTCACACCGGGCTCGGTGGCCAAGGTGTCGCGCGCCTTTCCCGCGGCGCGGGCGGCCATGGACTATCGCCTGCGCGTGACCGAGGTGGCCTACGTGCAGCAGTCGGCGGAGTACCTGCCGGCCATCGGTGACACGGCGTCGTCGTACTTCGTGAACACCGAAAGCGCCGTGGTGGCGCCGATCTCGCGCAACGTCGGCCTCAAGGTCGGCTACGTCATTCGCTTCAACTCCGAGCCGCCGATCCGCAACAACGTGCAATTGCGCACGACGGACACATTCTTCTCGTCAGGCCTGACCCTCACCTTCTGAATCGCTTGCGCCCATGGGTCCGCTCGTTCGCCCTGCTGGCTGTCGCCGCGTCGCCGCTCGTCGCGCAGGACGCCCCCACGAAGAACCCGAGGTGTCGGGCACGGCCGGCTTCGCGCAGACCAACGGCAACGCGAACGCCCTCACCATGAATTTCGGCAACAAGCTCACGTACACGGTGCGCGGCTGGAGTGTGGGGGAGGACCTGACGTTCTTCTTTGGCGAGGCCAACGACCAGGTCAACGACCAGGTCAACGCGAACTTCTGGAATGGTGGGCTGCGCGGCGAGCGGACCATCAGCACGCGTATCGGCCTCTTCGTGGCCACGCGCTTCGACCGCAACGTGCTGCAAGGCATCGCCAGCCGCTTCGAGGAGGGCGTGGGTGTGGACCTCAAGCTCGTCACCGAGCCCAAGGACCTCTTCACCGTGCAGCTGGGCGCCTCGGCGTTCCAGCAGACGCTGACGCCCGGCTCCACGGTGTCGGTGAAGGGCAACTTCCCGGCGGCGCGGGTGGGGCTCGACTACAAGCACCTCGTCTCCACGCTGGCGTTCGTGCAGCAGACGGCCGAGTACCTGCCCAACCTGGCCGAAAGCGGCGTGTATCTCGTGAACACCGAGACGTCGCTGGTGGCGCCGCTGTCCAAGCAGCTCGGCCTCAAGTTCGGCTACGTGATCCGCTTCAACAGCGCGCGGCCGGTGCGCAACGGCGTGACGCTCAAGAACACGGACACGTTCTTCTCGAGCGGGATCACCTTCTCGTACTGAGTGCTCAGGGCCACGGACCGCGGCCTCTACTGCGAGGCCGGCGACTTCTTCGTCGACCCGTGGGCGCCGGTGTCCCGCGCCGTGGTCACGCATGCCCACAGCGACCATCTCACGTGGGGGTGCGACGCATATCTCGTGAGCAACGACGGGGCCGCTGTGTCCCGCGAGCGTCTCGGGCGATGGGCCTCGGGTGTGGAGACGGTTACCTACGGCGAGACCCGCACCATCAACGGTGTCCGCGTCTCGCTGCACCCCGCCGGCCATATCCTCGGCTCGGCGCAGGTGCGCCTCGAGCACGGCGGTGAGGTGTGGGTGGTGTCCGGCGACTACAAGACCGACCCCGACCCCACGTGCGCGGCGTGGGAGCCGGTGCGCTGCCATACCTTCATCACCGAGAGCACGTTCGGGCTGCCGATCTATCGGTGGCCGGTGCAGGCTGAGGTGTTTGCGCAGATCAATGCGTGGTGGGCGCGCAATGCGCGCGACGGCGTGGTCTCGGTGCTGTGCGGCTACGCGCTGGGCAAGGCGCAGCGGCTGATTGGTGGGCTCGACCCCTCCATCGGGCCCATCCTCGCGCACGGGGCGGTGGAGCGTATGACGGCGATGTACCGGCAGAGCGGTGTGACGCTGCCGGCCACCCGCTACGCGGCCGATGCGTTACGTGACAAGTCGACGGCCGGCGCCATCGTGATCGCGCCGCCGAGCGTGACGGGGTCGACGTGGCTCCGGCGGTTCGGCGAGACGCGCACCGCGTTCGCGAGCGGGTGGATGCGCGTGCGCGGCACCCGGCGCCGCCGTGGCGTGGACACCGGCTTCACGCTCAGTGACCACGTGGACTGGCCGCAGCTGCTGTACGCCGTCGAGGCGACGGGCGCCGAGCGGGTGTGGGTCACGCACGGATTCACAGGGCCCGTGGTCCGGTGGCTGCGCGACCACGGGCTCGACGCCAGCGTGCTCGCCACGCGGTGGGAGGGAGAGCGCGACGATGTGGCGGTGGATGCGGACGAGCTCGGCACTGGGCAGTCGTTTGCGCCGGGCGGGGCACTGTGAACGGTGCCTCGATGGTTACTCTCCTGCAACCGCGTGTTCCCGTGGTATTGTAGGGCAACCCGCGCAGCGGGCGCCGAAATGACATGTCACTGACGGGGCGGGCAAGCTTTGACGGGTTGCGGACGTGCGTACGCGGACGAACGTGGTCGAATCCTGACGAAGGAGGGCACTTCGATGCTCAATGATGAGCGGCGGCGGACGGATGGGGCACCGCAGGAACCCCCGCGGCAACGCCCGGGCGGGGATGTGGGGCTTGGCCCCACGCTCTCCCGCCGCACCTTCTCGCCCCCGTTCGAACCGGGTGAGCGGGTTCGGTTGCTTGATAAGGCAATGTATGCCGGAAGCAGCGGGGAAACCCCGGCGGGGGTCGCCGCCTTCAACGACGGAACGGCGCGGTCTGTCGTCTCGGGTGCCGACACGCCGCCGCGCCCGCGGCGCCGATTGGTCGGCTCCCGATGGTGGTCGGCGATCGTGGTCGGACTGATCGCTTCGCTGGTGATTGCCCTCTTGCGGTAGTGCAGCCCGCAGCGGAGGCCGCGCGCCCTGACACCGGCCCAGCCCTTCGGGCGTTGGTCCGCTGCCATGCAGCACTTCGCCGCCCTGTACGATACCATCGATGCCAGCACCGCCACCGGCAGCAAGGTGGCGGCGCTGGTGGCGTACTTCAGCGAGGCGCCGCCCGCGGATGCGGCGTGGGTGGTGGCGTTCTTGGTGGGGCGGCGTCCGAAGCGGCTGGTGAAGGCGCCGGACCTGCGGCTGTGGGCAGCCGAAGCAGCGGGGATCCCGAACTGGCTGTTCGAGGAGAGCTACGCGCAGGCGGGCGATCTGGCGGAGACGATTGCGCTCCTGGTGCCGGAGGGCGGTGGTGAGGCGCCAGAGCGCGGCCTCGCCTGGTGGGTGGAGTCGCACCTGCTCCCGTTGGCGCAGCTCGAACCGTCGCAGCAGCGGGCCGCGTTGCTCGCGGCATGGGCAACGCTCGGCGGGACGTCGCGCTTCATCTTCACCAAGCTGCTCACCGGCGCCTTTCGCGTGGGGGTGTCCGACGGACTCGTGGTGCGGGCGCTGGCTCAGGTGAGCGGTGTGCCCGCTGACACGATCGCGCACCGCCTCATGGGCCAGTGGGAGCCGAGCGCCGCGTGGTACGCGCAGCTGGTGAGCACCGAGACGACCGACAGCGACTGGAGCCGGCCCTATCCGTTCTACCTGGCGTATCCGCTGGAGGCCGAGGTGGCGACGCTCGGGCCCGTATCCGATTGGCAGGTGGAGTGGAAGTGGGACGGCATTCGCTGTCAGCTGGTGCGGCGCCACGGGCGCACGCTGCTGTGGAGCCGGGGCGAAGAACTCCTCGCGGGGCGCTTTCCCGAAGTGGAGGCCAGCGCCGAATGGCTGCCCGACGGCACAGTGCTCGACGGCGAGCTCCTGGCGTGGCGTGACGGGCGCCCCTTGCCATTCACGGAGCTGCAGCGGCGCATCAATCGCAAGACCGTGGGAAAGAAGCTGCTGTCCGACGTGCCGTGTCACCTGCTGGTGTACGACTGCCTCGAGGCAGCGGGGGTGGATGTGCGTGGTGACTCGTTGGCGTCGCGTCGGGCGCGTGCCGAGGCGCTGGTGGCGGCGTTGCCCAGTGGCGCGACCATTGGACTCTCGCCGGTGATCGACGCACCGTCGTGGGACGCCGTGGCGGCCGCACGCGCCGATGCGCGCACCCAGGCGAGCGAAGGGCTCATGCTCAAGCGCCGCAGGTCGGCGTACGGCGCGGGGCGCAAGGTGGGCGATTGGTGGAAGTGGAAGGTCAATCCGCTCACGGTGGACGCGGTGCTGGTATACGCGCAGGCCGGCCACGGGCGGCGCGCCGGGCTGTATACCGACTACACCTTTGCCATTTGGGATGGCGACACGCTGGTGCCGTTCGCCAAGGCCTACAGCGGCCTCACCGACGCCGAGATCCGGCAGGTGGACCGGTTCGTGCGCGCCAACACGCTGGAGAAGCTCGGCCCGGTGCGGACGGTGAAGCCCGAGCTGGTGTTCGAGCTGGCCTTCGAGGGCATCCAGCGCAGCGCGCGGCACAAGAGCGGCCTTGCAGTACGCTTCCCGCGCATTGCACGGTGGCGGCAGGACAAGCCGGCGCGTGAGGCGGACTCGATCGAGACGGTGCGGGCGCTGCTGGATGGGTAAACGCCGAGGAACCGCCCACACGGACGGCACCGAGGACGGTGAGCGCACGGAGATGAGCGCGATGTCCTCGGTGCCGTCACGATCCTCCGTGCCCTCCGTGCGAGCGGTTCCCTCGATGCCCGCCGACCAGGCGATCGCTCGCGTGAACGACTGGTTCAGCGCCCGAGGCTGGGAACCGTTCCCCTTCCAGCGCGACGTGTGGCACGCCTACGCCAACGGCGAGTCCGGGCTCATTCACGCTGCCACCGGCACCGGCAAGACCTACGCCGCGTGGATGGGGCCCGTGCTCGAGGCCATGGCCGCGCATCCCTCGCCAAAGAAGGCCCGCCGGCGCGCCGATGCAGCGCCGCTGCGCGTGTTGTGGATCACGCCGCTTCGCGCGCTGGCGGCTGACACGGTGCAGGCGCTGCGCGACCCCATCGAGGAGCTCGGCCTGCCGTGGACCGTGGAGGCACGCACCGGCGATACGTCGCAGGCACAGCGCGCTCGCCAGCGCGACCGGTTGCCGACGGCGCTGGTTACGACACCGGAGTCGCTGTCACTGCTGCTCTGCCGCAAGGGTCACGCATCGCTCTTCGCCCACCTGCGCTGCGTCGTGGTGGACGAATGGCACGAGCTGCTCTCCACCAAGCGAGGTGCCCAGGTGGAACTCGCCCTGGCGCGACTGCGTGCGCTCTGCCCCGCGCTGCGCACATGGGGCGTCTCCGCCACGCTCGGCAATCTGGACGTGGCCGCCGACACGCTGCTCGGCTACGACGCGCACGGCCAGCCGCGTGCGCGGCGGCTGGTGCGCGGCGTGGTGCCCAAGGACATCGAGGTGGAGACACTCGTGCCCGAGACCATAGATCGCTTCCCGTGGGCCGGGCACCTCAACACCAAGCTGCTGCCGGAAGTGATGCGTCGCCTCGAGGATGCACAGAGTGCGATCGTGTTCACCAACACGCGCTCGCAGTGCGAGATCTGGTTCCAGAGCATCATCGCCGCCAACCCGGCGTGGTTCGAGTTCACAGCCATCCATCACGGCTCGCTCTCGCGCACCCAGCGTGAAGATGTGGAGGACGGCCTCAAGACGGGGCGCTACCGCGTCGTGGTGGCCACCAGCTCGCTCGACCTCGGCGTGGACTTCACACCAGTCGACCTCGTCATGCAGATCGGCAGCCCCAAGGGGGTCGCACGGCTGCTGCAGCGCGCCGGCCGCTCGGGCCATTCACCCGGGCGGGTGTCGCGCATACTCTGTGTGCCCACGCATGCGTTCGAACTGGTGGAGGTGGCGGCGGCGCGCGATGCCATGCGCGCCGGCGCCATCGAGAGCCGCGACCCGCTCGACAGGCCACTGGACCTTCTCGCGCAGCACCTGGTCACCCTGGCGCTGGGCGGCGGCTTCACGCGCGAGGCCGTGCTCGACGAACTGCGCACCACACGCGCCTATCACCAGCTCACCGAACAGGAGTTGGACTGGGTCATCGACTTCGTGACGCGCGGCGGCGAGGCGCTGCGCGCGTATCCGGAGTATGCCCGCGTGGTGTGCGAGGATGGCGTCTACGTGGTGACCGACCGCCGCGTGGCGCTGCGGCACGTGCTCAATATCGGCACCATTGTGAGTGATGCGGCCATCGCCGTGCGCTATCTCACGGGTGGGCGGCTGGGCACGGTGGAGGAGTCGTTCGTCTCGCGCTTGTCCCCCGGCGACAAGTTCATTTTCGCCGGCACCCCGCTCGAGTTCGTGCGCCTGCGCGACCTCACGGCGTGGGTGCGCAAGGCCAAAGGCATGAGCGGCGCTATTCCTCGCTGGCAGGGGGCGCGCATGCCCCTCTCCACCGAGCTGGCTGCGGCGGTGCGCGTGAAGCTCGAGGAAGCGCGGCTCGGCGACTATGCCAGCGCCGAGATGCAGGCGGTGCGGCCGGTGCTCACGCTACAGGCCGAGCGCAGCGCCATTCCCCGACCCGACGAGCTGCTCATGGAGCGGTGCGAGACACGCGACGGGCATCATCTGTTCGTGTATCCGTTCGAGGGGCGGCTCGTGCACGAAGGGCTCGCCGCGCTCTGGGCCTATCGCATCGCGCAGCTGGCGCCAGCCTCGTTTTCGTTCAGCTGCAACGACTATGGCTTCGAGCTGTTGAGCCCCGAACCGGCGCCGCTGTCTGAGGCGCTGGAGGCTGGGCTCTTGTCTACCAGCCATCTGCTGCACGACGTCATGCAGAGCCTCAACGCCGCCGAACTGGCGCGGCGCCAGTTCCGGGAGATTGCCCGCGTGGCCGGGCTGATCTTCTCCGGCTATCCGGGTCAGTCCAAGTCCGTCAAGCAATTGCAGGCATCCAGCAGCCTATTGTACGATGTGTTCGTGAACCACGACCCCGGCAATCTCCTGGTGCAGCAGGCGCGGCGCGAAGTCCTGGAGCGGCAGCTCGAAGCCAGCCGGCTGGGGCGCGTACTGGAGCGGCTGTCACGCAGCGCCGTGCGTGTGGTCGACGTCGAGCGTCCCACGCCGCTGGCCTTCCCGCTGCTGGTTGATATGACGCGCGCGAAACTGAGCACCGAGAAGCTCGCCGACCGGGTAAAGCGCATGACGGTAGCGGCCGAGAAGCCCGCCAAGTCGGGGGTCATGTCGGTGTTCCATTTTGGGTGATGTCGTGACTGATGCCGGTTTTTCTCTGCCGGCAGGGGCGCTCCATGTGACGGTGGCCGACACGCTCGTCGTGCTGCTCCCCGAGCGCGCGCTGTGGGTTCCCTCGCTCGACCTGCTCTGCGTGGCCGACCTGCACTGGGGCAAGGCTGCCGCGTTTCGCGCGGCGTACGTGCCGGTACCCATGGGCACCACGTCCCGTGACCTGACGCGGCTCTCCGGTGCACTGTCCGCGACAGCCGCGACACGCCTTGTGGTGCTGGGCGACCTGCTGCACGCCCGCGCCGGGCGTCACGAGGACACGTTGCGCACGATCGCCGAGTGGCGTGCGCGGCACGAAGGGGTGCACATCACCCTGGTGCGTGGCAATCATGACCGGCATGCTGGCGACCCGCCGGCCTCACTCGGCATTGCGTGTTTCGATGAGCCGTACCGTTTCGGGCCGTTCGTTGGCGTGCACGAGCCGGCGCCGCACCATGACGGCTATGTGCTGGCCGGACACCTGCATCCCAACGTGACGGTGCGAGGACGCGGCCGCCAGACGCTACGGCTGCCGGCGTTCGTGTTCGGCCCGTCGCGTGGTGTGCTTCCGGCCTTCTCGAGCTTCACCGGTGGCGGCATGTACGAACAGGCCGCGGGCGACCGGCTGTATGCGGTTGCGGGCAGCGACGTGCTGGCGCTCGGCTGACGCGGCTACGGCTCGTTGGGACCGAGGCGTAGCGCTTCGCCACGGAGGCAAAGGGCAAGGGGCTCTTCGGGTTTCGCGAGGGCTGGCGTTCGGTTGGGCGGCGGCCAGAATCGCGCGCCCGCCGGCGGTCGGGGGCGTCCGGCGCCACCCCGGCATCACGCGCCGTGCGAAGCGCGCCCGGTCGTACGTGGACGGCGCGATGGCGTCCTGGCCCCCCTGCGGGGGGCGATCCTGCCGTGCTCCCGTTGTGGATCGCGACGCCGAAGGCAGCGCCCGCATCGCAGCGCTCGCAGCGCAGCGCTCGCAGCGCAGCGCCCACCGGGCCAGATATCCAGGGGACCGCGATGTGGCCGGACCAACCCACGCCGAACCCGGAAGAGCCGGCAAAGGGGCGGAAACATCAGGAAAGCGCCGCACCACACCCGGGAGGTTGATCCTGATGTCGCCATCGGTTTCTGCGTGATCCGTGACCGAGCGATCTCAACGCAGAGGCGGAGCCTCGAGGTACCTCAGGACGACGCCGGCCCGTTGCGCAACACCCGCTGCCCCAACCTCACCACCAGCAGCGTCACGCCACCCGCCACAACGCCGAGCAGCGCATCGAGCAGCGGCTTGGCCACCATGGCCAGCGGACCCGCGGTGTGCGCCCAGCCCTCGAGCACCACGTCTACCGCGTGGACCCCATGTACCAATATGCCGCCTCCCACGGTGAACATCGCGGCCGTGCCCAGAATGGAGAGGCTCTTCATGAGCAGCGGCGCCGCCTTGAGGATGACACGACCAAGCGCACGCCCTTGGCGATGCAGCATCAACCCGAGGTCGTCGAGCTTCACGATGCCGGCGACCAGGCCGTACACGAACACCGTCGCCGCCAGGCTGACCAGGGTGAGCGCCAGGATCTGCTGCGAGATGGGCGCCGTGGCCATGGTGCCGAGCGAGATCACAATGATCTCCGCCGACAGCACGAAGTCGGTGCGGATGGCGCCCTTGATCTTGTCCTTCTCCACACCCACGAGCGCGTCGGCGCTCAACTCGGGGTGCGAGAGCACCGTCGGCGCCTGCTCGGCATCCTCCCGGTGCAGCATCTTGTGCGCCATCTTCTCGACGCCTTCGTAGCAGAGGAACAGGCCGCCGATCATCATGAGCGGGATGACACTCCACGGAGCGAAGGCGCTGATCACCAGCGCCACCGGCACGAGAATGACCTTGTTGAGCAGTGAGCCCTTGGCCACCGCCCACACCACCGGCAACTCCCGTTCGACCCGCACTCCCGAGGCCTGCTCGGCGTTGAGGGCGAGGTCGTCACCCATCACGCCACTCGTCTTGGTCGCCGCCACCTTGGTGAGCGTGGCGACATCGTCCATCATCGAGGAAATGTCGTCGAGCAGGACCAGCAGACTGGAAGCCATCAGGGATTCGGGAAGGCGTAAAAGAGCACGGCGAAGTAGTGACAGACGCTGCCGCCCATTACGAACAAGTGCCACACCGGGTGCGACCAGGCGCGGCGCTTGTCCACGTAAAAGACCACACCGCCGGTGTACAGCACGCCCCCAGCCACGAGCAGGATGAGCCCCGCCGAGTCCATGGCTGCCATGAGCGGCTTGATGGCGATGATGACTACCCATCCCATGGCCACGTAGACCGCGGTGGAGAGCCGCGCCATGGCGCCGCTGCCGAAGAGCACCTTGAACAGCACGCCCAGCGCGGCCAGCGTCCAGACGATGCCGAAGAGCGTCCACCCCCACCGCCCACGCAGTACCCCCAACGTGAACGGTGTGTAGGTGCCCGCAATGAGCAGGTAGATGGCGGCGTGATCGAGCACCCGCAGGCGCTGCTTGAGCGTGGGGTGCGAGACGGCGTGGTAGAGCGTGCTCGCGGCGTAGAGCGCCACCAGCGCGGCGCCGAAGACGCTCAGCCCCACGAGCGCGGCGCGCTCCCCGTGGCTGGCCGCCGCCAGCACGAGGATGGGCAGCCCGACCAGGCTGGCCACGAAGCCGACGCCATGCGTCAGGGCGTTGGCCAGCTCTTCACGGGGGCTCGCGACGCGGTGTGCAGACATGCGAGAAATCTACTGCCGGACTGCCGCCAGCAGCTTCTCCACGAAGCCGTTCACGCTCTGGTTGGTGTCGATCCACCGCACCACCGCCACCAGATCGTTCACCGGATCGACGTAGATGATGTTGTTCCCGGCTCCGACATGCACGAACGCCTGCGGCGGCGCCGCGGGCACGTACGCGCGGTCGGTGTTCACGAACCAGTTCATGAAGCCGTACGTCTGCTGGGCCGGCGTCGGCGTGAGCGCCTGCGTGACCCAGGCGTCGCTGAGCAGCTGCTGGCCACCCCAGTTGCCGCGGCGTAGCGTGAGCAGGCCGTACCGGGCCATGTCCCACGCATTGAGCACCAGGCCACCGCCCCAGTGCCCGCCGCCGCTCACGCTCTGTACCTCATGGCCATCGAGCACGATCCACGAGTTCTCGTACCCGTACCAGCGCCACATATTCGAGGCGCCGATCGGGTCCATGATGCGCTCCTTGAGCACTTCCGGGAGCGGGCGGCGCCATACCTGCAGCGCCGCGAGCGCCAGCACGTTCACCCGCGTGTCGTTGTACTCATACGTGCTGCCGGGCTCCTCGCGCGGACGTGTGGTCCACTCGGTGGGCGTACCGGTCGGGCGGTCGGCCCACTCGGGCTTGCCCCAGAGCGTGCCCTCCCAGTCGCTCACCTGCCGCAGCAGATGATCCCAGGTGAGTCGCTTGTTGTGCGGCGAATCGAAGGGCATGAGCAGCTGCCCCTGCGACGGCCAGTCGCGCGCGTACCCGGTGCCATTCGGGCGCGCACGCCAGATGGGTGGCACGTACTTGGCGACGGTGTCGTGCACGCTCCTGATCCGCCCGTCGTCCACCGCGAGCCCCACCACGGTGCTCAGGAAGCTCTTGGTGACGCTGTTGGTGGTCTCGTTGATATCGGGGTTGCCCCAGGTGGCCACCACGTAACCGCGCCGCACGATGACCCCCGTGGCGCCCCCCCGTGGCGGCAGCGGCCCGATGGGATCGCCGAGCGGCTCGCGACCGAAGGTGTTGTAGTGATTCAGTTCGAGATCACGCGGTGTGCGGCTCTCCTTGGCAATGGCGAACGCGATCGCCTCGGCCAGCTTCGCCGAGTCGAGCCCGACGGCGCTCGGCGACTTCTGCTCCCACGCGCCGGCGGGGGGAACGTATGGCATGGCCGCCTTCTTCGCCTGGGCCGAAAGCGCCGCCGGAAGGCCGGTAGCAACGAACCCTGCCACCACAACGCTGCTCACTCCTTCCTTATACCTTCTCCCCGTCCACTTCACGCGATCGGCCCCTTCTTCTTGGCCGCGCCAATGACCCCCGGCACACTGCTGGCCTTGAGCAGCGCGTTGAATGCCGGGACGTCCACCGTTTCCACCTGCTCCACTTCGGCACGAATGGCCTGCCAGACCCTCTCCAGCTCCACGAGCCGGTCCTTCACTGGCTGTGTCAGCGCGGTGTTGCCTTCGACCTGGCCCAGGAGGAAGCCGTACTGGCCATTGATACCATTGGCGAAGTTGATGATGTCCTGCCCGTTGGCGGCCTTCGTCGTGAGCTTGGGATCGAGTGTCGCCAGCTTGCCATCGAGCACGCGGCCGGCCTTGGCGATGGTGTCCGGCGCACTCGTCTCCTTGGCCCGCGTCACGTAGCCCTGCACCTGTGCCTTGATGTCACGCAGGCGCAGTACCGATTCGTGGATCTCGTTGATGCGATTCGACAGGAGGTTCGCCACCGAGTCCCGCTCGGCGATCACACTGGCTGGGGCGTCGAGGCGCGGGTCCTGCTTCACCACGAGCGGCTGCGTCAGCACCGTGCTCCCCACCGTGAGGCGCACTATATAGTTGCCCGGCGAGACCTTGGCCCCGCCATCACCCGGCGCACCGAAGAGCAGCACATTGGCGAGACGCGCCGGCGCCGCGCGGCGCAGGTTCCAGGTGAACGTGTTGAGCCCCGCCTTGAGCGGCAGGCGGTTCCCGTCGTCGCCCTTCGAGGCGAACGCACGCACGACCGCGTTCTTCGCATCGAGAAACTCGAGCGAGACCGTGGTGGCGGAATCGGGTGTGGCGGCGAGGCGGAAGAACACCGTCGCCCCATTCCGTGGATTGGCCCCCGCGTTGCGCGGCGCGCCGAAGCCGCCACTGCCGGCAAACAGGATGGCCTCACGCGGCGTGTACAGGTGCGCGGCAGCCTTCTCGATGGCATCGGCGCGCTGGCGCAGCACCGACAGATCGTCGAGGATCCAGAACGCCCGCCCTTCGGTGGCGGCAATCAGGTCGCCGTGCTTTACCTGCAGGTCGGTGACCGGCACGACCGGGAAATTGCCGCGGAACGGCAGCCACTGCGCCCCGGCGTCATACGAGACATACACGCCCGTCTCCGTCCCGGCGTACAGCAACCCCTTGCGCACCGGGTCCTCCCGCACGACGCGCACCGGCTCGCCATCACGCAGACCGTTCACGATGCGCGTGAATGTGGCGCCATGGTCCTTCGACACGAACACGTGCGGCGTGGGATCGCCCACGCGATCCTTGCGGAACGCGACATACACCGTGGCCGGATCGTGCGGCGAAATGGCGATCTCGTTCACCAGACCATCACCCCACGCGGGAGGCGTGACATTCGTCCACGTGGCGCCGCCATCGCGCGTGCGCTGAATGAGCCCGTCGTCGGTCCCGACGTACAGGGTCTTCGGGTCGTGTGGCGACTCCTCGATCACCACGATCGTTCCGTACACTTCCCCGCCGGCGCCCTCGTTGGTGATGGGCCCACCGCCCCACCCCTGACGTGCCTTGTCGTTGCGCGTGAGGTCGCCGGAAATGGGCGTCCACTGCTGGCCGCGTGTCGACGTGCGGAAGAGCACGTTGCCGCCATGGTACACGACCTTGTCGTCGTGCTGCGATACCTCGATCGGCGCCGTCCAGTTGAAGCGATACTTCGTCTTGTCGGTGGGCTCGGTGAGGTTCATCTCCGGCCACGGCATGATGGTGCGTGTGAGGCCGGTGGTGGCATCCATCTCGTCGATGAGGCCCTGATAGCAGCCGCCGTACACGAGACGTGGATTCTTCGCGCTCACCCCCATGTTGGCACTCTCGCAGCCGGGGCCCTCCTTCCAGTCGCGCAGCCCGATCACCCCACCATCGCTGCGCGAGGCGATGATCACGCTGGTGTTGTCCTGCTGGCCGCCGTAGAGCTTGTACGGGAAATCATCATCCACGGCCACATGATAGAACTGCGCCGTGGGCTGGTTGTCCTGGGTGCTCCAGCTCTTGCCGCCATCCAGCGAGATGGACGCCCCGCCATCGTTGGCGTTGATGAGGTAGCGGGGATCGTGCGGATTGATCCACACCCCGTGGTTGTCGCCATGGGTGGCCGGCACCGTGGCGAACGTCCGCCCGCCGTCGATGCTCTTGAGCAACGGTGCGTTGCTGATCCACACCACGTCGACATTCTTCGGGTCGGCCGAGATGTGCATGTAGTACCACGACCGTGTCTGGATGAGGCGGTCGCCGGTCATGAGGCGCCAGCTCTTCCCGGCGTCGTCACTGCGGTACAGCCCCCCATTCTCCGCCTCGACGATGGCGTAGACACGGTCGGGGTTGGCCGCTGACACCGCCACGCCGACCTTGCCCATGAGCTTGGGCAGTCCCTCACTGAGCCGCGTCCAGGTGTCGCCGCCGTCCGTGCTCTTCCAGATGCCGCTGCCGGTGCCGCCGGAACGCACCATCCACGGGGTGCGCTGGTGGTCCCAGAAGGCCGCGTACAGGATGCGCGGATTGGTGGCATCCATGCTGAGGTCGGACGCTCCGCTGGTGGCGTTCATTCCCTTGAGCAGCTGCGTCCACGTCGTGCCGCCGTCGGTGCTGCGGTAGATGCCGCGCTCGCTCGTGCCCTGCCAGCGGTCGCCCTGCACGGCCACGTACACCACGTCCGGGTTCTGCGGGTGCACCCGCACCGCCGAGATCTGCCGGGAGGCGGTGAGACCGATGCGGGTCCACGTGCGCCCCTGGTCGGTGCTGCGGTACATGCCGTCGCCGTAGGTGGATGACTGGCCGCGGATGGCGTGTTCGCCGGTGCCCACGTACAGCACGTTTTCGTCGCTCGGGGCGACGGCGATGGCGCCGATGGACCCGGACGTGAAGAAGCCATCAGAGATGTTGCGCCAGCTGTTGCCGGCGTCGTCGGTTCGCCACAGCCCCCCGCCCGTGAAGCCGGCGAAGTAGGTCAGCGGCTGTGAGGGGACGCCCGCCACCGCCACCGAGCGTCCCCCGCGAAAGGGGCCGATGTTGCGCCAGCTGAGGGCGGTGAACACCGTCGAATCGAAGGTCGAAAGTGCGGCCGCCCGGACCGGCGGTTTGGCGGGGCCCTGGGCTTGCAGGGCGATCGGAACCGCCAGTGGAAGCGCCAGGGCGAGCATGAGCAGGGGTGCACGCCTCCAAGGCATCACAGAGGGCACGGCGGCAACGGGGGATGGACGACGGACCATCGGGACGGGCTCCTGAGGGGTCGGGAGGGATCGGCAGACCCCCACAAGCTAGCACGCGTCGCCGGGGCCTGACGTCCCGACCCCGGAGAGCCGGAGACCACGGCTCCCCTTCAGAAGGACGGGGCCGACGCCGATACCTCCCTAGGTCCGGCCGGAGGTGAATCCGACGGCGGGGGCGAGGCGATCCGGACTTCGAAGAGACGCGACGTGGCGGGCTTCAGCCGTTATACAAATCCAGCGATCCCACAGGAGCCGGCGCCCGAGCCCAATTCGAGGCTGTCGCCCACGGACCGGGCGTGCGCGTACTTCGAGCCCTATCAAGCGACGGAGCCGGACGCTGCGCGGTTTCGGGCGCGCCAGATCGACGCCGTCGTTCGCATGACGCCGGTCGCCACCCTGATCAACGTCATTGCCGTGACCGGACTCGTGGCGGTGTTGCGGGGCAAGGGCAGCGACGCCTTCCTGTTCGGATGGATGGCGGCGGTGACGCTCGCGTCCGTCGTGGGCCTGCGCGGGTGGTGGCACAACCGTCTGAACCCGCAGCTCACCGCATCCCGTCGCGCGGTGCGGCGGCTGGTTCTCCATGCCGCGATTCTCGGTGCGCTGTGGGGACTGCTGGGGCTCGGGGTGTTCCCCCAGGTCGGCACCGGTGAGCAGTTCTTCATCGGTATGGTGGTGTCCGGCATGATGTGTGCCGGCGCGTTCGTCCTCTCCAGCCTGCCCATGGCCGGCACGCTCTGGACGATCACCATGGGCGGGCCGGCCGGTCTGGCTCTCCTGCTGACAGGGGACCCGATGCACCGGGCCCTCATCACGCTGCTGATCGCCTACATCGTGTTCATCATCCTCGGGGTGTGGAACGCGGCGCGAATGCTCGGGGCGCGACTCATGGCGGAGGCGAAGGCCGACAACCAGCACGAAGTCATCCGCCTGCTGCTGCGCGACTTCGAGGATCAGGCCAGCGACCTGCTCTGGGAAATCGACCAGTACGGGCGTTTTTCCCACGCCTCCCGTCGGCTGCTGCGGCAGTTCAACGTCGACGAGGCAGAGCTGACCGAGCAGACGGCCGTGGAGCTCATCGAAGCGCGCATCCCGGATTCGCCCGAGGCGCGCGCCTGCTGGGGAGGCATCCGGCAGCACCTGGCCTCCGGCACGCCCTTCCGCGATCTCGTCCTGCCGATCCGCAGCGCGAGCGGGGTCCGCTGGTGGTCCCTGAGTGCGCGTATCCTGCTCGACTCGTACGGGGCCTCGATGGGGTGGCGGGGGGTGGCCTCCGATCACACCGACCAGTATCTCGCCCGCCGGCGTCTGGAATGGATGGCACACAACGATCCGCTGACCGGGCTCGTGAACCGCACGACCTTCCGAGAGCGACTGCAGGAGCTGCTTGCGGATGGCGTACGGAAGCCGTTTGCGGTGGTCTACATCGATCTCGATGGGTTCAAGCAGATCAATGATGAACTGGGGCACTCGTCGGGAGACGTGCTGCTTCAGACGTTCGGTGATCGCCTGCTCGAAGGCGCCCGACGCGACGACATGGTCGCGCGACTGGGTGGCGACGAGTTCGCCCTGCTGCTGCGACAGATCAACGGCGAGGCCGACGCGCACACTGTGCTGGCGCGCTTCCTCGACTCCCTCACCGAGCCCTGCGAGGTAGCCCACCGGCAGGTTCCGCTCCGCGCCAGCTTCGGGGTGGCGCTGGCGCCACGTGACGGGCACGACATCGACACGCTCATGCGCAAGGCGGACCTCGCTCTCTACACGGCGAAGCATCAGCGTGGAGGCGGGTATTGCGTCTATCATCCCCGCCTGTCCGAGCACGGGCGCCGCCGAGGGCTGCTCGAGAGTGCACTCCGGCTGGCCCTCGAACGTGGTGAGTTCCGGCTGGTGTACCAGCCGCAGATCGACGCCGGAACCTGGACGCTGTGCGGCTTCGAGGCGCTGCTGCGCTGGCGGCATCCCGAGTTGGGGGAGATCAGCCCGACGGAGTTCGTTCCGATCGCCGAGTCCATCGGCATCATGCCGCGCCTTGGCCAGTGGGTACTCGAAGAAGCGTGCCGCGAGGCGGCCTCGTGGCCGTCCCATCTCTCGGTGTCGGTCAACGTGTCCGCCGTGCAGCTGCGCGACCCCCGGTTCCTTGCCAGCGTCCTGCTCGCCACGGCGCCCATCGCCGCGCCGCGCATCGAGCTCGAGGTCACCGAGTCGGCCCTGCTTGACGACATCACCGGCGCGGTGGCCACGCTGCACCAGCTGCGTCGGCACGGCTACCGGGTGGCACTGGACGACTTCGGCACCGGCTACTCGGCGCTCAGCTATCTCCGGCGCTTCCCCTTCGACGTGCTCAAGATCGACCGCAGCTTCGTGCGCGACCTCCTCGCCGATGAGGAGGCGCTTGTCATCGTCGACACGATCCTGGCGATGTCCCGCGCGCTCAACATGACCACTGTCGCCGAGGGGGTGGAATCGGTCGAGGAAGCGGAGATGCTGCGGGCCCGCGGCTGCAAGGTGCTGCAGGGCTTTCTGGTCAGCGAGCCGATGCACGGCCGGGACGTGCTGTCCTTCGCCACCGCGTGGGCCAACCGCGCTGTCGCGCGACGGCACCTGCTCGCCGCCGGCTGAGCGGCGGCCACGGCCTCCGATGTCCCGCGGCCAGGTGACGTGCCGGCGTCGAGCTCCTGCAACGGTTCGCCCCCAGCCGCTACCTCTCTCTGCGCGACGTCGCCACCAACACCATCGGCGCCGTGCTGGGCGCGTGGATCTTCGCTCGGATCGCGCGGCTTGTGCACGATGAGAAGGCCGTGCGGTCGCTGGCACTGGACCTGCCCCTGATGCGCCTCGTGTACCGGCTCGTGCAGCGGCGCGATCTGCTTGCGCCGATGCATCATGAATCACGCAGTCTGGCCCTTCCCGCCCGCCCACCGACGCACGGGCGCATGACCCTGGGCCCGGCCTTGTCGATCTGATCACCACCGGCACCTGATGGTGCGAGGTATCCGGCACCGCGACGTCGGGCACACGCCCCGGGAAGCCGGGACGCGCCGGATCGAGCACCGGGGCAGACACGCGGCACGAGTCGCGATGACGCGCATGGGTGCACAGGACGCGGGGGACCCGGACGCGACCGATCGTGGTACCATGTAGATGTGACCGTTCGACGGTGAGTCGGCCCCGCAGGCGCCGATGGCCGGCGCTTCAACCGAACACCCGACCCCTGTGCACCGGTGCGTCGTGAAGGGCGTCTCCGGTCAAGGTGGAAGCGGGAACGTCTGGGCGGCACCGCCTGCGGCCTGCTACGTTTCACCACGACGTACGGCTCCACAGCCCGACGGCGTCCGTGCGTTCCACAGCCGCTCAGAGCTCTCCTGTTATGCTTTCGATGTTGCGCGCGGCCGCGCTCGCGGCGCTTGCCGTGGTCGGCGCCGGTTGTCAATCCCGCCCCGCCGCCCCCACCGTGTCGCCCGCGACAGTGCGGCAGGCAATCGTGGTGGACGGCAGCTTCGACGACTGGCAGGCAGCACCACGGCTCTTCAGCACGGGCGCCCCCGACGTCGGTCCCGTCACCCGAGCCTGGACGCAGGGCGACGACGCCTGGTGGTACCTGTCGCTGGCCACGCGGGACACCGTCAACCTGCAGGCCATGCTCGGCACCCTGCACGTGCTGGTCGACGCCGACGACAACATGCGCACGGGCGGCACCGCATATGGCATGGCCGGCGTGGATTTCGCGATCGACCTTTCACGCGCTGACAAGTCCCCCCCCGGCGGTAACGGCGCCGGCTTTGCACTGCGGACCGTCGGGGCGGACGGGCTCGGGGCCGTGCGCAACCCGTACGAACTTGGCGTGGCGTCGCTACCCACCTGGAGCGCCGACCGTTTCGAGCTTCGCCTCGCCCGCCGCGGAGCGGCCGACGGGTTCGGACGCCTTGGGCCTGTAGTGAAGGTGCAGCTGGTGTTCGTGGGCGCCGACTCGGTGCCACGCGCGTCACCCGCAGCGCGCTATGCGTTCCGAACCCCGGCCGCATCAGACGGGGCGCCGCTCGCTACGTCACTGCCGGTGGTAGCACCGGGGAGCGTGCGCATCGCGCAGTGGAACGTCTCGGAGGGTTCGTTCCGTACGCCGGCCAACCACGCCGCCCTGCTGGCCGCCGTGCGTCCGGACATTGTGCTCCTCGACGAGGTGTACGAGCAGATCACCGACTCGACCCTGGCGGCCTTCTTCGCGCGCCCCGCACTCGCCGCACTCGGTGAGTGGCGCTTCGTGGTGGCGAAGAGCGGCGGCCGCCAGCGCACAGTGGTGGCGGCGCGCAATAGGGCCATTCGGCCGGCGGCGGCGATGGCATTCGTGCGCTACGAGCACGGGGCGCTGGACAGCCTGCGGGCGTTGGTGCCCGCCTCCGCCCATCGGCTCGTCGATATCGAGGCGACGGCGCAGGTGTCAGCGACAGGCGCCTGGGTGGACGTCGGCGGCACCGAGGTGCTGTTCGTGCCGCTCGACCTGCAGAGCGGCGGCAATCACGGCAATCCGCAGGACCAGCTGCGGGTGCTGCAGGCGCGCGCCATTCGCGCCCACATCGTGGCGGCGCGGCGCGCCCAAGGGCTAAACACACGCAGTGGCGCCGCGCCCGTCGTCATCGCCGGCGACTTCAACGCGGTCGGATCGTTCGCGTCGGTGGCGCTGCTGCAAGACAGTCTCGACACCGATGGATCGGCGCTCGCGCTGTCGCATTCCGCGCGACTGCCGGACCACTCGCTCTTCACCTGGCAGAACATCGACGCCGCCCAGTTCGCGCCCGGGCGGCTCGACCTCACGCTCTATCCGGACGCGTTCTTCCGGCAGACGGGCGGGTTCATTTTCACCACCGAAGACCTCAGCGACGCGTTGCTCGTGTCACTCGGGCTGACGCGCGGCGTGTTCGCGAAGACGGCGGATCACCTGATCGTGGTAACGGATCTGGCGCGGCGCTGAATGCCGCGGTGGCCACGGATTTCGCAGAACCGGGCGGAAACGTCAGAATCGGGCCGGATCATGATGTGTCATTCCGTAACCGCTGAATCCGAGGCCCCGTCGTTCAGTGGTTTGTGATGGTGTCCGCCACGATCGCATCGCACTCGATCTCCACGACATACTCGTCGCCGATGAGGCGCGCCTCCACCAGCGTGTTGGCGGGGAGAATGTGACCGAACCGCTCGCCGTGGGCGCGGGCGACGGGCTCCCAGTAGTCCACATGCGACACGAAGATGCGCGTGCGCACGACGTCCTCGAGACGGCCGCCGAGTGACTGGAGGGCGCCGGTGAGCTTGTCGATGACGAAGTGCGCCTGGGCGGCGGCATCGGTGCCGCCGATGACGCGGCTGCCGTGGGTGGCCGTCGTGCCCGACACGCTGATCTGATGGCCCTTGCGTACCGCGCGGCTGTAGCCGGCCATCGGTTCCCAGACCGTGCCACTCAGCGCAAGTGTCCGGCCATCGGCGCCGCGGCGCGTGGTGAAGGGCGCCGGAAACTGCGACACATGATGACTCAGGTCGCCGCTCGCCGTAAGGAACGGCGGTGTGCGGTACTCGTCGCCACAGTCACCGGGAATGGCCGTCAACGCGGCCTGTGCGTTGGCGATGCGCGCACGGTCGTCGTCATCGAGTGTGAACGCGAAGAGGCGCGCCGTGTCGGCACGGTGCGCCGAGTGCGCGAGCCGTGCCCCGACGATCACACCGGCGACGCCCGGCTGATCCAGCACCCAGCGGCTGGCCACGGTGGCGATCGACACGCCGTGCTTCTGCGCCACCGTTTGCGCCGCCTGCATCAGCTGCTGGAACGGGCCCCACCCGCCAGCGGCGCGAATGAACCGGCCATACTTCATCTGCGACCACGTCTCGAGCGCATCCCAGTCGGGCTCGGGGGCGCCGAGCCAGCGCTCGCTGAGGAAGCCGCCGAGCACCGTGCCGTAGCAGAGCAGCCCCACCCCGTGGGCGGCGCAGTAGGGGCCCAGCTTCTCGGTGAAGCGCCGGTCGAGCAGCGAGCCGCTCACCTGGTTGCTCACCAGCCGGATACCACTGGCGATGGCCACGCGCAGGTGCGCCGTATCGAAGTTGGTGACACCGATGGCGCCGATGCGCCCGGCATCGCGCTGCGCTTCCAGCAGCCACAGCGCGTCGAGCCAGCGCGGGTCGGCGAACGTCCAGGCGTGGAACTGCAGCAGGTCGAGCCGCTCCACCTGCAGGCGCGCGCAGGCACGATCGACCGCGGCCGATACGTCGGCTTCGCAGACAGGTCCCGGCTCGGGCACCCACTTGGTGAGGCACTGCACGGGCGCGTCAGGCGCCACCGCGCGTCGAAACCGGCCGGCCACGATCTCCGCCGAGCCGTAGTGATCGGCCATGTCGAAGGTCGTGAAACCGGCGGCCGCGTATGGGGCCATGGCGCCGGCCGCGGCGTCGAGATCAAGCGTGCGGCCATCACGTTCCATGTCGGCGATCTGCCAGAGACCCGTGAGCACGCGGGAGATCTCGAGGCCTGGGGCCAGGGTGATGCGGGGGATCATGAGCGGCTCGATGAAGCAGGGAGGAAGTCGATCATTCGGGCGGCAGGACCGCCGTGATGGCCCGGATGTCACCACCGCGCCGGGCCAGGGCGCGGACCTCGCGCCAGTACAGCAGACTGCCGCCGGCCATCACGAGCAGCCACACCAGCGTGGGATGCGCGTACCAGCCGGCCACATCGGCGCTGAGGTCGCGCCAGCTGTGCACGATGAGCAGCGTGAACAGCAGCACGAGCGCACTCACGGCCACCGCCACCTGCAGCGGTCGGGAGGGCAGCACGCGCATGGCGCGGGCCAGCGCGGGATTGCGTGCAGGCAGCCGCAGGACGCTCCACGCCATGATGAGGAAGTTCACCAGCATGGCCGTGACGAGAATGTCCACACCGGCGAAGAAGTCGCCGGCAAGATGCCCGGCCAGGATGCCGAAGGTGGCCAGGCCGGCCGACAGATACAGCGCCACCGTGGGGGCCCCGGTGCGCGGATGGACCGCCGCGATGCTGCGGGG
The DNA here is from genome assembly GCA_040379205.1 of Gemmatimonas sp. GTDB lineage: Bacteria > Gemmatimonadota > Gemmatimonadetes > Gemmatimonadales > Gemmatimonadaceae > Gemmatimonas. The sequence continues at coordinate 23,338 of JBEILM010000047.1, forward strand.
AAACACGCCATCCTCGGCCCACGCAAAACAGAGCCGCGACACGCCGAGCAGCATGCCCGGCAGATCGTTGATGAGCGAGATGGCCGCGCCTGCCACCATGATCACCGCCACGGTGGGCGAGGTGAGCGGCGCCAGCAATCCGGGCGCGGTGACGTCGCGCACGGCGCTGGCGGCGGCCACGTACTGCCACGGCACGGTGTGATAGACGGCCGCCGTGAACAGGAAGTAGAACGTCCCCACCGTGAGAATGGCGAGCCCGGTGGCAAGCGGAAGCGACCGGGCCGGCGACTTGGCCTCGCCACCCGCCTGCGCAATGGCATCGAAGCCGATGAAGCTGGAGAAGAGCACGGCGGCGGCCGGCGGCACCACACTCCAGAACGCCCCGCGGGTGCCGTTCAGCATCGCGGCCTCGCCGCGCGCCGTCACCAGCGCGCGATACTCGGCCGGATCGTGCGTCAGTCCGGTGAGAATCACCAGCCCGCCACACACGAACATGAGCACCATGAGCGGGACCAGCGTACGAGCCACCGCCGACACACCACGCAGGTTCACCCCGACGAACGTCCAGAGCAGGGCGAGCGCCAGCGCGAGGCGCACGCCGCGCTGCTCCAGCGTGGCCGCCAGCGCCGGCCACTCGGCGGCCACGGCAATGTCCCGCAGGAACGGCGGAATGACGTACGATACCACCGCAATGGCCATGCAGAGCCCGAACCATTGGGAGAAGCTGGCCAGGAAGCCCGTGTAGGGCCCCACCGACCGGCTGGCGTACACATACGATCCGCCGGCACGCGGCATGGCGCTGCCCAGCATGGCGTAGCAGAGGGCGGCGAGGATGGCCGGGACGGCGGCGATGCCGTAGGCCACCAGCACCCAATCACCGATGCCGGGCACGGTGCGCTGCAGCGCGAAGGGTACGATGTTGATGCCCGCCCCCACCATCGAGCAGATCCCGGTGGCAGCGAGGCCGAGCAGCCCCAGCTCACGTCGCAGTCCGGTACGGGTGGTCTCCGGTGACGGAGCAGGTCGGTTCGGCATGCGGGGAGGATGCAGCGCCGGCCGCACGGGTGGTAGTGCACGGCGCTGGCGCTCGCCGATTCGCCCCTTCACCTTGGGCCATGCTCACGACCCGCTCCCTTCGTGCCGCCAGCCTCGCCCTGTCACTGCTGGCCGCCGCCGCCCCGCTCGCCGCCCAGCGCCCCGCGAGCCGCAGCTATCCCGACCTGCTCGCGCTGTTCACTGCCTGGCGCACATTCGAAGAGCCCCCACGCGTGAACGGCATCCCCGACTACACGCCGGCCACCAATACCCGCCGCCTCACCGAGCTGCAGGCGCTCCAGACCCGGCTCGCCGCCCTCGACACCACGGGATGGTCGGTCTCGGAACAGGTGGACTGGCACCTTGTGCGGGCCGAGATGAACGGCATGCAGTACCACCTCACGGTGCTGCAGCCCTTCGCGCGCGACCCGGCCTACTACGCCTCGGTGCGCACCGACGAAAGCGACACGCCGGCCGAGGAGGGACCCACGATCCACGGGGCCATTCGCCTGTGGCAGTACGGGATCTGGCCGCGCACCGTACTCGACACCATCCGCCTCCTGTCGGCCGACGAAACGCGGCGCCTGACCGCCGACCTGCAGACGATTCCCACGCTGCTCGCGCAGGCCCGGGTGAACCTCGCCCGGGCGAATGCCCGCGACCTCTGGGTGGGTGGTGTGCGTGCGTTCGAGGAGCAGAGCGAGACGCTCGACGCGCTGCACCAGCGCGTACCGGCGCGCGACAAGGCCCTGCTCGCCGCCATCACGTCGGCCCGCACCGCCACCGACCAGTTCGCCCAGTGGCTGCGTGACGAATCCCCGAAGCGCACCGGCCCCTCGGGGATCGGCAAGGCGCAGTACACGTGGTATCTGCGCAACGTGCTGCTGCTGCCCCTTTCCTGGGACGAGGAGGTCACCATCACGCGCCGCGAGCTGGCCCGAGCCCATGCGGCGCTCCGCCTCGAGGAAGCCCGCAACGCGGCCTTGCCGCCGATGCGCGTGGCCGCGAACGCCGCCGAGTTCGCGGCGCTGCAGGACACGTTGCTGCCCAGGTATCTCGCCTTCTGGCGCGACAAGCAGCTCATCACGATGGAGCCGTGGATGGAACGTGCGCTGCGCGAGCGCTTCATGGGCTTCTCCCCGGAAGCCACGCGCAACTTCTTCGCCCAGGCCACCCACCGCGATCCGCGCACACTGTGGACCCACCTCTATCACTGGTGGGACAACATGCGCATCCGTGTGGCGCCGCACGCCAACCCCATCCGCCGCAGCGCGCTCAAGTACAACGTGTGGATGAGCCGCGCCGAGGGGATGGCCACGGTGATGGAGGAGTGGATGATGCACGCCGGTCTCTACGACGACAGTCCGCGCTCGCGTGAGATCGTGTGGGTGATGCTCACCGCCCGCGCGGCCCGCGGGCTCGGCAACCTGTACGCCCACGCGAACGAACTGACGATGGCGCAGGCCGGCGACCTGCATGTGAATTGGACGCCGCGTGGCTGGATGCGCCGCGATCCGCTGCTGGGCTTCGAGCAGCACCTGTACCTGCGGCAGCCCGGCTACGGCGCCAGCTACGTCACCGGCGGCCGATTGATGGAAGAGGCCATCGCCGAGCGCGCCCGGCAGCTCGGCAGCGCGTTCACGATGGGCCGATTCTTCGACGAGGTGAACGCCGCCGGGATGATCCCGGTCTCGCTCATCTACTGGGAGCTGACCGGAGACGACCGGATGGTGCGAGAGCTGCGAGAAGGACAAGGACCACTGCCCTTCCGCAACTGACCTCTCGTTTCTGGGATCCCAGTACTCGGATCTCAGCGCTGAGTGCTCAGGATCTCGAACCGAGATGGCGATGGAGGATTGCCACGCTGAGCCACTCAAGACGTGGGAGCACCGAGCACTTCATCCGCCGGCGGGCGCAGCCATAGCCTCCCTGGCGGCAGGGGCGCACCCGCAGGGTGCCGCCCCTGCCGATGAAGTGCTCTGGTGATCGACAGCGGATGGAGTGCTCTGGCGATCGACTCGTAGGTGGCTCACCGTCTCAATCCTCTATCGTCGTCTGCATTCTCCCTCTGGACTCTGCCCTCTCCAACTCCGAGACACGAGAGGCCAGTGCCCACTACCGCCAGAGCTCTCTCAGCAGTTCCGGCATGGCATGGAACTGATCGATGTGGTCCGGCGCCGAATTCCCCGCGTAGCCTCGCAGGCGAAATCCCGCCGCGCGGGCCTCGCTCAGCTGCTGCAGCCCGCGCGGGCCCCATCGCAGGACGGGGCGCCGACGCACACCGAGGGATTCGAGCAGCCAGTCAGCGGTTTCCGTGGTGCTCGCAAACGTGCCCGGGAAGATCTCGGAGTGCGTGACCACGAAGCGGGCCTCGCCGCGCATGGCCGAGCGGGCATAGGCCGCCAGCGCGGTGAGGTTGGTGGTGTCGAGGGTGCCGCCGTCGGCGAGCACACGTCCCTCGGGTACGTACGACGTGTGCATACCGTCCAGCAGCAGCACGGCCTGCACGGCGGCGGCGTGTCGCGGCTCGCGCAGGATGGCCCGCACCGCCCCGTGGCCGGCCGAGTAGGCGGTGAGGGTGAGGCGGCGGATGCGCACCGGGCGTGTGGTGCCTTCGGCGGCCGCCCGCGTCACCACGGCCAGCAGCGAGTCGAAGGCGGCCGGGTCGCGGTAGGTGCGATCGTAGATACCGGAGCCCGACCCCAGGTTGACGACGACCGCCACCGCCGGCACCCCGAGGTCGGCAACAGCCTGCTGCGGCAGCCACGCCGCGCCATGGAAGTGCACGACCACGTCGACACGTCCGTGCCGTCGCAGCGCCGCCTCGGCCTTTCGTGAGATCCACAAATCCGCGGGGCGGCCGCCGGGGCCCGTGACGCGGCGCGTGACCCCGTCGAGGGAGGCGGGCGCGAGCCGCGCATGCAGCCGCGTGCGTTCCAGCATGGGCGACGGGTGCTGGGCTGCCGGCGGTTGCGCAGGGGATGGCGCGGGAGGCGCGCCCTGCGCGGCCGCGACCACTGGCAACACCACCGGCAGCACCACCTGGGCCAGCAGCACGCGCCGCACCGACATGCCCGCGGCGCACGTCGGGCGAAGCACCGCCGGGTGGCGCCGGAGGGACGAGCGGGGCATCGGGACAGGGCTGAGGGGAGCCATGGATGCTGGCGGGCGTCGGGGATACGCGTAGCTTGGAAGGACACTCCTTGCGAGGCAATGCCCGATGCGCGTTACCCTTTCGTCTCTTGTTCTGGTGTTGGCAGCCGGCGCCCAGGTCGCCGCGGCGCAGCCGCCGCGGCCCTCGGTGGCGGCCCGGCC
>JBEILM010000048.1:0-27279 GCA_040379205.1 Gemmatimonas sp.
ACGCTCGTCGCGACCAGCCCCCAGCTGCCCAACGCCTCGGTCACGTTCACGGCGCGTGTGGTGCAATCGCTGTTCGACATCGACATCCGCTTCGTCGGTGACGGCGGCACCACGGCGGTGCGCAGCGCCTTCACGGCGGCGGTGAACAAGTGGCGGTCGATCATCGTGGGCGACGTGCACAACACGCGCGTCCAGCGGCCGGCGGGCACGTGCGCGCTGTGGATTCCGGCCCTCGACGAGACGATCAACGACGTGGTGATCTACGCGCGCATCACCAACATCGACGGCCCGGGCCAGGTCCTCGGGCAGGCGGGTCCGTGCCTCATCAATTCTGGCACGCGTCTGGCGGCCGTAGGGCTCATGGAGTTCGACGAGGCCGACATGGAGCTGCTGCAGTCACGCGGTAACCTCAACGATGTGATCCTCCACGAAATGGGCCACGTGTTCGGCATCGGCACGCTGTGGAACAACGGACGGTCGCTGCTCGTGGGCGCCGGCACCGACGACCCGTTCTTCTCCGGCACGTCGGCGCGGGCGCAGTTCGAGGCGCTCAACACGGTGACGTACTCGGGCACGCCGGTCCCGGTGCACAATGCCGATGGGCCAGGCTCGCGCGACAGCCATTGGCGCGAGAGCATCCTCGGGCGTGAGCTCATGTCGCCGCGACTCAACGCCGGCGTCGCCAACCCGCTCAGCCGCCTCACGGTCGGCTCCCTGCAGGACATGGGGTACGTGGTGAATCTCGCCGGCGCCGATCCGTTCTCCTTCACCGCGGCGCTCTATGCGTTCCCGTTCATCGGATCGCAGCAGACGCTCGATCTCGGCAACGACGTGGCGAACATCCCGCTCTACGAGGTGCACCCCGACGGCCGCACCGTGCTCGTACGACCGGCGCGCCGCTGAGCAGCGGCGGCTGAACAGCCCTACGGAACAGCCGAACCACGGATCTCAGCGGAGATCACGGATCCCGCAGATACGACCCTTCGAAGGGCCGTATCCGCGCCCTCCGCGCATTCCGTAGGCATCCGTGGTCAGCAGTTGGTCGGTCTCGTGTCCGTATCTCAACGGTCGGTTCGTCTCAGGTCCGACCATCTCACGTCCCAATCACACCCGGCGTCCGGTCAGTTTGAGCCAGAGCATCAGGGCGAGGTCGGCCGGCAGCGCCACCGACTCGCGCAGCATGTACTCCAGCACCGCCCCGTTGGCCGAGATCGGGCTGGTGCGCGTGGGAGCGGGCAGGGGGGTGAGACCGTGCAGGCGCGCCAGCACGTCCAGGCGCAGCATGTGAAACGGGTCGCTCACCAGCAGCACACGCGGGCGCGCGTCTGCCGTGCCGTCGAGCGAATCGCGGCGCGCCAGCAGCACGTCGGCGGCGCCCTGGATGGACGCCAGCGACGTACGCCCGGTCGACTCCAGCAGCATGACCTCGTGGGGCACCCCGCGGCGCGCGAGGTAGCGTTTGCCGGCGGCCGCTTCGCTGATCAGGTCACCGGGGCGTCGACCACCGGTGAGTACCACGTGGGGGGCCCGGTTGGCCTTCCACAGCCCCAGTGCCTGATCGAGGCGTGACCGCAGCACCGGCGATGGGCGCCCGCCGTACTGCGCGGCGCCCAGCACCACGATGGCATCAGCCTGCTCGGTCGAGGCGCGACGCGACCAGCCGGCAATGCACAGCAGGCACACCACCCAGCCACCGGCCGCGACCAGCAGGGCGCGGCGGAGCAGGATAGTGAAGCGCGGTCGGGGCATACGGAGCGCCGCAGAGGACATACGCGCTCAAACTACCGCATGCACCCGTCCCCCGGCATGGCGTTACAGCGGGATTCGGTCACCAGGCGCCGGCACGTCCACCCGGAAGTCGTCGTCGCGCAGCAGCTCGGCGAACGCCTCCTGAGCCGGTGGTTCGCCGTGCACCAGCAGCACATGCGGTCGGGCGCGGCCATCGGGTACACCATGGTGCCGCACGGCCTGCAGCCAGCGGTGCAGTTCGTGGCGGTCGGCGTGTGCGCTGTATCCGTTGAGGATCTCGACGTGGGCGGCCAGCGGCACCTCCTCGCCGAAGATGCGCAGCACCGGCCGCTGCTCCACGATGCGGCGTCCGAGCGTGTGTTCGGCCATGAATCCGACGACCAGGATGGTGTTGCGCGGATCGCTGGCGCCGTAGCGCAGGTGGTGGAGAATGCGCCCCGATTCGGCCATGCCGGAGGCCGCGATGATGATCATCGGCCCGCGCATGGTGTTGAGCTTCTTCGATTCGTTCACGTCGCGCGTGAACTGCACCATGGGAAAGTCGAAGAGATCGGGCGTGCGTCGCACCAGCTCTTCGCTCTGGTCGTACGTCTCCGGGTGCATGGCGAACACCGCAGTGGCGTTGGTGGCCAGCGGCGAGTCGATGAAGATGGGGATGTCGGGGATCCGGCCGTCGCGCCGCAGCTGGTGCAGGTCGTACACCAGCTCCTGGGTGCGCCCCACCGCGAACGCGGGGATGAGCACACGGCCACCGCGGGCGGCAGTGTCGCGGATGACCTGCCCCAGCTGCTCGCGTGCGCCCTCGACCGATTCGTGGTCGCGGTTGCCGTAGGTGCTTTCGCAGATCACCACATCGGCCCCCAGCGGCGGCGGCTCCGGATCGCGGATGATGGGGAGCCCGGAGCGGCCGATGTCGCCGGAGAAGATCACGCGACGAAAGGTGTCGCCCTCGCGCACTTCGAGCGCCACCGAGGCGCTGCCGAGGATGTGGCCGGCCTCGGTGAACATGGCGCGCACCCCGTCGGTCACCTCGAACCACTTGCGGTACGGCATGCCGATCATGCAATCCAGCGTGCGCGTGGCATCCTCGACGGTGTAGAGCGGCTCGATGTGTTCGTCACGATGCCGCGCCAGGAAGTCGGCGTCCTTCTCCTGGATATGCGCCGAGTCGGCGAGCATGATGGCGCAGAGATCACGCGTGGCGTTGGTCGCCCAGATGGTGCCCTTGTACCCCTGGGCGACCAGGTAGGGCAGGCGCCCCGCATGATCGATGTGCGCGTGACTCAGGATCACGGCGTCGATTTCGTCGACGGGCACGGGGAGGCGGCGGTTCTTCTCGCGGGACTCGCTGCGCCGCCCCTGGAACATGCCGCAATCGAGCAGAACCGTGCGCGTACCCACGCGCAGGATATGGCAGGAGCCGGTGACTTCGCGCGCGGCGCCGGAGAATTCGATGTGCATGCGGCGAAGCTACGCCCCGCCGCCGCCGACGGCTACCAGTCGCGCTGCTGCGGCCACCGCGCGAACGATTCGGCGCGGTACGACTGCAGCTTCTCCAACCACTGTGCCACCCAGCATCGGATGCGCGGTGCCCTCAGCATTGCCGCCCCCTGATTCGACGGCGCGACGGCGCGCCGATCCAGCGTTCATGATGCCGCAGGCTGACAACCTGGCGTCGAACAGCGCCCGCAGCGACTCCCGCACGAAACATGACACCGGTGCACGCCGCGCGCCATGATCCAGGACACGGTCGCCACAGGGCGGGTGCACGATATTCGCGCTGGCCACCGGTGATACACCCATTGCTCGGAGCGCTACGGCGGGCACCGGTGACGCGTGTGCATGCTGCGCGAGGTGCGACGACGCTCCTGCAACCGGACCTTGGTATATGAATGCACCGCTGGCTGATGTGCCCAGCGCCGACCCTTTGCTGGTGTTCAGTCACCTCCGCTGGGGTAAGCATTGGCAGCGCCCGCAGCAACTCCTCGTGCGCCTCGCGCGCGGCCGTCAGGTGCTGTACGTGGAGCCGCCCCGCTTTCTCGACGATCTGGCCCGCCCGCGTATCGAGCAGTCCCTCGTCTATCCCGGCGTGCATCGCCTCGTCACCGAACTGCCCGTCTCGTACCGCCAGCAGGAGCGCGTAACCGAGGTCACGGTGCGCACGCTGCTGGTCGATCTGCTGGGCCCGTTCGGCGCCTTCGCCGACCACCTCGCCGTGCCCACTCTCTGGTTCTTCACGCCGATGCCGGCGCCGATCATGATCGGCGCCTTCGACGAACGGCTCATCGTGTACGATCCGACGTCGGCCACGGACGCGCACGCCATCGACCCCGCCACGTTTCGCGAGCGGGAGGCGCTGCTGCTCCGCCACGCCAATCTCGTGTTCGCCGATCGTCACCCTGGCGCCGTCAGCGCCGGCGACGCCTCGGCGCACCGCTCCACCGACGCGTGGGATGCGCTGGTCGACGAGATCGACCGGCTGCTGCGCGATGTCTGCACCAGTCGGCGCCCCACGAGTGCCACCGACCACCCGGCGGCCATGCCCGGCTGGGCCGCCGCCCTCGTCACCCGGCGCGGTGGCTGACCCCGCCCCGCGGCGTTACCGCTCCATTACCGCTCCGCGCGCCCCGCCCGCAGCGCCCGTCGCGCCAGCAGCTTCTGCAACGACTGCCGGTGCAGCCCCAACGCCCGCGCCGTCCGCGCCACGTTGCCGTCGTGGCGCGCCAGCGCCGCCCCGAGAAACGCGCGGTCGAACTCACGCAGCGCCCACTCGCGCGCCTCCACGAACGTCAGCGACCCGATCGCGTCGGCCCGCGCACTCAGCGTCTCGATCAGCGGCGCGGCTGCCGACTCGCCCGCGGCCACCGACGCCGACGCCCCGTACTCCGGCAGGTCGGCGGGCAGATCCGTCGCCGCAATCGTCGCCCCGTCGCTCAGCACCAGCGCCCCCTCGATCACATTGCGCAGCTCGCGAACATTCCCGGCCCAGTTGTGCGCCAGCAGCCGCGCCATGGCCGCCTCGCTCACCGCCCGCTCCGGCGCCCCCGCCCACGCGCCGGGCTGCTGCACGAACTGCGCACAGAGCAGCGGGATATCCTCGCGCCGCGCACGCAGCGGCGGCAGAGCCAGCTCGACCACCTTCAGCCGGTACAGCAGGTCCTCGCGGAAGCGCCCCTCGGCCACCAGCGCCGGCAGTGGCCGGCTCGTGGCGGCGATCACCCGCACATCCATCTCCCCGTCCGTCGGCCGCGCGGCACGCGCGTCGCGCTGCTCCAGCGCCCGCACCAGCCTCGCCTGCGCCATCGGCCCGAGGTCGCCGATTTCGTCGAGGAACAGCGTCCCGCCCACCGCCGCCGCGAACAGACCGCCCCGCTCCTTCACGCCACCCCGGAGCGCTCCGCGGGCGGACCCGAACAGCTCACGCTCGCTGAACTCCTCGGGTAACGCCGAACAGTGAAAGGCGACGAACGGCCGGTGCCGCCGCAGACTTTCCGCGTGCAGCGCCCGCGCCACCAGCGACTTGCCCGTCCCGCTCTCGCCCGTCACCAGCACCGGGACCGCCGTGGGCCCCACTTTCCGGATCGTCCGAAACAGGGCGCGCATCACCGGCGACGCCCCGTACAGCCCGTGCTCGGGTAGGCCGTGCTCGGCCTCGGCGGCCACGCGCAGATGCCGCGGCCCGCGGCGCGCCCCGCGCGGGCCGGAGGCGAGCGGCGGGGTGGGCTGGTCTTCCGTGGTGACGAGCGCGGGGTGGCTCATGTCCGGATCCTCTCTGCGGACGGCGACGCCGTCATGGAAAACGAAAAGGCGCGACGACCACGCTCCGAGAGAGCGAGTCTTCGCGCCTTCGACTGACCGGGCCCAGTGTCCCGTCCGTCAAGGGTGGATCGGCAAGCGATCCGTATGTCCGGGAGCGGTGCCCTGCCCCCGGGTCCCCCCGCGTCGGCCTCTGGGGCCGGGCGCGTCTGGGACGAAACGCAAGTTCGGCCGCCAGCCCGCGATGTGCAAGAGGCCGCCCGTCAGACGTGCTTGCGCAGCAGCTCCAGCCGCTGGCGCAAGTCGCCCAGCGCCTTCGACTTGAACGACGCCTTCGTCTCCTCCAGCACGGCGATCGTTTCGTCCAGCGCCGCCTGCAGCTGGGCTCCGCGCGGACAGTTGATGAGCTGGCAGGCATGCGGCGGCGACACCTGCTGCCCCGCCAGCGCCCGGCTTACCTGTTCCAGGTCGGTCAGCGATCCCATGACGTTGCGCAGCGTGAGGGCCAGGAAGCTGTCCACCGCGGTCGGGGCCTCCAACGTGGGCGCGACCGCCTCCACCTGCTCCCGGTGCACCCGCAGGCGCGCCTCCGCCTGCTGCATCGCCCGGTACGACCGGAAGCGCGCCACCGCGCTCGTCACCCGGGAGAGCAGGTCGGGGAAATGCACCGGCTTGACGAGGTACGCCGCCACCGGCAGCTCGATCGATGCCACCGCCGACCGCACCGACGGAAACCCCGTGATCAGGATGATCGGCAACCCGCCGCTCACATGGGCCACCTGGCGCACGAGATCGAGATCCGCATTCCCCGGCATCTCCAGATCGGTGATGAGCAGGTCGTACGGCGCCGCCGAGATGGCCTCCAGCGCGGCCTCCCCTTCGGAGACCGTATCCACGGTGTAGCCTTCGCGACGCAGCAGCTCTGCGGTCGACGCCAGGAAGGTCGGCTCATCATCGGCGATCAGGATACGGCCACGGCTCATCGCAGCACTCCGGTCTCGACAGGGATCATGGGCAGCCGCACCTCGAACGCGCTGCCACGCGGTTCCAGCGCCTGCACGGTTATGCGTCCGCCCACCGCCAGTACCGACTGGCGCACCAGCGCCAGCCCGATCCCCATACCACCGGTGCGCACCGTGCGATCCTTGGTGCTGAAGAACGGTTCGAAGATGCGCTCGCGCAGCGCCTCGGGGATGCCGGGGCCTTCGTCGCATACGCGCAGCACGCATTCCGCACCGACCTGCTCCGCCGTCACCGTGATGGTGCCGTCGGGCGGCGAGGCGTCGAAGGCGTTCTGCACGAGGTTGTACAGCGTCTGGCGCAGCAGCGCATCGGGCACCGGCACCAGCGACGGTGCCTGGGTGACCGTGGTCACCACCTGCACCCCGCGCCCTCGGTTCACCTGCTCCAGAAAGCTCACCGCGTCGCTGATGGCGAGAATCACCGACGACTGCGCCGCCATCTGCTCGTCGGGGCGGTACGTCTCGTACAGCTGGCGGGTCACGGCGGCGATGCGCGCGATCTCCCGCTCGATCGCGCCCACGAAGCGCACGTGCGGATGATCCGCCGGAATGGCCCCGCGAATGAGCAGAAACGCGTTCTGGATGCCAGCCAGGGGATTGTTGATCTCGTGCGCCACCCGGGCCGCCAGCTGCCCCATGGTCGTGAGCGCACTGGCCTCGCGCAGCGCCGCCTCGGCGCGTTTGCGGATGGTGAGGTCGCGCCCTTCGGCCAGCACCTGCACCACCTGCTGCGACGCATCGACAATGGGCTGCACCGAGAAGTCGATCGTGAGCAGCCGCTCGCCCCTCCGCTCCACCTCCACCTCGAAGCGCTGCGTCTCGCCCGCCCGCGCCCGCAGGAACCGCTCCTGCACCCGCGCGCGCGTCACGGCATCGTCGGCCCACCATGGCGCCGCCGCGAACGCGCGCCCCGGCAGTACCTCCACCGGCACCTCCGCCAGTTCGGCCGCGGCCCGGTTGGCCTCGAGAATGGTGCCGTCGAGATCCAGCAGGAGCTGCACCTGATACGCGGTCTCGAACATTGCGCGGAAGCGGCGTTCGCTGGCGTCACGCGCCGCCTCCGCCCGCATGCGTTCGGTGATGTCCGCACTGATGCCCAGCAGTCGCACCGGGCGTCCGTCGGCCAGCCGCTCGACCACCCGGCCGCGATCGACGAGCGTGTGCCAACTCCCGTCGCCGGCGCGTAGACGGTACTCGCATTCGAAGGCATCGGTGTCGCCGCGCAGGTGCGCCTCGAGTGCCCGCGTCACTGTCGCCGCGTCGTCCGGATGCACCAGCGCCGACCACGCCGCCATCCCGCCCTCGAGCACGATCGGATCGATGGCGAGATAGCGCAGCAACCCCGGGCTGCGGTGCGTGCGCCCCTGCTGTACGTCGAGCTCCCACACGCCGTCGGTGGCCCGCTCGATCGCCTGCTGCATGCGGCTCATGCCCACCGCGGTGCCCTGCTCCCAGATGCGGCGCTGCTGCCGGAGCGTGATCGCCAGCAGCAGCGCCACCACCAGCCCCAGCGCGAGCACCACGTCGGGGAGCGTGCTCCCCGGCACCCGCACCCGCTGCGCCACCCGCACCGTGAGCGCATGCACGCCGATCTGCATCGGGGCCTCGTAGGGCGGCCCGGCCGCCGTTTCCCCCGCCTGCGCCACAACCGTCGCGCCGTCGCGCACCCGCACCATGAATTCGCGGCTCACGTCGTCCACGAACTCGTCGAGCAGCTCGACTTCGTCCACCAGCCCCATCACCACCGTGCGTCCCACCACCGGCGACGACACCGGATACCATAGCGCCAGCCGCAGCGGCACCGCGGAGAGCGCCACACTGCGCGACGCCGCACTGTCGGCCACGACCAGCGCCCGGCCCACGCGCGCCAGCTCCGCCACCGTGGCGTCGGTCAGCCGCTCTCGGTCGGTGGCCCGCAGCAGGGCACCCGTGGAGTCCAGCCACACCACGTGCCGCAGTCCGGCCGTCTCCTCGACGAGGCGGGGAAACGTGAGGCGCCACACCGTCTCGTCGAGCCGCTCGAGACCGCCGAGAAAGGCCGCCGCCCGCCCCAGCGAACGCTCGACGGTGCGGTACTGCCGCTGCACGGCGCGATCGAGCGCGTTCACCGCCAGCGCCCCGCGCGCACGCGCCTGCGCGGCCTCACGCGCCGACAGCGCCTGCCACAGCGCCACCACCACCAGGGCCGCACTCACGCCAGCCAGCACCGGCCCCCAGCGTGGCGGCGCCAGCGACAGCTGCTCGCGCACCTGAATGCGCTGCAACAGCGCCACCCCGAGCACGAGCGCCGCCAGCAGTTCGAAGAACGGCGCCCGCAGACCTTCGACGCCGGCACCGTCGAGCAGCCCGGTCAGCTCCGTCACGAACAGCACCCCCGCCAGGGCGATGTGCGACGAGGCCAGCGCGCCCACCACCACCAGCACCCGTTCGCTTACCGGCCGGCCGGCCAGCAGCCAGACCCCGGCGCCATACATCACGAACATGAGTGCCGTGGACACCGGCAGCGCGAACGCCGGCAGCAGCGGCCCCCGTGGCAGATCCGCCCCGGCGATGGCGACCAGCAGGCACCCCACGATGAGCGCCCGCGCCAGACGCAGGCGCCCCGACAGCTTCACCAGCAGGCCGGCGGCGGCCAGCGGTACCAGCAGCACGCCACCGGGCCGCGCCGGCGCGAACGTGTCCAGCGGCTGCAGCAGCCACGGAATACCGGCGAGCCAGCCTACGACACTCGGCAGTACCAGCGCGATGGCCAGCAGCGCCAGCCCCTGCGCCCGCCCGGCCCCCCGGGGCGGCCCGCTGCTCGCTCTGCCCGCCGCCATGCCGTCCGGCCGCGCCGTGTGCGTCAGGTCTCGCCGAGCCGGATCCAGCGCCGCACCGTCGGAGCGTCGAATGCCAGTAGCGCGTCGAGCAGTGCCGCAGGTTCGTCATGCCGAAGCAGCCACTGGCGCGGGTCGCCGCGCAGGAAGCCCTCCCCCTGCAGGTGCGAGAGCAGGCCGTCGAGCGGGTCCCAGAAGCGGTCCACATCGAGCAGGCCGATCGGCTTGCGGTGCACGCCGAGTTGCGCCCAGGTCAGCGTCTCGAAGAACTCCTCGAACGTCCCGATGCCCCCCGGCATCGTGATGAAGGCATCCGCGAGCTCGGTCACGAGCGCCTTGCGTTCGTGCATGGAGTCCACGATGCGCAGGGCCGTGAGCCCGCGATGCGCCACTTCCCTCTGCACGAGGCCATGCGGCATCACGCCGATCACTTCACCGCCCGCAGCCAGCGCCGCATCGGCCAGGGCACCCATCAGCCCCGTGCCGCCGCCGCCATACACCACGGTCAGGCCGCGTTCGGCCATCTCCGTGCCGAGGCGTCGGGCGAGGTCCAGATAGCCGGGGCGGGCCCCGTCGTTCGACGCGCAGTAGATGCCGATGCGCTGGCAGGAAGCGGGACTCGTCATGCCGACAAGCTAATGCGCCCGATCGGCGGGTGCGGAGGCACCAGCGTCGCGCTAGCTTCGGGCATGTCTTCGTCGCACGAATTCCCCACGCTGAGCATCGTAGACCACCCGCTGGTGCGTCACAAGCTCACGCTGCTGCGCGATCGCGCCACGTCCACCAAGCAGTTCAAGGAGCTCGTCGACGAAATCGCCATGCTTATGGCGTACGAGGCCACCCGCGAGCTGGCGCTCGAGCCGGTGCCCGTCGACACGCCGCTCGAATCGACCACCGGCTGGGCCGTCTCCGGCAAGAAGCTCACCCTCGTGCCCATCCTGCGCGCCGGCCTCGGCATGGTGGAGGGGATCCTGCGGCTGATTCCGTCGGCGCGCGTGGGCCACATCGGGCTCTACCGCGATCACGACACGCTCGAGCCGGTGGACTACTACTTCAAGGTGCCGGGCGACGCGGGCGCACGGGACTTCCTGCTCCTCGATCCGATGCTGGCCACCGGCGGCAGTGCCGCCGCGGCGGTCGCCTCGCTCAAGCGCGCCGGCGCCACGCGCATCCGGTTTCTCTGCCTCGTGGCCGCCCCCGAGGGCGTGGCTCGCCTCGCCGCCGCCCACCCGGATGTGCCGGTGCTCGCGGCCTCGCTCGACCGCGAACTCAACGAGATCGGCTACATCCTGCCCGGACTCGGCGATGCTGGCGACCGGCTGTTCGGGACCCGCTAGCGTCGACCGCTAGGCTCGACCGATCGCCGCGAGCGCTGGCGTCAGGTGAACCACTCGCGCGGTTCCACGCGCTGCTGCTCCGCCACTTCCACCACCCACCCCTGCGCTGCCGGCTCGGTTACTTCTTCGGCCACCTGCTCGAACCACCGCGCCGCCTGCGCATCGTCGCCGATGCGGCGCCACAGCTCCCCGATCAGGTACGTGATGACGGCCCGCTCCTCGGGCGGCACGGCCCCGAAGTCGGCCAGCGCGTCGGCGAATCGCCAGGCCGCCTTGCGACGGAAGAAGCGCTCGGCCTCGGTGTCGCCCTCGTCCACGCAGCACCAGGCCGCCCGCAGGAACAGGTCCGCGAGGTAGCGCGCGTCGTGCCCCTGCCATTCGGCCACCCGAGCCGCGTGCTCGTACTTGAGGGAGCCCGACGGCAACGCGTGCTGCAGCGACGGCGCCAGCTCCATCCACACCTGCGCGCGCAGCTCGTCGGTGATCTCCACCTCCGCGCCGAAGTCGCGCGTCACACCGGCATAGCCGCAGTGCGTGCACAGATGCACGAAATAGGGCAGCGGCTGCATGCCGGTGGCGCGCTCGTGAAAGTCCGTGCGCTTGCCGCCGTACCCGTTGGTGGCGACGACCGTCTGTGAGCGGAACTCCACGGCACAGATCGGGCAGGTGAGGTCGATGAGATGAAGCGTGGTCATGGGCCGAAGGGACGCGGTGATGTGGGCGAGTGTCGGCACACCGCGCACCGGAGTTGAACCGTGCGCCCGCGCTTTTCCACATCGGGCACCGCGTCCGCCTTGTTGCCCGCTCCGTCGAGGGCTATCTTGCCGCGTCTTGTTCGGCGAGCGGTTTGCGCAGGGATGCGCATACGTTGCGATCGCGCCGGCTTCCCGATCCCGGGTCGTTGATGTTGATCAATCTGGTCCCAGATTTTCTCGCCGTCCTCGACGCCGACGATCGCCACGCGGCGTATCTCGAGTATTTCGAGCGCCACCGCGCGCTCCTCACGGCCTACTGGGACAACTACGTCCTCGAGCCCGTCGGTCCGCACTTCGAGGACGTCGTCCGGTCCACCGTCGCGGCCGACCGCAGCGACCTGCGCGCCCTGCTCGCTTCCACCGACCTCGTCGCGCTCGCCCGGCAGACCGAGGAGAAGGTCCGCACCCTCCTCGACGTCGATGTCGCCTACGACATCGTGCTCATGGTCGGCGTGGGCGCCGCCAATGCCGGCGAGCTGGTGGTCGATGGGCGTGGCGTCGCGTTCATCTGCCTCGAGCACTTCACCGGCGTCGCCAACCCGGACACGCAGGGCCTCGGCCTCGACCCCGAGCTCATCCCGCTCTGGCTGGCCCACGAGATCACGCACGTGGTGCGCTACACGTCGCCCACCAGCCGCAGCAGCATGCGCGAGATCGTGGAGGATGCCGGCGGCTACTACTCCTATTGGGAGACGGGACGTCAGGCGCCCCTGCGCGAGCTGCTGGTCAACGAGGGGCTCGCCGTGCAGGTCTCGCGCGCCGTGAGCCCTGGCCACGCCGCCTGGGAGTACTTCGGCTTCGCCCGCCGCCAGTACGCGCGCATCCGCGAAGTCGAGCCCGTGCTGCAGCGTGCCGCCGGCACCGACTTCGATCGCGCCGCGCTCGGCCTGCGCCTGCGCTACCTCTCGGGCGGTATGAGCGATGAGGCCCGCACCGTCGAACGCGTCGTGCTCCCCGAGCGCGCCGGCTACTTCCTCGGCGCCCGCATGGTAGAACCGGCCATCGCCGCCCGCGGCTTCGCCTGGTCCGTCCGCGCCAGCGCCTTCGAGCTCGCCACGGCCGCCGAACCGATCACCGAACGGCCGCGCCTGACCGTCGTCAGCTGACGCGCGCCCGCCGTTCTCGCGAACAGGTCGCGGCGTTGTCGGCTCCGATCGCACGGCGCCTCACCCGATCGCGCACCGGAACATCGCCCGCGCCTACTTCCCGATGCAGAAGTCGCGGAAGACCCGGTCGAGCACATCCTCGGCATCCACGACGCCAATCAGCTCGGCGATGGCTTCTCGCGCCGTCAGCAGGTGTACTGCGGCCACCGGTGGGGGTAACGCGCCGGAAGACCACGCGCGCCGGAACGCCGCGATCTCTTCGAGCGCGGTGGTGAGCCCCACGCGATGCCGCTCACGGGTGATCAGCACGGGTTCGTCGGCTGGGGTGCGCTCGTGCACCGCCGCGTCGACGGCCATGAGCAGGTTCGCGAGCCCGTCGCCACGCTCGGCGCTCACGCGTACCGCGTCGTCGTCGCCTACCTGCCCGGAGTCCTCGAGCAAGTCGCACTTCGTGAGCACCGGCACCACCACGCCCGGCGTGCGAGGGCGCACCACGTCGAGGGTGCGCGCGACCTCGGCGGCGGTGGCCCCGCACGCCAGCACGACCTGCGCCTGCGCGAGATAGCGCGCGCTCACCTCGATACCGAGGCGCTCCACCTCGTCGTCGGTGTCGCGAAGGCCCGCCGTATCCACGAGCCGCAGAGGATATGGCTGCCGGTCGAGCAGCGCCTCGATGGCATCGCGGGTGGTACCCGGCACCGGCGTCACGATCGCGCGCGCATCGCCGAGCAGGGCATTGAACAGCGACGACTTGCCGGCGTTGGGCGGGCCGGCGATCACCACCAGCACCCCGTCGCGCACCATCGCCCCACGCGGCGCGGTACGCAGCAGCGCCGCGAGCGCCTCACGCAGCGCCGACGCCGCGTCGGCGATGCGGGCCGGCGCGATCGGGCCGTCGTCCTCCTCAGGGAAATCGATGTCGTAGGCCAGCAGCGCCTCGAGGTGGATGACCTCCTCGCGCAGCGCGAGCAGGCGACGCGACAACCCACCATCGAGCTGGGCGAGGGCCTGCTGTTGCATGGCACTCGTGCGGGCGTCGATCAGATCGGCCACCGCTTCGGCCTGCAGCAGGTCTAGGCGACCGTTGCCCACCGCGCGCCGCGTGAATTCGCCTGGCAGCGCGAGGCGTGCCCCCGCGGCCTGACAGGCCGCCAACACCCGCGCCGGTGACACCAGTCCGCCGTGCGTGGCGATCTCCACCACATCCTCACCCGTGTACGAGCGGGGAGCGGCAAACCACGTCACCAGCACCTCGTCCAGCGGCTCGCCGGAGTCGGGGTGCACCAGCGCCACCATGGACGTGCGACGGGGAATCGGTGTGGCACCACCGACTCCCCCGAATGCACCGAGGGCGCGGGCGATGAGCATCGCCCGCGCCCCCGACAGGCGCACCATCGCCACCGCTCCACGTCCCGGCGCCGTCGCGATGGCAACGATCGTGTCGTCACCGCCGGGCAGTGCCGCGAGCGCGGTCACGCCCTATCCCTTGACGAGCGGCACCTTCTTGCTCCGCTCCTGCGAGATGAGCCATTGCTGCGGCAGCGACGCGAGGTTCTGCACGAAGTAGTACAGGTTGAGCCCCGACGCCATGTTGAAGAAGATGACCATCATCATCGCCGGCATGAGGTACATCATCATCTTCTGCTGCTCGTTCGCCTTGATGCCGCGCATGCCCAGCCACGACAGCCCCATCGCCGTGATCGCCACGAGGATCGGAATGACGTAGAACGGGTCCTTGAGCGAAATGTCGGGGAACCACAGGAACGACACGCCGCGGAACTCGATGGTGTTCTGGAACACGAAGAACAGCGCGAAGAACACCGGCAGCGGAATCATCATGGGCAGGCACCCCGACAGCGAACTGAAGGGGCTCATGCCGTGCTCCTTGTACACCTGCATCATGGCCGCCTGCAGCTTCTGCGGGTCGCCCTTGTACTTCGCCTGGATCTCCTGCAGCTCCGGCTGGATGCGCTGCATCGCCATCGAGCTGCGCATGGCCTTCTGGTTGAGTGGCCAGAGGATGATGCGCACGGCCACGCCGAAGATCACCAGGATCCACCCGTACGACAGACCGAGCGTGGACTTCATCCAGAGCAGCAGGCGGATGACCATGGTGGCGAAGGGCTGCACGATGCCCTGCAGCCAGCCGCCGTACGGATTCGAGGTCTCGAACTCGCGCCCCATGGCCACCAGACGCTTGAACTCCTGCGGCCCGGCGTACACCTCGAAGGCGACATTCCCGCCCTTGAGCGGGGCCACCAGCGTGGCCTGACCGCGCGTCGCTTCCTTGGCCACGCGCTCGCCGCCAGTCACCCCCACCTCGGCGAAGCCGGCCTGCCCCTTGGGCGCCAGTACGCCGAGCAGGAAGTACTTGTTCTTGGCCACCGCCCAGGTAATGGGCCCGGCCTGGATCTCCCGCTCGCCCGGATCGAGCGACCGGAACGCCACGCCCTCGGCGCTTGAGAGTTCGGGCTTGTAGGCGTACGCCAGGTGCGACTGGTCTTCGCTCGTGTCCGCCTCGGCGCTGCGGAAGCCCGGCGGCAGGTCGATGAGCAGGTAGCTGTTGTCGGGCACGCCGGCGATGGCCGCCGACACGTCCACCCGGTAGCTGTCGGGGAGGAACGAGTACCGGATGCGGGCCGTACGCGACGCCATGCCCAGCTCGGCGTCGTAGCGCACGACGGTGCGGCCGTTCTCCTCTTCCTGCGTGGTGCGGAAGACGGTGCGCGACAGGTCGATCGTGTCGCCGGGCATCACGATGCGGAAGCCCAGCAGGCGATCGCCGGGGGCCGCCAGTTCGACGGTACCCTGGCGAGTGCGGCCCTTGTTGGAGAGGGCCGGATACTGCGTCATGGAGGCACCGATGAGCGCGGCACCCCGATTCGTGGTGCGGAACTCGGCCGGCGTCGTCTTCACCAGCGTCGTGTCCACCGGCACCAGGACCACAGGTGCCGCGGCGGCATCGGCGGCGGCTCCCATGGTCGGCACCGGACCGGTTACGGAGCCGGCCACCGGCGCGGCTGACGCCGCGGCGGCGTCGCTTCCGGTGGTGAGGCCGGTCGAGTCGGTGCGCACCGAGTCCGTGGCCACGGGCACCGACCCAGGGGCAGGTACGGGCGTCGGGAAGAGGATCGGGGCGACGATCAGGACCGCCGCCATCAGGACGACGGCGAGGATGATGCGGCGTGGTTCCATAGCAAGAAGAGGGAAGCGCGAAAGCGCGGGATCAGCGCGAAATCAGGGCACCGGATCGAAGCCGCCGGGGCGGAACGGGTGGCAGCGGCCAATGCGGCGCATCGCCATCCATCCTCCGCGCCACGCGCCGTGCTTTTCCAGCGCCTCGATCGCGTACGCAGAGCACGAAGGATAATACCGGCACGCGCCCCCGAAGATGGGCGAGAGCGTGAGCTGGTACCCCCGGACGAGCAGGATGAGCGCGGTCCTCGGCCAGCGGGCGAGCCCCATCGGAGTGGTCGTCATGCCGTCCAGACTCAGGTAAGGCGCCGGATCGCCTGCTCCAGTTCGGAGCGCAGCGCCGCACTGTCGCGGCCGTACGCCGCCGGGAAGGCGCGAATGACCACGTCCAGCGGGGCCCGGGACTGCAGCGGGCCGAGCCCATGCAACCGTACGAGCTCCCGCAGCCGCCGTTTCACGCGGTTGCGATCGACGGCGGAGTGCTTGTAGCGCGGCACGACGAACCCCACGCGGGAGAACGCATGAAGGGAAGCGACGGCACGCACGTCCAGTGACGCGGTGCGCACTCGCTTCCCTTCGTGACGGACTCGTTCGAGCTCGGACCCGCGCGTCAGTCGCTGCTGGCGCGGGAACGCCCGGGAATCAGGCGCCCGCGTACTTCGACGGGAGCTTGACGGTCAGCTGCTTGCGCCCCTTGCGGCGGCGGCGCGCGAGGACTTCACGGCCCCACTTCGTCTCCATGCGCGCACGGAAGCCGTGCTTGCGGATGCGACGCGTGTTGCGCGGACGATAGGTGGGCTTGCCCATATCTAGCTCGAAGAAATCGGATGAACAGTGAGTACGGAATAGCCACCCAACATACCCCGGGACCGGGGGGCAGGTCAAGGGGCAGCCGAGTCCAAAGCCGCGCGTGACAACGAGTTGACGCGCGCCGCTTACACTTGCTTGCCAACACGTATGCACGGGGGTCCGCCGGCGACCGATCTGCGGGACTCACAACTCCGGTCTAGATTGACTTATCCACAGCACACCGGGTACCTTCGCCCCCCCTCCCCCGCTTCCGTACGCCACCGCTCGAGCTGCCATGTCGCTATCGCCTGCCGAAATCTGGGACCGCCTGCGCCAGCGCGCGCGTCAGGTGCTGCCCGAGCAGACGTACCGGACCTGGCTCGAGCCCGTCGACGCGCTCGCCGTCGAAGGCGATACGCTGATGGTTGGCTCCCCCGACCAGTTTTCCGCTGACTGGAACGAGTCGAAGCACGCCGACCTCCTCATGTCGTTCGCCCCGGTCGCCTTGGGTCACCCCATCAAGGTGCGTTTCAAGGTCCACGAGGAGCGCGTGGGGCGGGTGCAGATGGACATGTTCGTTGCCCCGCCGCCGGCGCCCATTGTGGCGCCGCCATCAAAACAGCAGCCGCGCATCTCCACGCCACTCAACCCGCGATACACCTTCGACCAGTTCGTCATCGGCAAGTCCAACGACGTCGCCGCCGCCGCCGCCCAGGCCGCCGCCCAGGCGCCCGGCAAGGTCTACAACCCGCTCTTCATCTACGGCGAAACCGGGTTGGGCAAGACCCACCTCATGCAGGGCATCGCCCACGAACTTCTGCGCCGCACCCCCACGCTCCGCCTCGCCTACGTCGGCACCGAGCAGTTCACCAACGAGTTCGTCAGCGCCATCCAGACCGGCCAGATGGGCGATTTTCGTCGGCGCTTCCGGGAGATCGATCTCCTTCTGGTCGACGACGTGCAGTTCCTGAAGGGAAAGGAATCCACACAGGAAGAGTTCTTCCACACCTTCAACGCCATCTATGAAGCCGGCCGGCAGATCGTGCTCAACTCCGATCGCCCGCCCCGCGAGATCCCCGGCCTCGAATCGCGCCTCGTCTCCCGCTTCGAGTGGGGCATGGTCGCCAACATCGACGCCCCCGACCTCGAACACCGCATCGCCATCCTCAAGAAGAAGGCGAGCCTCGACCATCTCGAGCTCACCATCCCCGACGAGGTCATCGAGTTCATCGCCCAGCATGTGAAGTCGTCGGTGCGCGAGCTCGAGGGATCCATTATCAAGCTGCTCGCCTACGCCTCCCTCAAGCACCGCGACATTTCCGTCGACCTGGCGCGCGAAGCGCTGCGCGACAAGCTCCGGGGGGCGTCCGCTTCCGACTTCCCGGATGTCCCGCCCACGGCCATCACCGTGGCCACCATCCAGCAGGTCGTGGCGCGCGAGTGGGGGGTCACCCCCGACGGCCTGCGCTCCAAGACGCGCACCAAGCAGCTCACGGTGCCCCGTCAGGTGGCCATGTATCTGTGTCGCGAGCTCCTGGCGCTGCAGCTCGTGGAAATCGGCAACGCCTTCGGTGGCCGCGACCATTCCACGGTCATTCATTCCCTCGACCGGGTGGCCGAGGACATGGGCGGCGAGGCGGGATTCAGCGAGCGGGTCCTGAAGGTGCGAGGCATGTTGGAAACCCTGAGGACAACCGGACAACTGGGCACCTGAATCCCCGGAACCCCACAGCCATCCACACCGCGGCCCCCCCCCACCTGTGCATCAGCGGGGAGTGGGCCGCTCCTCCCACAGGCAGTTCACATGAGAGGAGATGGCGAAAGTGGTTCCAGACACATAGTTTGCGTCGTTTGTAGACAAGCCCACACGCCCTGCTGTTACTACCTGTTTTTTCTCTAAGAGTTTTTTTAACAGCAGTCCTTCCACACGAACGGGCATGAAGTTCACCATCTCGCGCGAGAAGCTGCAGGAAGGCCTCCTGGCCGTCACCGCGGCCGTACCGGCCAAGACCACCTTGCCGGTGCTGTCGAACCTGCTGGTCGAGACCACCGACCGCGGTATTCGGTTCTCGGCCACGGATCTCGACATTGCGGTCAGTACCGAGGTTAGCGCCGACGTCGAAACGCCGGGGGCGATCACCATCCCCGCCAAGAAGCTCAGCGAAATTGCGCGCGAGCTTCCTCCGTCGCCGGTCAAGATCTCGGCCAGCGGTGAACAGCGCGTGACGCTCGAGTGCGGGCGCTCCCGGTTCAAGCTGCTCGGCTTGCCACGCGACGAATTCCCGACCTTCCCCACGGTGCGCTTCAACGACTCGTGGCGAGTGAAGTCGGGTGAGCTGCAGAAACTCATCTCGCACACCGCGTTCGCCGTGAGCACCGAGGAGTCGCGCCCGATCCTGAACGGCGTGCTCTGGGAGCTGCGCGAGGAGCGCATGCGCATGGTGGCCACCAACGGCCACCGCCTCGCCAAGATGGAGGTGCCGGTCGAAGCCAGCAGCGCGCCGCCGGGCGACCTCATCGTGCCCCCGAAGGCGCTCGAGCAGATCCGCCGGCTCTTCCCGGCCGAAGAAGAGCTCGAGATTGCGCGCGGCGAGAACCACCTGGGTTTCCGCTCGCCGTTCACGGCAGTCTTCACGCGCCTCGTCGAAGGCCCGTATCCGAACTACGAGCAGGTCATCCCCAAGGACAACGATCGCTACGCGCTGGCCGACAAGGCGGCGCTCACCAGCGCCCTCAAGCGCATGAGCGTCATTGCGTCCGACCAGACGCATCGCATCAAGATGTCGTTCAACACCGGCATGCTGAAGTTCAGCGTCACCACGCCGGACCTGGGCGAAGCCAGCGACGAACTGCCGGTGAACTACACCGGCGACCAGCTCGACATCGGCTTCAACGCCACCTACCTGCTCGAGATCCTGCGCTTCATGCCCACCGAGCAGGTGCGCCTGACCTTCAAGGCCCCGGAGCGGGCGGCCACCATCGAGCCCGAAGGCTGGGACGATCCGGCCAAGTACCTCTGCCTGGTGATGCCGCTGCGGCTGATGGACTGAGTTCGCCGATCGTGTGGGCGGCGGTACCGCGAACAGCCCACTGCGAACAGCCCACTGCGAACAGCCCGCACGGAGCGCACCGAGAACGATGAGGGCACGGAGGGCGGCTCGAACGCCTCTCCGTGCCCTCGTTCATGCTTCGTGTCCTCCGTGCGGGCTGTTTCGCCCTCCGTCCCGTCTGCGTGAGTGGTGCCGAGCTCTACCGAGTGGCCCGCTGCGCCTTGAGCTCCACCCGCTGCACCACGTCCTGCGTGCGCGGCGGAAGCGACGGGGCGCGTTCGGTCGCCTTCAGCATCAGCGTACTCGTGCCCTCCAATCGCTCCAGGATGCCCGTCTGGGCGTTGATCTCCACCCGCTGCTCCCCTGACCCTGTCCCGACCAGTTCGAGGCTCCGGAAGGCCGATCCGCCCTTGCCGTCCAGCTTCGACAGGATCTCGCGGCGCACGACGAGCACCTCATCCGTCAGGCGCTCCACGCGGGAGATGATGGTGGTGTACACCGCAATCGGTACATCAGACCGACAGACCAGCGACACGGTGCTGTCACGCCATCGATCGCCCACCTGAAGACCGTCCGGTACACGCACCAGGAGTTCGCGGGCGAGGGTGGCGGCTGTCGACTCGTACCGGTCGCATTCGTTGGCCTGGGGCGGTCGGGTCACCACCCGGACCACGGCGCTGTCGACCAGTCCGTCGAGCAGGAGACGCGCTGCGGGCGGCGCCGCGCCGGTTCGGCCGGAATCGAGGCTCGACCGCACGGTGAAGGCATCGACCTGCCCGGAGGCTTTGGCCGAGCCCGACGGTTGGCGCTCGAACGTCCAGGTGACACGCGCCTGGCTTTCCATGCGCTGCTCGTCGCGAACACCGTTCACCCGGAGTCGAGCGGTCGACGTGACGATCCAGGACGCGCCGCGAATGTTTGCCGGCAGTGCCGTACGCCGGACTGCCGGCGCCGGCACCACGGCGGGAGCCGGTGGCGCCGACGGTGTCGGGAGGGGCGTGGGCGCAACCGAACCCCCGCACGCCGCCATGAGCCCGACCAACGCCAACATCGCGATGCGCAGGCGGGCCCGGTTCCGTCCGTTCGTTATGTCCCTTCCAGCACCAGGCGCCAACGTCGACCTCCGCACGAGCACCGGACCACCAGCACACGAATGCCACCGGCCTGTAAGCCGGGTTCTGTCGGTACACCAAGGTGCACCGGACGGTCATTCCTCTCGGCGTGCAGTCACCCGCACGCTCCAGCAGCCTACCCGCGGTTCGATGCGTCACCCGAAGGATCGGCACCGTGGTCGAGACGGGCCGTCTCTCACCGCCTATTTGGCCTTGCTCCGACCGGGGTTTACCGTGCCACGCCCGTTACCGGACGCGCGGTGGGCTCTTACCCCACCCTTTCACCCTTACCACCGCGTTGCCACGATGGCGGTTTGCTTTCTGTTGCACTGTCCGTCACGCGAAGCTCGCGCCGCGCGTGCCCAGGCGTTACCTGGCGATCTGCCCTGCGGAGCCCGGACTTTCCTCGGAACGACGGCGTAGCCTCGAAGGCCCGTTCCGCCGTTTCGCGACCGTCCGGCCGGTGACATCCGTGTCCGCGCAATATAGCGGCTCTGCTGCGCGCGCACCGACAGGCGACGCGAGCGAACACCGCCAGCCCTCATGATCCGTCACCGAATCCACGCGCGACAGTGACGGGTGGATGACGTCGCGCCCGAGCGTCGAGCCACGTTCCCGGCGTGACGGCACAGAGAGAGACGCAGGCCCTGCTCGCCTGCCGCAGTGGCTCGCTGCCTTCACGCCTTCGCGTCGCTGCACGATTTCGTCGAGGAGGCGCCCGATGAGTGGCCCGAGATCTTCCGAAGTGCCCCGCGCCAACCCGCCACATCACGACGGCGCAGAGCCGGAGGCGAAGGCGGTGCTCACCTTCGTCACCCCCGCTGAACGAGAGCGTGTGGACAGTGCGGGCAAGGGATGCTGGACCACACAGCACCGCGACACCCTCGAAGATGTGCTGCACGATCTGCGGCGGCAGCCGGTGTCGGCGGTCATCGTATCGGTGGCGCGCTACCAGCAGCAGCACGCCGGGATGATGGCCCGCATGGTGCGCGAGTTTCCCCGGGTGACGTCGGTGGCCCTGCTCACCGCGATGGAAAGCCCACGCGCGTCGCAGGCCGTGCTCGCGCTCGGACAGCAGGGGGTGCGCACGCTGGTGGACGCCCGCGAACCCGCCGGATGGCGCAACCTGCGGGAGGTGGTGGCACAGGACGATCCGCGCAGCATCGAAACGCTGGCCCGTCAGCAGTTGCGCCTCGATCTCGCGGGCGCCATCCCCGCCTGCCAGCGCTTCTTCGACCTGCTGTTCACGGTCCCACGCACACTCACCACCGTGCGGCTCTTCGCTCGGCAGGCGGGCATCACCCCCACCACCTTCATGAGCCGCTTCTTCCGCGCGCGCATTCCAGCGCCCAAGAAGTATCTCGCCGCCGCCCGGCTGGTTCGGGCGGCGCGCCTGCTGGAGAATCCGGGCTACTCCATCACCCAGGTCGCCTTCCTGCTGGAGTACTCGTCACCGCAGAGCTTCTCCCGCCACGTGCACGGGCTGCTTGACATCGGGGCCGCCGAGTTCCGCCAGCGCTTCGACGGAGAGCGCATGCTGGAGCACATGCGGCAGACACTGGTGCTGCCCTACCGGCCGGCGCTGCTGGACTTCGATCCGTTCCACTCGCCGCCATCGTGGATGCCTGTCGGCCGCCCTTCGGCAGCCATGGAGAACGAGACGGTGTCCTACAGTGGAGCAGGGTGAGTGACAGCGCTGCGCTCGGCAGCGAAAGCCACCGGGACCGCTGTGGCGATCGCGGTCGCACTGGCGGTTGTGCCTGCGGCACCGGACGATGCGGCGTGGCGGCCGGCCAGCGCGCGAAGTCGCGCCGCCGCCGCTGCCAGCAGCGCCGCGCTATGCGACAGCTCGTCGATACTCGTGCGCTGCGCGGCGGCACCACTGACCACCGTCCGCGCCGAATCCGACGCCTCATGTGCCGACTGATCGAGGGCGTCGAATGCGGCCGCCGCCGACGCCGACAGCTGCGATTGCGTGCGCGCGAGTGCGGCCACGTCGTCGCTCTGTCTGGACACGCGCCCGATGCCGTCCACCATCGACGCCAGAGCCCGCGTGGCGTCGCGGGCGATCGATCCGGCGCCCTCGACCTCTTCGGCCGTGGTATCCATCGCCAGCACGGCAGCACCGATGTCGTCGCGCACCCGCTGCACCGTGCGCGTGACTTGGCGCGCCGCCTGTGCACTCTCCACCGCCAGCGCCCGGATTTCGTCGGCCACGACGGCAAAGCCGAGGCCATCTTCGCCGGCGCGCGACGCCTCGATGGCGGCGTTGAGGGCGAGGAGGCTGGTCTGTTTGGCAATGCGGGACACGGTGTCGACGAAACGCCCCACCTGGTCCGACGCCGGCGCGAGCGCTCGCACCTGCGTGGTCGCTTCGTTCACCGTGCTGCCCAGGTACAGCAGTGTGCGCGCAGCCCGTTCGATGGCCTCGCGGCTGCTCACCGCCATCTCGTCCACCTGGCGCGCCTCATGGGCCGTGGACTCGGCGGTCCGGCGCGCCGACTCTGCGGTCTGCCGCGCGTCGCGTCCCGTTTTCGCCCCGGCACTGGCCTGATCGCGCTGCGTGGCGAGCGCATCGCGCAACGCCGTGACCCCGCCAGACACATCGCCCGAGCGGTGCTGCAGCACGGTGGCGGCACCATGAACCTGCGCCGCCACGGCGGCCAGGTCGTCCGCTTCGCGCTGCACCGATTCGATGACCCGCACGAGTTCGTCGAGCACACCGTTCATGCTGCGCTCGAGGTAGCCCAGCTCGTCGGCGTGGCGCGCGTCGGCCCGCACCGAAAGATCACCCCGCTCCACCATGGCCAGCCGCTCGCGGGTACGCCGCAGGCGGGCAATGAGCCGCGCCGGCATCTGGATGACCTGCTGTGCGACCACGACCAGCAGCCCGGCACCCAGCGCCACTTGCGGCCAGACCACCGTACCAGCCGAACTCGTGGCCGCGACGGACGCCATGGCGGCCACGTACCCGATGACCGAGGCCGCAGTGGCGGTGTAGCCCAGCGCCGGTCCGCGGTCGAAGGCGTAGGGCACGATCGCGAGAATGTACGCCAGGACCAGCACTGGCGAACCGACCAGAAAGACGACGGCGCTGATCAGCACCGTGTCGGCCATAGCTACCGCGAACTTGAGCCAGGGGCGGTGCAGCGCCGTCAGGCGCCCGACGGCGAACAGCAGGCCATTGAAGGCCAGGGCGGCAGCGAAGGTGGCGCCCACCGTGTACGGCCTCGCCCCGACAAACCCGAGGCGCAGTCCGGCCACCACCACGCCGGCAATGACGATCGTGCTCCAGAAGCGCCGACGGGCGGCCACGGCGAAGGTCCGCAGGTCCTTCGCCCGTTCTTCCTCGGCGAGGGGCTGCGGCAGCGAAAGCGGGGAACGCGCGGTATCGGGCATACCCCCAAGGACGCGCGAGAGCGGCGCAGGTTGCGCCGCCGGTTGCGCTGCCGGCGGTCATGCAGGCCGGCGACCGCGTACCGCCGCCGCCAGCCGTGCGGCCGGTCAGGCGGGGAGGAGGGGCTGCAGGTCGGTGGCCGTCACCAGCGCCACCACCGCCAGCCCGGCCGCTTCGAGGGCGTCTCGACCGCCTTCTTCCCGGTCCACCAGCGCCAGCACCCCCAGCACCTCGCCGCCGGCGGCGCGTACGGCCTCCACCGCCTTGAGCGCCGACCCACCGGTGGTGATCACGTCTTCGACGATCACGACCTTGTCGCCAGGCTGGAACGGTCCTTCGATGAGCTTCCCGGTGCCGTGCTGCTTGGCTTCCTTACGCACGGTAAAGGCCCGAACGGTTTCTCCCGTGCCGGCTTCCCTGGCCAGCGCGCTGGCGTGGGCAATGGCGTAGGCAATGGGGTCGGCGCCCAGCGTGAGGCCGCCCACGGCGTCCACGGGCCAGCCGGTGGCACGCAGCGCGGCGAGGCCCGCCCGCCCGATGAGCAGCTGCCCCTCGGGGTGCATGGTGGTGAGGCGGCAATCGACGTACAGCGTCGAGCGGCGGCCGGAGGCCAGCACGAAATCGCCCCGCTTGGCCGAACGTTCGGCGAGCAGGGCGATGAGACGGGTCTTGATGGAATCAGTCACGGGAACCGCGTGAGAGTCAGCCTCGGCCGAACAGCCCCTTCATCTTGCCGAAGAGTCCGCCCTTGTCCTTGCCGGCCTCACCGGAGACGGCCGGCGAGCTTCCCGAGGGGAGGACCGGCGCGTTGCAGGCGTCGGTGAACGCCTCCGAGAACGCCTTGACCGACGGGTACCGTTCGGCCGGGACCTTCGACAGCGCCTTCATGATCACCGCTTCAAGGGCGGCAGGGAAGACGAGCCCGGGCTTGGCCTTGTTGAGCGTCACCGGGGGCTGCGTGAGCAGCTGCGAAAACAGCTCGCGCGGCGACTTGCCCGTGTAGGGCAGGCACCCCGACAGCAGGAAATACCCGATGGTGGCCAGCGAGTACTGGTCGGCGGCCGGTCCGACGAGTTCGCCCGACAGCGCTTCCGGGGCCACATACATGAGCGTCCCGACGAAGAACCCGGCGCGCGTGAGGCGCTGGTCGGGGGCGGCGTCGGTGTCGGCGGCGATGCCGAAATCGAGCAGCTTCACGTGCTTCGTGGTCGGATCATACATGACGTTTTCCGGCTTGAGGTCGCGGTGCACGATGCCGACATCGTGGGCGGCCTGCACGGCGCTGCAGATCTGGGACAGGATGGACGCCACTTCGGCAGCGGGCAGCGGCCCGCTCCTGTCGGCGTACTTGTCCAGGATCTCACCGGCAGCCCATTCGATCGCGAGGTAATAGCGATCGGCGTCGGACTGCCCGTAGTCTAGGGTGCGCACGATGTTCGGGTGTTCCACCCGAGCGCCGAACTGCGCCTCGCGCAGGAACCGCTGCACGGCGGTCTTGTCGTGCTGCAGCTTTTCCCGCAACACCTTGAGGGCCACTGTGCCATGCTGCGGATGCTCGGCGCGAAAAACCGTCGAGGTGCCACCCTCGCCGACCTTTCCACGCACGGCATATCCCGCCAATGTCGTACCGACTAGCGTCTCGATGGCCACGGGGCGAACGTAACGCCCAGCCGCAACAGCAGCAAGACAATTCTCAGCAGGGCACATTCCATGAGTAGGGATGGTAGCATGCGCATCGTGAATCCTCGCGTCGAACCATCCCAGGGGCGCATGATCGCCCGGGCCGCCTCGTTGACGGCCATGGCTGTGCTCGTTGCTGCCTGCGCTGGCGGGCGGCCCCCGGTGGGGAACCGGCCCGTTGGGGGGCCGCCGGCTCCGGCGGGCCCGGGCGCCGCGGGCGTGGCCGGGGCCCCCAGCGACATGCAGCGGCTCTATCGCTCCATGGGGCTCATCGCCGGCAGCGGCGCCATTCCGTTCGCGGCCTCGGTGTCGTTTCTGCGCGCGCCCTCGGCCGACAGCACGCTCATGCTCGTGGCACTCTCCATGCCGTCGCGCTCGCTGGGCTTCGCTCGCGAGGGCGACCGGTACGCGGCCAGCTACACCGCACGCATCGAGCTGCGCCAGGGCGTCGCCGTCGTGCGCTCGGTGCAGGCCACGGAAGCCGTTCGGGTGCCGACGTTCCGCGAAACGTCGCGCACCGACGAAAGCATCATCTGGCAGCAGTACCTGCGCCTGGCACCGGGGCGCTACGCCATGACGGTCAGCGTCAAGGACGAGTCCAGCATCCGCGGGGCCACCGAGGAGGTCACCGTCGAGGTGCCGCGCCTCGCCACCGACGGGCTCAGCACACCGGTTCCCGTCTACGAGGCGATTCCCCGTCTCGCCATCGACTCGCTGCCGCGCCTGCTGGCCCGGCCGCGGGCCACCGTGGTCTTCGGGCAGGATTCGCTGCTCCCCGTGTACCTCGACGCGCTCGGTGCCGAGGCGCCCGGCCGCGTGCACATGCGGGTCATCGGCGACGGCGATGTGACGCTCTGGGACAGCACCAGCGAGCTGGCTTCGCGCGGCAGCTCCCGCAGCACCACGGTGGGCATTCCGGTCACCCGACTGGGCGTGGGGATCAACACCGTCCAGTTCTCGGTGCCCGGCCGGCCGGACACGGTCCGCACGCGGGTGCTGGTGAGCCTCGGCGATGACCTGCCGATCGCCAGCTTCGACGAAATGCTGACGTATCTGCGCTGGTTCTCCACGCCGGAGCGCGTCGCCCTGTTGCGGGCCGCGGCGCCCAGCGAACGCGGCGAGATGTGGGCGGCCTTCCTGCGGGAGACCGACCCGGTGCCGGGCACGGCTGAACACGAGGGGCTGCGCGATTACTTTGCACGCATCCGCGTCGCCAACCTGCGCTTCCGCGATGATGCGCAGGTGGGCTGGCAGTCGGATCGTGGCATCGCCTTCGTGGCGCTCGGCGATCCCGACAACATCATCGACACCGGGATGATCGATCCGAATGCGCGCGTCCGACAGCAGATCTGGGAGTACCGCGAGCTGCGCATTCAGCTCGTCTTCGTCGACCAGACAGGCTTCGGCCGCTGGCGTCTCAACACGCAGGGTCGCGCCGACCTCGACGCCGCCATTCGCCGCAAGCTCGCGCTGCAGCAGCGCTGAGCGTCATCGCGCCGAATACCGTCGCGCCGA